>NC_022584.1:996283-1328378 GCF_000479335.1 Streptococcus ilei
TCCCTGATACATGGATCTCTTCTGCAATAAAGAAGGTTAACAAGGGAAGACTCAATTCTAAAATGAGTTCACTGGCAATATCTGTTGCCCGAACACTCAACAACAGTTTCTGAAGCCCACGGTTGACAGCCGCTGTCACAATCCCTACCGCAAAACCTCCTAAAATGGAAATCACCAAGTCCCAACTAGCCTGTCCCAATGAGAAGGCACCAGTAGTCCAAGCAGCCAGAGCTACTCAAAAGGCCACCAAACCTGAAGCATCGTTGAGCAAGCCTTCTCCTTTTAAAATGTTGGAGACCCGTTTAGGAAAGGTAAAGCGTTCCGAAAGGGAGGCAAAAGCCACCAAATCAGTCGGACCGAGCGCTGCCCCAACTGCCATACAGGCAGCTAGTGGAATTCCTAACCACAAGAGATGAGCCAACCAGCCCAAGCTAAGGGTCGAAATAAAAATAACTGGGAAGATTAAAAAGGCGATAATGCGCCAGTGCTTGAGAATAGAAGTAATATCCGCTTCTTCTGCCTCTCGAAAGAGGAGGGGACCAATAACCAAGGCCAAAAAGAGTTCTGTATCTAAGTGATACTCCGAATTGGGTAAGAGAAAGCCAAGCCCAATCCCAAGGAAGATCTGGATCAAGGGCAAGGGCAAGGTCGGAATCAACTTATTGGTCGCATTGGAAACAATCAGAACCAGGGAAAAGACAATGGCGTATACAAGAATCTCCATCTCTTATCCTCCTGATCGTTGGTTACAACAGTCCTCAAAGAGTTGTTTTTGTTCTTGGATCTTTTGATCAATCTTTGTCAGATCCTTGTGCTCAATTTTCTTCTGGCTACGTTCCATTTCAAGAGAGACTAACTTCTTCTTGATTTTGATCATCTTTTTGCTCATCCGCGCTTCATCCAAAAAACCGACAGCACGTTCATGAGACGTTGACTCCACAAAATCGTGACGAAGGGCTTCAATTTTATTTTTTAAAAATTCTTTATCCATGGCGGTAACTTTCTAATTTTTCAATCATGACCAAAAATGGTGGATGATTAATTTGATTGAGGGTCCGATAACTAGTGACCGTAAATTCTTGTTGAGGTAGGTGAGAGACAAAATCCAAGACAGCATCTTTTTCTAGGTCTCCACCTTCATGACCATAATAGATCATGATAGCTATCCGGCCCCCTTTGACCAAGAGGTGACATAGTTTATCGATGGCTTGAATGGTTGTTCTAGGCTGGGTAATGATCGACTTGTCTGCTGAAGGAAGATAGCCTAAATTGAAGATAGCAGCCTTGACCTGGTTTACATAGAAATCAACCTCTTCATGCCCCTTCAAAAGAAGGTGGGCATTGGCAAGGCCTGCTTCTTCCAAACGCTTCTGCGTATGGACCAAGGCCTGCTCTTGAATATCAAATGCATAAACTTCTTTGGCTAGTTTCGCCAAGAAAAGCGTATCATGCCCATTACCCATAGTCGCATCAACGACGGTATCTTGATCCGTAATGACTTCCCTAAGAAAATCATGGGCCATTTCTAATGGTCGCAACATCCTACTCCTCCAATTTTCCTAGTTTACAGCCTTGAACACTTCCTCGACGACGCATTTCTGTTTCAATAGCATTCAGAACTTCCCACTTATTGAGACTCCACATTGGGCCTATCAGCATCTCTCGCGGAGCATCTCCTGTAATCCGGTGGATGACAATTTCCTTGGGAATAATTTCCAGTTGGTCACAGATGACCGACACGTATTCCTCCTGGCTCATCAATTGCAACCGCCCTTCATGATAGTCCCGTTGCATCCGAGTGTTGGTCATCAGGTGGAGCAGGTGCAATTTAATGCCCTGGATATCGTTGTCTGTTACACAACGGCGGACATTCTCCACCATCATCTCATGCGTCTCCCCTGGAAGACCGTTGATCAAATGCGAAACAATCTCAGCCTTGGGAACCTGATGACGAATCCGCTTGACCGTTTCTACATAGAGCTCGTAACTATGAGCACGGTTAATCAATTCAGATGTCGCTTCATAGGTCGTCTGCAAGCCTAGCTCAATGGTCACATGCATTCGCTTTGTCAATTCTGCTAGGTAGGCTAACGTTTCATCTGGCAAGCAGTCTGGCCGTGTCCCGATGTTAATCCCTACAACACCCGGTTCATTGATAGCTTGCTCATAGCGTTCACGAATGACATCGACAGATTCATGGGTATTGGTAAAATTTTGAAAATACACCAAATACTTTTTCACATCTGGCCATTTGCGGTGCATAAAATCAATCTCTTTGTAAAACTGATCCCGAATGGGGGCATCTGGTGCCACAATGGCATCCCCAGAACCAGAAACCGTACAAAAGGTACAGCCACCACGAGCAACAGTTCCATCACGATTGGGACAGTCAAATCCCGCATCAATCGGGACTTTGAAGGTCTTTTCTCCAAATAGGGTTCGATAATAATCATTTAAAGTCGTATAGGATTTCATACCCCTCATTATAGCAAAAAAGCAGAGTGAACTCAAAGTTGAGTCTCCTCTGCTTTCCACTTGTATTTCTTAAGATCGACACAACCGTTTGATTTGCATTCCACTCCTTCTGCCCAGAGAAGCGTGCCTTGCTCTTCCCAATCAGGAGCCAGGCGACCAGTAGATGTTACGACCCGATGACAGGGATAGGCCACAGCCTTTTTAGAAGTGGCCAAAACCTTGCCGACCTGCCGGGCATGGCGAGGATAGCCAATGAGTTGGGCGATTTGTCCATAGGTCGCTACACATCCTATTGGAATATGAGCCAGGACCTTTAAAACCTTTTCTTCAAATAGATCTTTCATACTTTACTTCTGCTTACTCTTAAAGCGCCATTCAAAACGCAAACGATCGTAATAAGGGAAGACCATTTGCAAAAGACCGAATCCTAAAAGCATACTTCCTGTCACGTCAGTCGGGTAATGAACCCCAACATAGACACGCGAAAGGACGATGGTCACCATACAAAGGAAGAGGGCAAACTGAACGAGAACTTTTCCGACTTGAGAGGTCATCCGTTGCCCCACCACAATCATCAAACTACCGAAAACGAGGGTGGCAGCTAAAGAGTGACCACTTGGAAAAGAATAGCCCCCTTCTTGGACCAAGTGTTGAAGAGCTGGCCGTGGACGCAGATAAATATGCTTCAGAATCACAACCACTAATCCAGTTGTAACTAAACTTCCTGTGAGGAGGAGGGCCTCCGTATACCATTTCTTCCAGACAAAGAAGAGGACGATGACGCCAACCCAAAATGTGACAACTGGTGTGTTCATCAGCACTGTTACACGGGTAAAGAAGGCCGTCAGATAGGCTGGTAAATCCCCGCGAATAGCCGATTGGATCGGTTGATCAATTCCGACTAAATTTTCTGGATAAAATTTGACTACATAGCCCAGAATCATAAATAACAAAAGGGCAAAAGAGCCCTTTAAGAAATGAGATTGTTTATTTTTCATAGATTTTAAGTAGGGGCTGTACGACGGTGTAAACCATCCAGAAGGTAACAGCCCAAATCAGTCCTTCTATTAGATTAAAGGGAACAACCATACTGAGAAGATACTTTTCAACTCCGACCATCTTCGCTATGTCAAAACCAACAAATTTAGCATAGAGGGGGATGGCATAATAATAATTAACTAGGAGCATGGAAATGGTTAAACCAACTGTCCCAACTAGACTAGCTATCACAAATCGCCTTGTGTTTTTTTTCTTATTCCAAATGACTGCAAATGCTAAGACAAAGACTAAAACACCAATGATATTAATCGGTAAGCCCACCAAGGTCTCAGCTCCTCGACCATTCAGAACTAACTTGAGAACAGATCGAATCAAAATCACCACAAATGAGCTCTTCAAATCTAACAAAACTAAGGCGAGTAAGATTGGAATCGTACTAAAGTCAACCTTTAAAAAATCAATCCCTATTGATAGTTGATAAAACATCAATAGAAAAGAAAGTGCAGATAAAACAGCCACTAGGGTCAGTTTACGAGTATTTGTCATCATAGGTTCCTCCAATTTTTACTAAAATTAGAAGAAGTTGGAAAGATTCCCTTTCCCATATTCTAATCGAATCGTTTTAAAGAAAACTTAAAAAGTTCCTCGGTACTTGACAAAAGAAGTCAGGATGCTATAAGAAAAAAGCTCGAAGACTGATTTCTTATAAAATCAAGAACATTTCCATCAAGTCAATCGTCAATAAGAACAGGTTTGTTCCTCTCTCGTCTTCTCCCATCCAGACTATACTGTCGGTTGTGGAATCGCACCACATCAGCTTACGCTCGCGGACTTCTTTAAGGAAGAGGAAATAGATATTTTTCTTTTAGACGAGGCGCCAAGCTGTAGACATAACTTATAGTTAGGCAAAGCTTGGCAACAAAGTATAAAAGGAAAAAAACATTTCCACTTTAAAGTCACCGCCGGTCGGGAATTACACCCTGCCCTGAAGACCCCTTTATCATAACAAAAAACACCTGCTATTGCAAGTGTTTTGTAATATCGAAAGTTACAACTTGATCCCTTTTGCAAAGAGCCTCTACTTCAACTTGTCTCCCTCATACTGATGGACCAGCTCTAATCCAGAAAATTCTTGTTGTCTGAGGGCTTCGTAGACAATCATGCAAACGGTATTGGAGACATTCAAGCTTCTGACATGCTCATCATTCATCGGAATCCGAATCGCCTTTTCAGCATGGAGCCGCATAAAATCCTCTGGTAGACCCTTGTCCTCACGACCAAAGATGAAATAATGTTCTGCATTATCATTGTAGGCTACTTCAGAATAGGTTCGATCAGCAAATTTTGAGACTAGGTGAACCTTTCCTCCAGCCGCAGCTTCCATAAATTCATCTAGGCTGTCATAGAAGCGAACATCCAACTTATCCCAATAATCTAGTCCAGCCCGTTTCATCTTTCGATCATCAATGGGAAAGGCCATAGGACGGATGATGTGGAGAGGGGCATTGGTGGCTGCACAAGTGCGAGCGATATTCCCTGTATTTTGAGGAATTTGAGGTTGATAGAGAACTACATGGTTTTTTGATTTGGTTTCTGTATAAGCTAATTCTTCAATATTCATCACAATCTCTTTTCCGACAAAAAAATAGCCACACTGCCCGGAGTCTAGCTCAGCAAACAGCGTGGTTACGACTTCATTAACTTAACTCACAACAGGTTTGAGGTAAATCAATGAGGTTACTGTATCAGTATACCACTTTCCTACCTCCTGTCAACTATTTCGACAAAAAAATTTCACTTTTTTACATTCTCTTTCATGTATTGAAGAGAATCTGGCTCTTTACGCCCTATTTCCACCATTAAGAGGTGATTTTTTTTTGAAAATAGAGTAAGATAGAATCATACTTTGGAGGAAATATTCATGAAAATTATTGTAGTTGGAGGCGGTAAAGTCGGAACAGCCCTCTGTCGTTCCCTCGTCGCAGAAAATCACGATGTCATCTTGATTGAACAAGATGAAGCCGTTGTTAATCATATTACCAAACGCTACGATATCATTGGTATTGTTGGAAATGGTGCCAACTTTAAAATTCTAGAACAAGCAGATGTGGCTGACTGCGACATTTTTGTCGCCCTGACAGAGCAGGACGAAGTCAATATGGTATCTGCCGTTTTGGCTAAGAAAATGGGAGCCAAAGAGACCGTTGTCCGCGTCCGGAATCCAGAATACTCAAATTCTTATTTCAAAGAAAAAAATATTCTTGGCTTCTCTCTAGTCGTCAATCCTGAGCTTCTAGCAGCTCGCTACATTGCTAACAGCATTGACTTTCCAAACGCCTTGTCTGTTGAGCACTTTGCTGGTGGACGAGTCGCTTTTATGGAATTTAAGATCAAAGAGGAAAGCCCACTCTGCCAGATGACCCTTTCTCAATTCAGAAAGAAATATGGAAACATTATTATCTGTGCCATCGAACGACAAGGTCAGTTAACGATTCCAGATGGGGACTTCACTTTACAAGCCTTTGATAAGATTTTTATGACGGGAAATCGAGTGGAAATTGTGAATTTCCACAATAGCATTCGTCCTCAGGTTGTTAAAAGTCTCCTCCTCATTGGTGCTGGTAAGATTTCCTACTATCTTCTGAATATTCTTAGTAATAATAAACGAAAAATCGACTTAAAAGTGATTGAAATCGATCAAAAACGGGCAGAATGGTTTAGTCAAGAATTCCCTGACCTCTATGTCATCCAAGGCGACGGGACATCAAAAGATATCCTAATGGAGGAACGCGCAGGTAACTTTGATGCCGTGGCAACCTTAACGGGCGTCGACGAAGAAAACATTATCTCTTCCATGTTCCTGAATAGTATTGGTGTACAAAAGAATATTACCAAGGTCAACCGGACCAGCTTACTTGAAATCATTGATCGCCAAGATTTTTCAAGTATTGTGACACCGAAAGGAATCGCAGTTGATACGATCATGCATTTCATCCGCGGACGCTACAATGCCCGTTATTCAAATCTTGAAGCCTTGCACCACGTCGCCAATGGCCAAATTGAAACTCTTCAATTCCAGATTCGGGAAGAAAATAAGATGACAGGCAAGCCTTTGGCTCAACTGAAATTGAAAAAAGGTGTTCTGATCGCGGCCATTATCCGAAACGGGAAAGCCATTTTCCCAACTGGGGATGATCACCTCTTGATTGGGGACCGAATTATCGTTACCACCTTAATCAGCAATATCACGAAAATCTATGATTTGTTAGAGGGGTAAGCTATGAATAAAAGTATGATTCGCTATCTTTTAGCAAAACTCCTTCTGATTGAAGCCATGCTGCTCTGTGTTCCGATTGTTGTTGCACTCCTCAATCTAAAGAATGATTTTGTTGTGAAAGATAGTCCAACTGTCTTTATCTCCCTATTTGCTACCATTGCCATCCTCCTCATTCTTGGAGGAATTGGTACCTTATTCAAGCCCAAAGATTTTCACATCTACGCCAAAGAAGGCGTTCTCATTGTGGCTTTGTGTTGGATCCTCTGGTCCTTCTTCGGAGCCCTTCCCTTTGTCTTCTCAGGACAAATCCCAAACATTATTGATGCCTTTTTCGAGATTAGCTCTGGTTTTACGACCACAGGGGCGACTATTTTAAATGACGTCTCTGTTCTCAGCCCTTCTCTTCTCTTCTGGCGTAGTTTTACCCACTTAATCGGAGGGATGGGGGTGTTGGTTTTTGCCCTAGCAATTATGGACAACAATAAGAACAGCCACCTCGAAGTGATGAAGGCAGAAGTTCCTGGCCCGGTATTTGGTAAAATTGTATCCAAACTCAAGAATACAGCTCAAATCCTTTACTATCTCTATCTGGCCCTCTTCTTCCTCTTTGTCATTATCTACTTCTGTGCTGGCATGCCCCTGTATGATAGTTTTATCATTGCCATGGGAACAGCAGGAACTGGTGGATTCACTGTCTTTAACGACGGGATTGCCCACTACCATTCGACTCTCATCACCTATCTGGTCAGTTTCGGAGTCTTGGTCTTTGGGGTTAACTTCAACCTTTACTACTACATCATGCTTCGCAAGTTCAAAGCCTTTTTCGGCGATGAAGAACTTCGTACCTATTTGATGATTGTCGGTGTTTCTTCCCTACTGATTGCCTGCAACATTTTGCATCTCTATCACAATTTTGCAGATAGTTTTGAAATGTCCTTTTTCCAAGTGTCCAACGTCATTACCACGACTGGATTTGGTTTTGGCAATACTGTTGATTGGCCGCTCTTTTCTCAGTTCCTCCTCCTCATGCTCATGGTGGTTGGTGGATCGGCTGGGTCAACTGCCGGGGGGCTGAAAGTCATTCGTTTCTTAATTCTAGCTCGAATCGGGAAGAATCAAATTCGTTCGACCCTCTCTCCCAATCGGGTGATGACCCTGCATGTGAATGGCACAGCCTTGGATAAGGATACCCAGCACAAAATCTTAAAATACTTCGTAGTCTATACCTTGATTATGATCTCTCTCATTGCGATTGTCAGCTTTGATAGCAATAATTTTATGACGGTCGTCAGCGCTGTCTTTAGTTGCTTTAACAACATCGGACCGATGATTGGAACAACGGATACCTTCGCGATCTTTAGCCCAATCTCTAAGCTCCTACTATCGATCGCCATGATTGCAGGACGGTTGGAAATCTACCCTATGTTACTGCTCTTTATGCCACGCACTTGGTCAGACCGCTAAAAAATAAAAGAGGCTGGGACAAAAGTCCTAGCCTCTTTATTGTCTTTGGATTGTCGAGCAAGACGCAGTGGTTGAGTGGGCTCTACTACGCTGATTTCATCAGCTTTTACAGCCCTACTCAACTGTGCGGAGGTGGGACGACGAAATCGAATTCTAACCAATTACCGATTTCTGTCCCACTCTCTTTTTCTTTGCTCTGAGTGAGACTTTTGATTAAAGTATGTTCGATCTTAATTTTTGCCTTTCTCTTCCTCTTCTAGGTGGCTCCTCAGACTGAAATGATCTGGAACTGGATCCACTCCCGTCTTGCTCCAGGGATGGCAACGGAGAATCCGAGCAAGCCCCATCAGAATCCCTTTTAAACCATGCCGTTCAATAGCCTGAATCATATAGTTGGAACAGGTAGGATTATAGCGACAGGAAGGCGGAAAGAGGGGCGAAAGAAGGCGTTGATAGAGACGAACAAGTCCAATTGCACATTTCTTCATTATTTTTTCGTCTTTGTCACCGCAAGAGTATGCAATTGGCTGATTTCTTTCTTATTGAGTCGGCGGTATTCACCAGGGCGAAGTCCAGAAACGTCTAGATTTCCAAATTGGGTTCGAGACAATTTATCCACCAAAAGGCCAACAGCTTCAAACATCTTCTTGACTTGGTGATTGCGCCCTTCATGGATGGTCAATTGGACAACTGAGCGATTCTTTTCTGGGTCAACTTTTAGAATCTCGTAGGTTGCTGGCTTGGTTTTTTTCCCATCAATGGTCACACCACGTGTCAAGGGACGCAAGTTTTCTTTATTCGCCAAGCCCTTCACACGCGCAACATAAACCTTATCAATCTCATTACGCGGATGAATCATTTCATCCGTAAAATCACCGTCATTGGTCAAAATCAGGACACCAGAAGTATCCCAGTCCAAACGACCGACAGGATAAATCCGTTCCTTGACTTGAGGTAGCAAATCAATAACAGTTGGTCTCCCTTTATCGTCGGATACACTGGAAATGACCCCTCTTGGTTTATTTAAGAGGTAGTAAACCTTCTCTTCGTTGTAGATTGGTTGTCCTTCTACTTCTACCTTGTCCCCCGACTTGATCGTCGTCGCCAATTCGCGCACTACTTGACCATTTACAGTGACAAGGCCTTGCTTAATCAATTCCTCTGCTTTGCGGCGACTTGCGACACCAGCATGAGCAATATATTTGTTAATTCTCATCAATTTCCTCAGTTCTTTCTGTAAATAATTGGCTTTCTTGACCGATTAACTCAGTCTCTTCAACAATTGGTAGCTCGTCTAAATGGTTAATCCCCATGTAATCCAAAAAGTAATCTGTCGTCACATAGAGATTGGGTCTCCCAATGACTTCCTTCTTCCCATCTTCTCGAATCAACTCAAAAGAAAGTAATTTTGAAATGGCCCCACTAGAGTTCACTCCACGAATATCATCGACTTCAATCCGAGTTATCGGTTGTTTATAAGCAATGATAGATAGAGTTTCTAAGGCGGCACGAGAGAGACTTTGGTTCATTGGCGACTTTGAATACTCGCGTAACAGCTCTGCATATTGGGACTTGGTCACTAATTTATAAGTTGACGCTGTCTCCAACAAAGCCATACAAGAATCCTGATCCTGCTCATACTTTTGGGCCAGTTTTTCTAAACTTTGAATCACTCCTGTAGGAGGAAGGGATAGGAGGTCTGCAATCTGCCTCACTGTTAAACCATCTTCTCCTGCAACAAACAAGAGGGCCTCCATCTCTGCAATTTTACTCATTCTTTAATCCTACTAAAATAATATCTCCAAATGGTTCTTCTTGAAGAGCCTCAACTTCTTGTACTTTAATCAACTCCAAAGTTGCCAAAAAGACAGTAATCAGTTCGTTAACATCCTTGGCTTCTTCAAAAATATCTTGTAGCAAGATTCTCTTACCAGGCTGACACAAGCGACGAACCTCATTCATCAGGTCTTCAATTTTATACTCATCTCGGACAATGGTCGTATGATTTTGTCGAAATTCTTCTTTCTTTTTCGTCAACAATTTTGAAAAGGCTAAGAAAAGATCAATCGTGGTCTTATCATGGACCAATTCTGCATCATCATAGACTAATTCCGTTTTTGGTTTTGAAAAGTACTGGGCTCTCTCCTCGTGTTGAAGAGCCATCTTTTCACCCAATAATTTAAACTTCCGGTACTCTTCGATTTGAGACAGGAGGTCCTGCTCTAAATCTTCTTCATCCGTTGCTTGCTCCGCAATTTTGGGAAGGAGACGCCGACTCTTAATCAAGGTCAACTGACTGGCCATCAGCATGTATTCACCAGCGACCTCTAAGCGCATGGCTTGAAGGGTCGTCAGATAAGCCAAGTACTGCTCGATCACCTCAATCAGAGGGACCTCATAAATATCCATCTGATATTTTGAAACGAGGTGTAAGAGAAGATCCAGGGGACCTTCAAAATCCTTTATTTTAATATCCATTACTTATACTTTTCTAGGGTTACTAGGGTTTTTAAACCTAGCTCTCGGGCGATGCTAAACAGATCCATCCCCTGCTCTCTTTGTTTTAAAATATATTGTTCCCGTAAGGATTGCGCTGAAAGATTTTCAAAACCTTTTTCCATTAGGAAGGACTCTAATTGACGGAAGCCCCACTGACGCGAATAGGGCTTGCCCTTGTTATCAAATAAATACGTCCCAGTCATCAAATCTGTCAACTCTCCTAAAAGAGCATCCGGAATGCGCAAGACCCGTTTCTGTCCTTCTTTCCCTACACGTAAAACCTGAAAATCGAGTTCAATATCAACGATTTTCAACTGAAGAATTTCACTAGGTAACAAGCCCATCTCGACAATCAAGAGGGCAATCAAGCGTCCTTGGGATTGGTCCGATCCTTCCCACAAAAGGGATAAATCCAATAACTCTTGATCGTGGCTCTTGGACACAGAAACTTTTGGAAGGACCAAGCGATGGTAATCCTCAATAACCTGATGTTGATAAAGATAAAATAGAAATTGATTGACGGCAGAAAGCTTCCGTTTTTGAACAGCTGGTTTAAAATCCTTAATCGAAGCTTGATATATTCGAAGATTGGTATCTGAGACATGGTTATGAATCGTATCCACGAACTGATCCAAATCATAAGAATAGGCCGCCTGCGAATTTTCACTTAAGTCTTTTTCTTTGATAAAACTAGCTATGTATTCTTTCATATTTTCCTCATCTCGTATTCATTTGAGAAATTGTGCATGAGGGAGTTGATGGCTTTTAAAATGGATTTTCGAGTAATGATTCCTTCAAAGACTCCATCCTCTGAAACAACCGGTAGAAAGGATTCCTCTACCAACTTATGCAAGACTTCTGTCACAGTATAATCTTTCCCTAAGCGCTCTCCATCCGTTTTTGTCATATGAACGATGTCCATGGATGAAAAGACTTCATCAGAATAATCATGTTTCATTTGGTAAGAAAGAATGTCTGTTAAAGAAATCGTCCCTACGTACTTCATCTGATCGGTCACAACAGGAACACGAGTGTAGCTAATTTGACTGAGCACCAAGATAGCATGATCCACATTGTGCGTATCAATCAAAACAGCTAAATTGCGCGCTGGAGTCAAAAAATTTTTTTCTTCTCGAAGAATAAATTCCTCAAATTCCTTAGCGATCATCGATCAAACTCCTTTGTAAGAGGTTCATAAACCTCATGTTTCCGATTTAAAAACTCAACTCGATAGGAATCTGCATCAATTTCCACTTTAGCATAGAGGCACTCTTGAATAGGCCCCCTCGGTAAACTGACTGACCCAGGGTTCAGAAAAAGGGTACGCCCTTCCTTCCAAGCATCCGGAATATGCAGATGGCCATAGAGGCAGATATCTGCATCTTCTTCCTGGGCCCAAAAATCTAACTTTTGAAAACTAAAATTAATTTGGAAAAGATGGCCATGGGTTTGAATGATCCGAGTAGGACCCAATTGCGTCACCAAACGTTCAGGGTACTCCCCATAAAAGTCCATGTTCCCTTTGACAACATGAATGCCTTCCCATACAGGATCGGTACTTTCTAACTCAGAATCCCCGTTGTGAAAAATGGCATCGACCTTTCCTTTATAGTGGTTTTTGATCTCTTCTACAATCTGACGATCACCATGAGAATCGCTCATGACGATGATTACTTGTTCTGCCATGCTGGGAATACCTCCACTAATTTCTTCACGGCTAAAGCTCGATGCGATTGTTGATTCTTTTCCTCTAGAGTTAGTTGGGCAGATGTCTTACCTGTTTCTCCAACTAGAAAGAGGGGATCATAGCCAAACCCGTTTTCACCTTTTGGTTCAAAATTGATATATCCTGGCCAATCCGCCTCAACAACCAGGCTTTCCTTACCAGGACTGGCAACGACTAAGGTTGTGTGAAATTTAGCTGACCGATCCTTCAATTCAAACACCATCGCCAACTCATGTAAGAGCTTGGCATTGTTCTCTAAATCAGTCGCTCCCACACCTGCAAAGCGAGCAGACCAGACACCTGGTAAGCCCCCAAGGATGTCAACCATAAGGCCTGAATCATCCGCCAAGACCATTTTCCCTGTTAGCTGTGAAATCGTCTCAGCTTTTAGGCGAGCATTTTCTTCAAAAGTCATTCCTGTTTCAACTACTTCTGGAAGATCAGGATAATCATTGAGATTCTCCACTTCAAAGCCCATTTGCTCAAAAATCTGACGAAACTCTTTGGTTTTTCCTTCATTCCGAGTAGCGATTAACAAGCGATCCTTGAGGCCTTCCTGCCCCAAAAAATCTGCAAGTGGAAGACCATTTTGGGGCAGATAAACCGAGAGCAATTGTTCTCCTTCTACAATGAGAAGGGCTCCTTGGCGTTGCACGATTTCAATTTTCCGGCCTAGTGTTTCCTCCACGATTTGAAAGAGGAAGGTTAAAAACTGCAAACTAGAGGCGTAACGGACAACTGTAACATTCAGCGGGAAGCCCAAGTCTGTGTCTCCAACTAGTGATTCTACTAAGTCAACAAGCTCAGAAGCTTCTGAAGTGACTTCACTATATTCGTTATAGTCACTCCGCTCTCCCCATTCAGCTAGAAACCAATTTAAGGCATCTTTGTATTCATATATCTTTTGGTTCATAATTCTACATGCTCCACATGAACGACTTGCTGCAACCAAGTCTTGGCAATCGCTGCAAAACTGGCTGCATTGGCCGTTGTATAAAATTGATGGTGGCAATCCTCCAATTGGCGACTGCGATTAATCTCAAAGTAGTTGAGTAAGACCGAGATATCCCGGACACACTCTGCCCCGCTATCAATTAATTGAACCTCTGGCCCCATGACATTTTGGATAATAGGACGAAGAAGAGGGTAATGGGTGCAGCCCAAAACCAGCGTATCTACCTTCCCGGCAAGGGGTTTCAAGGTTTCATAGACGACTTTTTTTGTAACACTGGACTGCAACTCATTGGATTCAACCAAAGGGACAAATTTCGGACAAGCTAAACTCTCTACTGCCATTTCTGGTGACAGGCTTTGAATCTTCTTACGATAAATATCTGAGGCGACTGTCATCGGTGTCCCAATTACGCCAATTCGTTTGCTTCTCGTCGCCTTGATCGCTGCGGAAGCACCTGGTAAAATCACTCCTAAAACAGGGATATCCAAGGCTTCTTTTACCTCTTCCCATACAACAGCTGTCGCTGTATTACAGGCCAAAACAATCATCTTCACATTTTTCGTTAGGAGAAAACGAACCATCTCCCAAGTATAATCACGAATTTGATCTGCTGGTCTCGGGCCGTAGGGTGCTCTGGCGGAATCACCAATATAGACGACCTCTTCATGGGGTAGTTGTCGCATCAATTCGCGTACAACGGTTAACCCTCCGACACCCGAATCCAAAAAACCAATTGGTCGATTGTCCATCTGCCTTCCTTTCAAAACAAGGGACTAAGAAAAATCTTAAAGTCCCCCTACTTATTTTATTGTGTAATCAGTCTTGCTTTTATTTCTTCTTCGTATTCAAAGATGCTTTTTGTTGGTTCAAAATTTGACGGTAAACTTGTTGTACCTTCGCTTCACTTGGACGTTGACCGCTAGCTCCCAATAAGGTACGAACCGCTTCAACATTCAAACGTGGGTTTGATGCAAATTCTTTTTCAAACTGCTTGCGAAGTAGGTACATACCTGCCAACATCCCACCAAAGAAAGCAAGGATAATCAATAAAATTGTCAAAAATGTAGACATAAGTGTTTTTCTCCTAAATTCAATATTTACACATTTTCTATTATACCAAAAAGGCACTATTTTTCAAAGTCAAAGCCATACAATGTTGCAAAGTAATCCTCTGGTTTTTCGGCCCGTCGGATGAGACGAGCTTGGCCCGATTCTTCTAATAAAATCTCGGCAGAGCGAAGCTTGGCATTGTACTGATAGCCCATGGAATAACCATGCGCTCCTGTATCATGGATGACCAAGAGATCCCCAATCTCAGAGATAGGAAATTCCCGATTCTTGGCAAATTTGTCATTGTTTTCACACAAACTACCAACAATGTCGACTACTTCTGTCTCACCTTCTGGACGATCGAGATTGGTGATATGGTGGTAGGCCCCGTACATAGCAGGACGGAGGAGGTTGACAGCCGAAGCATCTACTCCTAGATAGGTCCGATAAGTCTGCTTCTTATGGGTGACATGGGTGACTAACAAGCCATGTGGTGCCAACATGAAGCGGCCTAATTCCGCATAGATTTTCACTTGATATAAGCCAGCAGGGATTAAAACAGCCTCGTAAGCACGACGAACACCCTCCCCAATCACAGCGATGTCATTCGGCTGGTCTTCTGGTTTGTAGTTCACTCCAACCCCTCCAGAAAGGTTGACAAAGTCCAAGGTCACCCCTGTCTTTTCAACAACTTCTACAGCCAACTGGAATAATTGCTTAGCCAATTCTGGATAGTAATCATTAGAGACGGTATTTGAAGCCAAGAGGGCATGAATCCCAAATCGCTTAACCCCCAAGTCTTTTAACTCACGGAAGGCTCGGATCAATTGCTCCTTGGTCATGCCGAACTTAGCCTCCTCAGGGTGATCCATGATATCCGTCCCCAGTTCAAACACCCCTCCTGGATTATAGCGGCAAGAGATAACCTCAGGTAGAGTCGCAACTGACTGTAAAAAAGCTACATCTTCGTAGGCATCCAAGTTGATAGTCGCTCCTAGTTGACGGGCAAAGACCATCTCTTCAGCCGGCGTATTATTCGAAGAAAACATAATCTCTTGGCCCGTAAATCCTAATTTTTGAGCCATCAACAATTCCACATAGCTAGCACAATCCACGCCACATCCTTCTTCTTTGAGGATTTTTAGGATGACTGGATTAGGGGTTGCTTTGATAGCGAAATACTCTTTAAAGCCTGGATTCCAAGAAAAAGCTTGATGGAGGGCACGAGCTGTCTGCCGGATCCCAGCTTCATCATATAGGTGAAAGGGAGTTGGATAGGTTTCAGTAATTTGTTTTAATTTCTCCCTGCTAATAAATGGACGTTTCATTTGAAGATTCTCATTTCTATCAATTTTCTTTAGTATATCACAAGTTTTCCAACAAAAAAAGCCGGTTCCCCGGCTCTTTCTATTAATCATTGCGTCTAAAAATACGTAAGATATTGATGAACAAGTTGATAAAATCAAGATAAAGTTCCAAAGCCAAGGCAACTACCCAACCATTGGTTGGTTGACCATTGGATTGTTCATAGACATAACGAATCTTTTGGTTATCCCAAGCAGTCAAACCTGCAAAAATAATCACACAAATGATGCTAAGGACATAATCCATACCAGAGCTTTGTAAGAAAATATTCGCAATTGAAGCAATGATGATACCAATCAAGGCTCCCATAAAGGCTCGTCCCATTCCAGACAAGTCTTTTTTGGTCACACGACTAATCGCTGACATGATGAAGAACATCAAGGCACTGACTACAAAAGCTTTATAAACTGTCGCTTGAGCATAGCGAGCAATGATAAAACTCAAGGTAAAACCATTCAAAGCGGAATAGGTTAAAAAGAGAGGCAAGGCCATGGGATTGTTTTTCACCGATTGTCTAGAAGCGACAAGGACTAAAATCAATTCAACGGCAATGGCAATATAGTAGACCCATGGAGCCTGAATTAGAATATACATGAAGGTTTCTTGGAAAAGGGTCATCATCAAAGCTGATACAACAGCTGAGATTCCAACTCCAACTCCGACTAGAGAATAAATTTTGCTATAAAAGCTATTAAGGCCACTTTGTTCGTGGATAACGGTTTGTTGATTCATAATCAATCATTCCTTTCAAACTTAAATTATTATGATTTTAACATTTTTCGATGGAAAAGTCTCCTCTTTGACCACTTTTTTCTCATTGGTTCTGAGGCTTTTTTGATAGCCCAGTACTTATCGACCATGGTCACGAGGAAAGATTCTTTGTAACGTGGTGGAGCAAGCGTCAATCCCCACATGTGTTTGAGGATGATATCCTCTTCTTTTTTATTGAGGCTTGTTATCTTTTTTGCATTTCGTACAGCTATTCGTGGATGGACCCAAGCATGGCTCTTATTGAATTTGACTTGGCGCCAATCATAGTAAAAAAGATCGTGCAGAAGAGCTCCTCTCGCTGTACTTTTGGTATCCCAGCCCATCTTCTTAGAAATGCGGTAACTAGTGTAGCTAACATGAATAGAATGCTCCAAACGATTGGAGTGAATATGATGCGGAATTTCCTTTAATTTTTGAAGTTTTGGGTGTTGAATCAAATGCCCCACTTCAGCCATATATTCTTTATCTTTCTGATACACAAGTCTTACCTCCTTAAATCTAACTAGCTCACTCTTCTTAAATCATAGAAAACATTAAAATCCCTGCTGCAACTGCGACATTCAGACTTTCTGCTTGACCCGGCATCGAGATATGAATCAGCTGATCTGCCTTCTCAGCCATCTGGTCACTAATACCTTGTCCTTCATTCCCCATGACCAGCACAAAAGCAGGGACTTTTTCCACTTTCTTATAGTCAACGGAGTCCTTGGATAAGGTGGTCGCATAGATGGGGAGCTGGCTCTCTTTAATACCTGTCAAGAGTTGCTCTCTGTTTAAACGGATAACAGGAAGATGAAAATGACTTCCCTGCATGGAGCGCAAGGTTTTCATATTATACAAATCCGCAGATTGATCGGTTAAAAACACTCCGTCAAAGCCTGCTGCATCAGCAGTCCGAATCATGGTTCCAACATTGCCTGGATCTTGGACATCCTCTAACAACAAATACCTTCCTTGGGTCAGCTGAAGATGGTGGATCGGATTTATCTTGACTTCAGCCACAATTCCTTGAGGACTTTTTGAATCAGAAATTTCTGCTAAAACCTCAGGAGATACGATGGACACCTTCGCATCTATCTTGATCTTATCTACAAACTCTTCCAAAACAAAGACTTGTTCAATCGGTGCCTGATGATTGACAGCTTCTTCATAAAGATGCCATCCTTCGATGAGGTAGGAGTCTGTTCTGTATTTTTTTTGATGAAGTTTTTTAACTTTTTTAATCCCATTATTGGACTTAGAGGTTATAATATTCATAAGACTATTATACCACATTCACAGGAGGAGCTTCTCCGTCCTGAGTAGGAATTCAATCACAAGGAGAACAAGCATGCAAAAAGTTGAAATGACAGCCCAAGGTCGGGTCCAAGGTGTTGGCTTTCGCTGGGGAGTTTATAGCTTAGCATTAGAAATCGGAGGCATTACAGGTCGGGTCTGGAACAATGATGACGGCACAGTCACTATCCTTGCCGCCTGTGAAGACAATGCCCTCATGGCCAAATTTATCCAAGAAATACGAAAAGGTCCTACTCCTTTTTCCAAAGTTTCTTATCTGGACGTCCATCTGGCAAACTTCGAACCCTACAAAGATTTTAAAATTTCAAATTAAGTCCAGAGAACTATTGTTAATTTGATAAAAAAACAGTAGAATAGAAAGGTATTATTTAAAATTAAAGGATAAAAACTCGTGAAAAAATATAAACGTTATCTACTTGCAGCCCTCAGCTTGTCTGCCCTCCTCCTCTTAACGGGATGTGTCAGCATTGACAAGACGACCAAACAACCGACCGGTTTCGTCTGGAATCTCATTGGAAAACCAATGGGAGAAGCCATCAATTTCTTTGCGACGGATCTTGGACTTGGCTTTGGTTTAGGGATTATCCTAGTAACCGTAATCGTTCGAATCATCATCTTCCCTCTAGGTATTTATCAATCTTGGAAGGCAACCTACCAATCAGAAAAGATGAACTACCTCAAACCGATCTTTGCACCGATTCAAGAACGCATCAAAAATGCAGAGACTCAAGAAGAAAAACTTCTTGCCAACTCTGAATTGATGAATGCCCAAAAAGAAAACGGCGTCAGCCCATTCGGCGGTATTGGATGCTTGCCCTTGTTGATTCAAATGCCATTCTTCTCAGCTCTTTATTTTGCAGCTCAATATACTCCAGGAGTCAACAAGAGCAGTTTCCTTGGCATTGATCTCGGTTCAAAAAGTCTGGCTTTAACCTTAGTTGTTGCTGTTCTTTACTACATTCAAAGCATGCTCTCTCTCCATGGTATCGAAGATGAAACCCAAAGAGAAACTATGAAGAAAACGGCTCTCATGAGTCCAATTATGATTGCAGTCTTCTCTTTGATGGCACCAGCTGGTGTAACCCTCTACTGGGTAGTCGGTGGTTTTGTACAAATTATTCAACAATTTGTCATCAACTACCTCATCCGTCCAAGATTGCGGAAACAAGTTGCAGAGGAATATAAAAACAATCCTCCAAAAGCTCCAGCATCCAATGGACGTCGCGTTAAAAAGGATATCACACCTACCAATCCAGCCAACGCTCATCGTTCCCTTCCAACTAACGGAAACAAAAAACGAAATGCTGGAAAACAACGCAAGCGTAACTAATACATACAAATAGGCTGAGATAATATCTCGGCCTTTTCCATTACTATAAAAAAAGAGGCTGGGACAAAAGTCCTAGCCTCTCAATTGTCTTTAGATTGTCGAGCAAGACGCAGTGATTGAGTGGGCTCTACTACGCTGCTTTCATCAGCTTTTACAGCCCTACTCAACTGTGCGGAGGTGGAACGACGAAATCGAATTCTAACGAATTACCGATTTCTGTCCCACTCTCTTTTTATTCTGTTTTTTCAACGTTCAAGATTTTCACTTGGTAGCTTCCTGCTGGAGTTTCAATCGTCACAGTATCCCCTGTTTTATTACCAATTAAGGCATGACCAATTGGACTTTCATTTGATATCTTACCAGCAAAAGCATCCGCTCCCGCTGAACCAACAATAATGTAAACTTCTTCTTCGTCTTCACCAATTTCTTGCACAGTGACAGTTTTTCCGATCGCTACTTCATCAACAGCGACAGCATCACTATCTACAATTTCAGCATAGCGAATCTTTGTTTCTAGGCTGGAGATTTGCCCTTCAACAAAAGCCTGTTCGTCTTTAGCTGCTTCGTATTCACTGTTTTCTGAAAGGTCTCCGTATGAACGAGCAATTTTAATCCGCTCTACAACTTCTGGACGACGAACTAATTTCAATTCTTCTAATTCAAGTTCTAACTTTTGCTTTTCAGCAAGGGTCATTGGATAGGTTTTTTCTGCCATATTTATTTCTCTTTTCTCTTTTCTATTATTTTTTTCGAACTAAAAAGGTGTGGCATGCCACATCCTCCTTAGTTTGAGCTGCTTTCTGTTAATTTGCTATTCACGTGTTCTTCCACGTTTTTAGTGTGTTCCTCAAAAGTTTTCGCAAAATAGACTTCCCCTGTCTCTACATTTGCGACAAAGTAGAGGTAGTCTGTCTTGCTTGGGTTGACGGCTGCTTCAATTGCAGAGAGCCCTGGACTATCTACTGGACCAGGCATCAAACCAGTATTCTTGTAGATATTATAAGGTGAATCAATATTGGTGTCAATCGTTGCGTCTTCTTTCAGAGTCGTCTTCTTGCCTAATTGACCTTGTGCGTACAAGATGGCAATATTACTTTGAAGAGGCATATCTTGATTCAAACGGTTATAAAAGACACTGGCAATATCCTTGCGGTCTTTATCTGTAGCGCCTTCTTTTTCAATCAAAGAAGCCAGAGTCAATGCCTCATTGACATCAATGTTTTTAGCTTCCATAGTGTCATAGTAGGCTGAAAGATTTTGGTCCATTGCAGCTAACATTTGGTCCACAAGATCTTCCATTTTACTATCTTTTCCATAGCCGTAAGTAGCTGGGAAGAGATAGCCCTCTAAGCGATAGCGTACCCCACTTTCTTTGGACGGTAAGGTTGCTAGTAACTTAGGATATTTGGCTACCATCTTTTCAATAAAAGCATCATCTTGGATTACTTTTAAGAATTCTTCTTGCGTATATGGAGTCTTGGCACCAGATTTAGAACTAGCATCCACAGAAACCACTTGCGCGATTTGATCAATTGTGTAGCCCTCAGGAATCGTAATTTTTCCTAAGACCGGTGGTTCCGGAGTTTTGGTCCCTTGCTCTTGCAATTTTTGAATAATGGTCTCTAGATCCATACTCTTTTGTAGATTGAAATAACCGGATTGGAAGTTTCCATAATTCTTAAACTTGGTGTAATAGTTGAAGAACTGACCATTCTTAATCAAGCCTTTTTTCTCCAAGATAGTCCCAATTTCACGATTGCTAGATCCAGCAGGAATTTCAACGGTTACAAACTCTGTAGACTTGACATCCATTGCATTTAAGTTAGATCGAACATAGGTCACTGCGAAAATTCCAGTTGCAACCATTAAGACAAAAAGAATTCCTAGAACCGTCAAGACGATTCGTTTAGCAATAGTATTCTGTTTTTTCTTTTTCTGAACACGTTGGTCACGATCCTTGCGCGAAACACTAGATACCGGGGTTTCTTTTTTCGAAACTTTTACGGGCTGACTTGAGACTTCTGGTTCTCGAGTTGGCTCTTGAACTGGTAGAGGTGTTTCTTCTTGAGTTTCATCTTCTCTACCTTTAAGGTCGGGAATTTCCGTAACTTCTGGTACTTCTGCTTCCTCTGGAATTTCTACTTTGTCCTGAACTTCGGACTCTTCTGACACAAGTTCAGGAAGTGATCCTTCCGTCTCTTCTTCTTTGTTTTCTGGACTAGAGATTTCTTGAACAGGTAAATCATATTCTTTTTCAACCTGTACAATCTGCTTATTTGCTTCTTCAAGATCACGGAGAATCCGCTCTTTAAAGCTTAATAATTTTTCATTCTCTTGTTGGTTATCAGTCAAATACTTGACCCCCCTTGTCATAATCCTTAATATTATATCTTAAAAGGGATAGAAAATCAATAGGAACGAGGCTTGAGGGCCTCAAATCCTATTGATTACTTACTTGATGGGACCTCCCATACTAAATCGTACCAGACTTCCCCAGCATAGTTAGAGGCCGAGCGACCTTCGTTTACAAAGCCGTTCCTTTCATAATACTCAATCAAGTAATCATGACAGGTCAGGCTGATCCCTTCCCGTCCTTCTTCTAAAGCAACCCTCTTCATGGTCTCAAGCAGGGCTTTCCCAACCCCTAAGCCTTGTGCAGACTGAGCTATCGAAAGACTTGTAATGGTAATAAAACCTCCTGCTAGATGCGACTCATCCCTTACATCCACTGTAAAAGAACGGTCATCCACATATCTCTTTTGAGTAACTGGTCCTTCTAGATAGCCTAGGAGCTGGCCATCCTTTTCAGCCACTAAAAAGCTATTATGAAACGATTCGATATGTTTGGCAAGCACTGTCTCATCTATTGCTTCTTCTGGACTAAAATTTTCCAGTTCTATGGCAAGAATGGCTTCTAAATCATCAATAGTTGCACGACGAATGTTCATTTTTCTTCCTTTCTATAGGGACAGGCACCAACTTAGTTGATAGCCCTCAACTCCTTCTTCGTTATCCCCTATCTCTAGTTGGAAATCATTCATTTCAAAATACGGAATCAGTTCTTCCTGGCAGAGCACATGAATTCCTAACAAGGATTCTTGAGCTACAAGAGACTTGAGTGAGGCCAGTAACAAGGTACCAAAACCTTGTTTTCTAAAGTTTGGAAGAATTTCCAACCACAATAATTTTAAAGAGGGATTTTCGAGCTGATCCTCTGTTTGAATCAGGCAACTCCCAATCACTTGCTCTTCAAATTCCAAGACCAGGGTCCTGAATCCGTTCAGTTCTTGTCGTTTAGCACTTTGAAAAGAAAAATTTTGGGACGTGATCTGTTCGATCTCATCCCAATCAATTTCTTTAGCAAACCGAATCCTAAGGTTTGGTTGCATGGTATCTCCTTATTGAACGTTATTGGTCAAGTTCCCAAGTAAACGTTCAAATGAATATTCATAGGTCTGGATATCTCCTGCTCCCATGAAGACATAGACAGCATTGTCATGATCCAAGAGTGGAGAAACGTTTTCAGCTGTAATCACACCTGATTTCTTGATGATTTTCGCTTCTAGATCTTCCACTTTTACATCCCCATGATCCACTTCACGGGCTGATCCATAAATCTGTGCCAAGTAAACTGCATCGGCCTGGTTCAAGGCATCCGCAAATTCATCCAAGAGAGCAATCGTCCGAGTAAAGGTATGAGGTTGGAAGACCGCTACGATTTCCTTACTTGGATACTTTTGACGTGCCGCATCCAAAGTAGCAATGATTTCAGTTGGATGGTGGGCAAAGTCATCAATGATGACGGTATCGTTGACAATCTTTTCTGTAAAGCGACGTTTGACCCCGCCAAATGTTTTTAAGTGTTCCCGAACTAAATCAAGATCGAATCCAGCGATATAAAGCAAACCAACGACCGCTGTAGCATTCATGATATTGTGACGTCCGAAGGATGGGATTTGGAACTGTCCCAAATCTTCTCCACGGAAGTGAACAGTAAAGGTTGATCCAGTAGTAGAACGCAAGAGATCACTGGCTACAAAATCATTGCCCTCTTCTTCAAAGCCATAGTAATAGATTGGGGCATTAGCTGTAATCCGACGAAGCTCAGGATCTTCCCCATAGATGAACAAGGCTTTGGAGATTTGTTTGGCATAATCATTGAAGGCATTAAAGACATCTTCTAGGCCAGTAAAGTAGTCAGGATGGTCAAAATCAATATTGGTGATAATCGAATACTCTGGGTGGTAAGGCATAAAGTGACGTTCGTACTCGTCTGATTCAAAGACAAAGTACTTAGCACCTTTGGAACCACGGCCAGTTCCATCACCAATCAAATAGCTGGTATCTGTGATATTAGACAAGACATGGGACAAAATCCCTGTAGTAGAAGTTTTCCCGTGAGCTCCTGCTACTCCCATGCTGACAAAATCACGCATAAATTCACCCAAGAATTCATGGTAGCGTTGATA
The DNA here is from genome assembly GCF_000479335.1 of Streptococcus ilei. Classification (NCBI taxonomy): domain Bacteria; kingdom Bacillati; phylum Bacillota; class Bacilli; order Lactobacillales; family Streptococcaceae; genus Streptococcus; species Streptococcus ilei. The sequence continues at coordinate 1,019,960 of NC_022584.1, forward strand.
GGTGTAGCCTTGAGCATCTGCATAAGCAATCTCTACATTATTTTCAGGTTTAAACGCATTCCCTGCGATCAAGATTTGATCACCGGTAAGATTTTCTTCACTGAATGGTAAAATGGTAATCCCTGCCTGCTCTAAACCTCTTTGTGTAAAGTAGTATTTCTCCACATCAGATCCTTGTACAGTGTGTCCCATCTGATGGAGCATCAGAGCCAAGGCGCTCATACCTGCTCCTTTTATTCCGATAAAATGAAATGTTTTTGACATAGTTTCTCCTCCTGCTAGTCCAGATTGGTCACATCGAGTTCTTGTTTAATGGGTCTCGTTTGGATGTTTTGATGATCCTTGTTATAGATTTGACTCTTTTTCAAGAAATCATAATTATTCTTCTTTGGCTTTTCTTCTTGGTGAGACTCTTGAACCGGAAGTTCCTCTGCCTCCTCTAAAAGAATCAATTGCTCTTGTTTCAGTCGCTCGCCATATTTGATTAATTCACCTGGATTTTCTTTTTGAAAAGGAGCTGTTGGCTTCACTTTTGGTATGAAAGAAGGGGTGAATTTTTTCCGATTGGGTTTAGAGGCAATATCTGCTGTTAAATAAGGAGCCGTTCGCTTCTTTTTCAAATCAGCTCGCGCTGCTTCACGCGCCTCTTCTGCGTAGCGATTTGCCGGGCTCTTTTTATCAACAGGTTCCTTGAAATCCGGAGCCATTGGCTGCCTTCTTGACTTGGGCACTTCAAATGGTTTTTGAAGAGACTTTTGAAGGGATTTCTGATAGGGCTGCTCTGCAGTCTTTCCAGTAGCAATCGGCTCCCATTCTAAATAATTTTTATCTGTATACTCTCCAAGAATATTACTAATGAAGTCCCCGTCATCATATAAATTCATATGGGGCATTTGAGTTAGCATGATTTCATCATCTGCTACTTGTGGGAAATGCTTATCCGTCATCCTTCTTCTTCCTTTCGACACTTCATTAATTATAAACTATTCATTTTATTTTTCAAGTTATTCCACCGAAATACCCAAAATTTCCCGAATTTCTTCAATAGAAAGACTAGAGCGCGTTTCGGTACCATCTAATATGGTAGAAACTAAATGACGTTTGCTGGTCTGGAGCTCTTGTATTTTTTCTTCAATGGTCCCTCGAGTGATCATCCGGTAGACCTCAACATTCTTATCTTGTCCCATTCGATGGGCACGGCCAATGGCTTGATCTTCTACCGCAGGGTTCCACCATAGGTCAACTAGAATAACCGTGTCCGCACCTGTCAAATTCAAACCAACTCCACCTGCTTTCAAGGAAATGAGAAAGGCATCTCCTTGACCGGAATTAAAGGCATTGGTCATGTCTTGGCGTTCATTAGCTGGCGTAGATCCCGTGATTTTAAAAGAAGTCATCTTCAGAGCATCCAACTCTTTTTCAATGATATCCAACATACCCCTAAATTGTGAGAAGATCAAGACACGTTGGTTGCCGTCTTTGATCTGCTCTAGCAGTTCTCGAAGGCTATCCAACTTCCCGCTTTCCCCAGTATAATCCTCTAAAAAGAGGGATGGCGTATCACAAATTTGACGAAGACGCATCAGGCCAGATAAGATTTCCATCTTACTGCGATTGAGTTCCTCTTCAGAAGAGCTTAGAATGCGGTCTTGCATTTGCTTCAACTGAGCCAAATAGATTGTTTTTTGATCGTCAGCCAATTCATTCTTATAGGTCATCTCTATCAGATCCGGAAGTTCCTGCAAGACTTCACTTTTTTTCCGTCTCATGATAAAAGGCTTGACGTAGTGAGAAATGGTCTCTGGACTCAATTGTTTAAATTCTTTTTTACCGGGAAATAAACCAGGAAGAACAATTTGGAAAATCGACCAGAGTTCCTCCACATGGTTTTCTATTGGTGTTCCCGACAAAGCAAAAGTATGAGGAACATCGAATTTCCGTAAGTATTGAGCAATTTTGGTTTGGGAATTTTTCATGACCTGCGCTTCATCCAAGATTAAGTATTGGTACTGATTTTTTTCGTATTGCTCTACGTCCTGACGGAAGGAAGCATAACTGGTAATCGCTACCTGAGGATTGCTTGCAATAATCTCGTCGCGACTTGCTTTAAGGCCATAAATGACCTCTACTTTCATTTGTGGGGCGAACTTTTCGAACTCCTCTTTCCAATTATAGATTAAACTAGATGGAGCTAAGATCAAAATCTTAGAATCTGCTGTCACAACACTCGAGAGAAAGGCAATAGTCTGGAGTGTCTTTCCAAGTCCCATATCATCTGCCAAAATTCCCCCAAAGCCGTAGTGATTGAGCATGGATAGCCAGCGGACTCCTAGTTCCTGATAATCTCGTAGTTTAGCTGTTACTTGCAGCTTACCTAATGGAAATTGCTCTGGATGAATCAAATCATGAGCCAAATGACGAAACTCTTCAGAAAATCGGACATTGTCAGCTGTCTCAAATAACTGGGAGAGCTGGAAAGCTGCAATGCGATTGGTCTGCAACTGACCTGTTTTTGTCTTCTTTGCGCGAAGATTCAATAAGGTCTGACTGATACGCTTGGTTTCTTCATCAAAGATAAGGACCTTCCCTGTTTGACTGATGTAATAGTCATTCTTCTCGATTAAGGCACTCATGACTTGGTCAACTTCAGAAGGATCAATGGAGTCAAATTCAAAACCGATTTCAAGCAGTCGTCCACTGGTTTGAATGTCAATCTTGGGCTTCTCCACCTGATACAAATCCAACAATTTCTCCGAAGCGTCCACCTCTCCTAGTTGTTCAAATAATGGAAGGGTCTGCTGAAAGAAAGGATAGATTTGTTTAGGAAGAAGAGGAGACCGTTTGGTTTGAAAGTGATTGGTAAAACCAGCTGCCAAAATGGTTTCAAAAACCAAACGTTCCTTATCAAAATTACTGGAATAAGGCAGATTCTTAAGTTCTTGGTCAGAGCAAACGATACAATCTTCGTAGACAAATGCTACTTCTAACAACACTTCTCCCTGTTCAGATAAATCAAAAGTAAAGTGAGGTTGAAAATCATGGATATAAAAGTTACTTGGTGCTTTCACCTCACCAATTTTCCTGAATTGCTCTAAGCTATAGGTCAATTTGGTCTGATCTGACAAATCAAATTGAACATGTCTCTTCTGATCACTAGATAGGGGTAAACTCTGAACAGCCTCAATCAAAATCTTTTGCAGTGGGGAGATTTGGTAAAAATGGCCATTTACCAAAAGAAAGCGACCTTCCACCATTTTATAGGAAGCCACTTGGACCTGTAGTTCGATAAACTCCTTCATTTCCACGACTTGGAAAGAAAACAAGCCTGAATCTTCCTGGAGTTCTTGAAAGAAAACTTCCTGATAGGTATCCATCCCGACTTCAAGGGTAAAGGACGGTAAATCCATCAATAATTGCACAGCCTCTTCAAAGAAGCTCATTGGAAAGTAAAGGTGACGGCCTCCATTTGGAAAGAATAGAGCATCATGTACCGTGTCCCCCGATAATAACCCTTCTAAGAATCGTATCAAGGCGCGACTTTCAGGGTCAAAGGCCGCATAGGAAATCGGCTCGTAATAACTTTTCCCAATCGCAAAATGGGACTGCTTTCTGATAGCTTGCAAAAAAGCCACAACATCCCGCACTACATACGTTCTCTCATCCGGTCTGCGATAGATACGAAGGGTCCACAAAAACTGACCAGAATAGTCGTCCACATGACCGGTTGCTGAGAGACCAAAACGGATCTCTTTACTTTCAATTTTTGGTAGGACCTGATCTAAAAACAAACTTCCAAAGGATACTTTTTCCTTTGTTTCTTGGCTTTCTGTTGCATATTGCTCCAAACCAAGCAAGAGTTCCTTCCCTTTTTCATCATTTTTTAAAAAGGCTTCACCCGCAGCTAAATGCACACAGAATTTTTTCTTCTGGAAAAAATCACAACTACAAAAAATTGCTTGATCATCCAGGCTATATCGGAGGGAGTCATTGTCAATTCTGAAATAGAGGTACTGATTTTTCATTTCCTGTAGGGTTACTTTGCCGTTTTCATAGAGAAGGATTCCTTCTGAACGGATTTTCCCAGGAATTAATTTTGCCATATTTACCACCTTATGTTTATCTCTTTATTATAACATATCCCCTCTAAAATAGAAAAAGAAGACAAAGAATTGTAAAGAATTCAATGCCTCATTTTACCATCATCTAAGCCCACTTTTCTTTTTTTATTCAAAAAGAGGCTGGGACAAAAGTCCTAGCCTCTCAATTGTCTTTGGATTGTCGAGCAAGACGCAGTGGTTGAGTGGGCTCTACTACGCTGATTTCATCAGCTTTTACAGCCCTACTCAACTGTGCGGAGGTGGGACGACGAAATCGAATTCTTACGAATTACCGATTTCTGTCCCACTCTCTTTATTTTATTCTCTTAAAACCTTCTTTTTTGAGGTTCTTGATATGATCTGAATAGTCGACCAGTTCTCCAATCGTTTTTTTCTCATCATTGGCTTTATTGAAGGCTTCAACATCTAGGTCTTGGTAGACGATTTTGGTATGAATCATCAGCCCATCCTCTTTCGTACGACTCACATCTGTTGTATAGCCCGAAATTCCTTTTTTGGAATCAACAATCTCTTTTTTTATATATTCGAATTCAGAGTCATCTTCAATATGTACATTAAAATTATCAGCCCAAAACTCTTCAGAGATCATTTGATTGGATCTATGTCGAATAGTCACTCGAACAATACTGTCTTTAAATTTTTTCTCATAGGTTTCTTCTCTTTCAAGGCTACAAGCTGTCAGTCCCAGAAATACAAAAAATGTGATAACAAGAAGGAGTCCTTGTTTCAAAATTTTCATAAAGCCCTACTTCCGTTTCCGAGCGATCAAGTGAATCGGGGTCCCTTCAAAGACAAAGGCTTTCCGAATTTGATTTTCCAAGAAACGAAGATAAGAGAAATGCATGAGTTCTTCTTCATTGACAAAGACCACAAAAGTTGGTGGCTTGGTAGCAACCTGAGTCGCATAGAAGATTTTCAGGCGTTTTCCTTTATCTGTCGGTGTCGGATTAATGGCAATAGCATCCATAATGACATCGTTCAAGACAGCTGAAGGAATGCGAGTATTTTGGCTATCACTAATTTGCTTGATCATGTCTGGTAGCTTGTGCAAGCGTTGTTTGGTCAATGCAGAGACAAAGATAATGGGAGCATAAGAAAGATATTGGAATTGATCGCGAATATCATCTTCCCATTGCTTCATGGTGTGGTTATCCTTTTCAAGGGTATCCCACTTATTGACCACGATAATCATCCCTTTTCCTGCTTCATGGGCAAATCCGGCAATCCGCTTATCGTACTCTCGGATACCTTCTTCCGCATTCAAGACCATCAAGACTACATCCGAACGATCGATAGCCCGCATAGCTCGCATCACAGAATACTTCTCTGTATTTTCATAGACCTTACCAGATTTCCGCATTCCTGCAGTATCAATCATGGTATATTCTTGGCCTTCAGCATCCGTGAAATGGGTGTCAATCGCATCTCGCGTAGTCCCAGCCACAGGACTAGCAATGACGCGGTCTTCTCCAAGGATGGCATTGATCAAGCTTGATTTTCCAACATTTGGACGACCAATCAAACTAAACTTAATGACGTCTGGATTTTCTGCTTCGCGATCCGTTGGAAGATTTTCAACGATGGCATCCAAGACATCCCCTGTACCAATCCCGTGTACAGATGACACTGGCAAGGGTTCTCCCAGGCCTAGAGCGTAGAAATCATAGATGTCATTTCGCATCTCTGGATTATCCACTTTATTGACTGCTAAAATGACTGGTTTGTGAGTCTTGTAGAGCATCCGAGCGACATATTCATCCGCATCGGTAATCCCTTCTTTTCCAGATACTACAAAGACAATGACGTCGGCTTCATCCATGGCAATCTCAGCTTGGTGCTTGATTTGCTCCATGAAAGGTGCGTCCACGTCATCAATCCCGCCAGTATCGATAATACTAAATTGGTGGTTTAGCCACTCCGCCGTTGCATAAATACGGTCCCGAGTAACTCCTTCGACATCCTCGACAATGGAGATCCGCTCACCGGCAATCCGGTTAAAGAGCGTGGATTTCCCGACATTAGGACGTCCTACAATGGCAACAGTAGGTAAAGCCATGGTATCCTCTTTTCTCTTATTTTTCTAGTTGGTGTTTCTTTAATAACTCTGCCGTAGCAGCTGGTTCCTCCTGTCCAAATTGGGCAGCCAAGCGTTGACTCCAAGTATCTGTTGCCCGTGCTCCAGCATAGGCAGTCTGTACTTGGTCAAAGGCTTCAATCACCTCAGGAGTCTGCACTTGATAGCTTTCCTCAAATACAACAGCTTCCAAAGGAAGGCGTGGTTTAACAGGATGATTCTGATTTGGCACCCCTAAAGCCATCCCAAAGACAGGATAGGTATAGTCTGGTAAATTAAATAATTTAGCCACTTCAGAAGCTTGATAACGCACCAAGCCGATAATGACCCCTCCATAGCCTAAACTCTCTGCAGCCAACAAAGTATTTTGACCTGCCAAGGCAGCATCTACAGAAGTAATCAACAAATTATCCGGTCCTTCTGGATGGAATTGATCCGTATGCATCCGAACCCCTTTTTCAGCTCGGTTGAGATCTCCTACAAACAATAGGAAGACAGAGGATTGACGGATGGCCTCCTGAGGGACAAATTGATACAGTGCCTCTTTCTTTTCTTGGCTTCTCACTAAGATGATGGAATAGGACTGAAAATTTTTCCAAGAGGAAGCCATTTGCCCAGCTGTTAGGATCGCTCGAAGATCTTCCTCCTTGATATCCTCCTCTTTAAAGCGACGGACAGAGGAATGAGATTTCATCAAATCAATAACAGTATTCATCGGCGATTTTCTCCTTCTAGGCGCACTTCTTTAGCCAGGAACTTAATTCGCTCCATGACACGTTTGGCTTGCCAAGTCTCATCTCCATTCCGAGACGTAGCAAAATGACGTTCCAAGTCTTCAAAATTGAAATTGGAGGTAAAGAAGGTTGGAAGAATCTCCTGCATCCGGTGTTGCAAAATCACTTGCAAGACTTCATCCCGCACCCAAGGCGACATTTGCTCTGCCCCAATGTCATCAAGAATCAAGATTTCAGCCTTCTTGACTTGATCTAGCATCTCTTTAACTTGTCCTGTGTTAATCGCATTTTTGACATCGATGACAAAGCTTGGAAAATGCAGAATCGTTGAAGAAGCCTGCCGTTTTTCAGACAAGTCGTGAGCAAGGGCTGCCATCATATAGCTTTTCCCAACTCCAAAATCTCCATATAGAAAAATCCCTTTACGAGCTTGAGGATAGGAAGCAACAAAATTGGCCAACTCTTCAAAGGCTCCAAAACGCCCACGATCATCCAAGTCGACTTTGGCTAAGGAAGCTTCCTTCAAGGTGCTTGGTAAGTTGATCAGCTGCAAGCGTCTATTGATAGCGGCTTGTTTTTGTGCCTCGATTAATTCAGGTGTCTCCTCATAGGAAACATCCGCATAACCTTCATTCATGACTAAAACAGGCTTATACCCTCTTGCAATATAATCTGCATCCCCAAGGACAAAGCGATTGCGCTCACTGATGTATTGGTTAAATTTGGAAATGCTACGACGGATTTCTACATCCGATAAACCTTCCTTTTGAATAAAGGTTGCAATCTCAGGTTCGGCGAGAATTTGAGCTACCAATTCTTCATAATTGAACTGCTGTGATCGATTCATCTGGGACATGGTTTTCCCTACGCTCTCCATTTACTCCCCTCCTTGATTTAATTTCTCGAGCAAGGCTCGTTTTTGTTGTTCCAGATTAGCCTGTTCTTCTTGGCTAGTCTGATTGGTATAGTTAGGCTGACTCCACTTCGGAACATTGGTCTTTCCTGTCGCTGACCCACTCTTAGCTACTTTCTCTTTTGCTTTTTGTAAATGGGAGTCTTGGCGCTGGCGGATCTTCAGAACTGCCTCCTCAGCCGTCTTTATCCCCTCATAAGCAAAGTCATTTCCAACTTTTAAGGCATACTTTTCATTGAGATTGGCGGAAGCAACCTTGTTAAAGGTCAACAACAAGATCACATTAATAACTTCATCTAACAGGCCTAAACGGGCCAAGTCAGAAATTACTTGGCGTTCTGATTGGGTCACAACAGCCTTACGCGCTTTTTTAATTCCTGCTAAAAATTGACGACTAGTCTTATTTTTAGCTTCCCGGATAATAGCTCTTTCCTGCGGAGTGAACTCATCCTTACCTTTTTCTTGTGGCTCTTGGGTCAGTTTTTGTCTCATCCGTTTGGTCGAAATGACCAAATTAACCGCTGTCTCTTTGGCCAACAGATAGGTCTCGTACCAAGTCCAATTCTTCTCTTCGGTGATGGCATAAAGAACTAAGAGGTCCTCTTGTTCGTTCTCAAAACGAAGGCCATCCCGCACCATTAATTGTTTAAAGTGCTCTAAACTGAAGGAAGATACTTTCCTCTGAGGGGTCGAAACACCATCAATCCCAAAAACAGAGGCAAAGTTCACCTTCCGTTTCTCTCCCTCTGGTTTTTCAGGAAGCAAGTCACGAACTGCTGCTTCTCCTATTTTTTTCTCCAGCAACTTCTGATAAGCGACATTCGCGAAAAATTGATCTGCTTCTAGCGGAGCCAAAAATCGGAACTGAAGTCCTTCATCTGTCTCAAAAACCTCTAGTAAATTCATGGCAATCAAACGGTCTAGACTTTCGAGAAAATGAGCGAACCCTAGATCCAAATGATTTAAAACAACAGCAATCAGCCGTTTTTCTTTCCCCTGATCATAGAGACTCAGCAGAAAAGTATATAATTGACTTGCTTGAACACCTAATATTGGTCCATACAGATGCGTGAAAGAGGCTCCTGTAGGCGCTAAATAATTATTCTTCAAGAAAGAAAATGAAGTATTGGGCTTCATCTATTTTTCCTTTTTCTTCTTCGTTCCTTTGGTAATCTGCTTTAAGAGACTTTCCAATTCACCAACATCCTTGAAACTACGATAGACACTCGCAAATCGAACATAGGTAATTTCGTCCAATTCTGCTAACTCGTCCATGACAAGTGATCCGATATAGTCACTCTGGATCTCATTTTCACTCTGACTACGAATCTTTTGTTCGATTCGCCCCACAATTTCCTCAATTTCGTCACTCGACACGGGACGTTTCTGAGCAGATCGAATAATCCCATTAAATATTTTATCTCTAGAAAACTGTTCCCGGGTGCCATCTTTTTTCACCACAACAAGAGTCCGCTCTTCTACTCGTTCATAAGTGGTGAAGCGATGATGACATTCATCACATTCTCTTCTTCTACGAATCGTTTTCCCGTCTTCTGCCTGGCGACTATCTACAACACTAGACTTATTTCCGCCACATTTTGGACACCGCATGGACACCCTCCTTATCGTTTCTTAATACTTTATTCTATCATATTTAGGGCTAAAGTGAAAGCAAGGGAAATAAAGAAAATCCCTAGCCTCCTGGAGGGATAGGGATTTGAATATTATGGTAAATACAAGTCAGCTGACAAACCATAATGGTCGCTAACGAGAGGCTGACTAGAACCATCAAACACAACTTCTAGCCGTTCGATAACCCATTCTTTTGAGGTGAAAATATAATCAATCCGCAAGGGTACTTGATTATCATCCCATCCATCAATTCCAGGACCTACAGTGTAAGTCCCCTTGGTCTGGCGAGCTTCAATAAAGCTATCTTGAAGAGCTAGCGGGCTCGCTAAAATGGCTTCATAACCTTCTTGCCCAGCTGGATTATTAAAGTCCCCAGCTAAAATCAAAGGCTTTTGCAATTGGCTAAAGCGTTCTTCTAAACGCGCCCACTCTTGCTGGAAGCCTTTGTCCCACCAAGAGAGGTGAACACTGGCAACAGCAATGTCTTTCCCATCAACTTGGGTTTCTGCAATGGCAATCCGTCGTGTATGATAATCTGTTGGATCATTCACATCTGAAACCAAGAGTTCGCTTGCCTGGATTGGGGTACGCGATAGAATCGCCACACCTTCATGATAACGGTCATAGCCGATATGGTTATAAGCCCAGGTCCAGTGGTAGCTCAATCCTTCTTCTTCTAATTTTTCAACTAAACAACGAACATAGTGATCCTGATGGATCGGCTCCGCAGAAGGAGTTGGATGGTACAAGTCATTAACAGGAACAACTGGACTTTCGATGGTCTGATTTATTTCTTGGAAACAAATCACATCGTATTGCTTTGCAAGAATGTCTTTTAATAAGTCCTCAAATTTTTGTTGGGGATTTTCTTCCATCCAACTATGAGTGTTTAAAGTTAAAAATTTCATGATCCTACTCTCCTAATAGAGAATTCCCTGTATCCAATAGATACAAGGAATAACTCTCATAGATTATAATTCAACCTTAGCAACCACAGCATCTGCTGGAAGTTGACCAGTTTGTGTAAGAGTGACAGATTGAATAGCTGCACCATTTGTGAAGACTACAACTGTTGAAGTTGCACGTCCAGCTTCACGAATAGCATCCAAATCTGCTTCTACCAATAGGTCTCCCGCTGCCACTGTTTGGCCTTCTTCTACCTTCACTGTGAAAGGTTTACCTTCCAAACTTACAGTATCAAGACCGATATGAACGAGGACTTCAAGACCAGATTCTGTTACCAAACCAAGCGCATGTTTGGTAGGGAAGACGCTTGTCACCTTACCAGCTACTGGTGAAACAATCTGACCATTTGCTGGTTCAACTGCAAATCCGTCACCCATCATTTTTTGTGAGAAGACTGGATCTTGAACTTTTTCTAATTCAATGACTTGTCCTTCAGCAACTGAGTGAACTTCTTCCGTCACCCCTTTAAAGGCAACTTCTGCTTGTTGAGCCGCTGTCTTTTGACTTGGAAGAGTTTCAGGAATCACTTCACCTGAGTCTAACAAATCTTGGATATCTGATTTCAAGACGTCCGCTTTTGGACCGTAAATCGCTTGGACCCCTTGTCCTTTCATGACAAGTCCCATAGCTCCTTCAGCCTTCCATTGTTCTTCTGTACCAACTTTTTCAGCATCTTTAACAGTGACACGAAGACGAGTCATACATGCATCTACATCGACGATATTGGCACGACCACCAAGAAGGTTGATCACGTTAACTGCTTGAGAAGCAGCGGCCACTTTACCTGAACCTGAAGTTTCAGATGCATCTACATCTCCTTCAGCTTGTTCGTAGTTTCCATTACGTCCAGGAGTTGCGTAGTTAAATTTCTGGATCATGAAGTTTGCAATGAAGTACATGATCACAGCAAAGAGAATCGTTACCCAAATGAAGTTAAAGATGTCCATACCAAGGCCAGCTTTAATGGTCATTGGTGTACGAGTCAAGAACTCAATAGCTCCAAATGAATGGACACGGAGATTGACGATATCTGCCATCGCGAAGGCTGCACCTTGTACCACTGCATAAACGAGGTAAAGAGGCATTGCTACGAACATAAACATGTACTCGATTGGTTCTGTAACCCCTGTGAGGAAGGTTGCAAGAGCAGTCGCAATCATCATCCCTTTGTATTTGTGTTTCTTATCAGGGTCTACATTACGGTAAATGGCAAGGGCAACCCCCATCAAGATACCGAATGAACCGATCATTTGTCCCACTTTGAAACGAGCAGGTGTGACAGTATCCAACAAGTGTTGGTAAGTAGCAGGGTCAGAAACTTTTGTATTTCCTAAGTCTGTAATCCAAGCCAACCAAAGTGGATCTTGACCAAATACTTGAGTGCCTTTTGCTGCACCAGTTAACACTTCATAAGTACCACCCAATTGAGTATAGTTGATTGGGATAGTCAACATGTGGTGAAGACCAAATGGAAGCAAGAGACGTTCCAAGGTACCGAAAGCAAATGGTGCTAAGATTGGAGCAGTCTCTTTTGAGTTAGCAATCCAAATACCAAAGTTGTTAATTCCTGTTTGGACTACTGGCCATAAGAATGACAAGATAAGAGCCACAATTGCAGAACGAAGGATAACGACAAATGGAACAAAGCGTTTCCCGTTAAAGAATGATAGGGCATCTGGTAACTTGCGGTAGTTGTAGTATTTGTTAAAGGCTGTTGCCCCTACAAAACCGGCAATAATCCCAACGAAAACTCCCATATTCAAGGCAGGTGATTCTAACACACTCGTGAAGTAATCAGCAACCTTGATAGATCCACCAAGAAGTGTTTTCACCTTCGCTTCTGGATCTTTCAGCATATCTCCTGTTACACCGAACATCACACCAGTGATCCGGTTAATCAGGATAAAGGATAGACCTGCTGCAAAGGCCCCACCCGCACGTTCTTTCGCCCAGCTACCACCGATAGCGAGAGCAAAGAGGATGTGGAGGTTTCCGATAACCCCCCAACCGATCTGTTCAAGAACACCACCGGTAGTTACCAAGAAACCAAGTTCTGGATTAATCATTGCAATGGTTTTACCAAGACTGATCATCAGACCTGCCGCCGGCATAACTGCAACGACCACCATCAACGCTTTACCGAATTTTTGCCAAAATTCAAAGCTTAATAGACTTTTGAATGATTGTTTATTCATCATTCGACCTCCTTATAAAATTGAAATGCCCGCAATACGAGAAAACGTTTGCATATTTCACTTACTATTATACCACTTTTTTTCTTTTGTAAAGCCCTTACATGTAAATTTTTAATTCACAAACATTATATACAAAGGCCTTGGAAATACTGTAATCCAGGCAAACGTTTGCTTCTTTCACAAGATTTTAAAAAAATTTTTTTAAAAAATTTTTCTTTCTTCCTTTTTGACAAACAAAAAAATCCCTTTGAGATTTTGATATGTACCCAGAATCCTGGACACATGTTATGAACTAAGTGGAACACATGGATGCTATCCTGTACATTACAGGTGGCATCCATTTTGTTTTTCCTTGTATTCTTTCATTGTTGTAATAACTTATGTATTCATCTAGTGCTTTTGAAAAGCTCTCAAATGATTCATATTCTTTCTCGTAGCTGTAGTACATTTCATTCTTTAGACGTCCAAAGAATGTTTCCATAATGCAATTATCTATACAATTGCCACGTCTAGACATTGATTGGATAATTCCCCTGTTTTTTAGTTCCTGACGATAGTAGTTGTGTTGATATTGCCATCCTTGATCTGAATGAAATATTAATCCTGTAAGTGATTTGAACTTTTTAAACGCCATCTCTAGCATTCTCTTGATTTGATTTAGGTTTGGACTCATCGACAAGTCATATGAAATAACTTCATTTGTGTACATATCAATTATCGGAGAAAGGTAACACTTTCCCCATGAAAAGTTAAACTGAGATACATCAGTTGTCCACTTCTGAAGTGGTGCTGTTGCTGTAAAGTCTCTATCTATTATGTTTGGTGCTACTTTACCTACTTCACCCTTGAATGAGTGATACTTTTCTTTAGGTCTTTTGCCTTGCAATCCAAGTGAATGCATGATACGTTGTACTCTTTTATGATTGACAGAATTTCCACGTCTTAAGAGCTCTCTATACACTCTTCTCACACCATATCTACCTTTATGCTGGCTAAATATTTTCTTGATTTCTTCAGTGAGCTTAATATTTCTAAAGTCTACAGTATCAACTTTACTGATTTCGTAGTAGTAAGTTGATTTAGGCATATTTAAACCTTTTAGTAGGTGCTTTAATTGGTATCCTTCTTCTCTGAGCGCTTTGATGATTGCTGCTTTTTCGCCTTGAGTTGCGCAGCCCATCTTTCTTGCCTCAAGGCGATCCTTTTTTTTACTACTTCAATCTCCGCTTTCATTGCCGCAATTTCTTCTCTTAGTCTGATTAACTCTTCACGTTCTGATTCAGTTAAAGGTTTGGGCTTAATCGTTTTCTTTTTCATAACAGGGTTCTTACTCTTGCGACCTTTCTTTTTATTCACAAGACCATTGTAACCTAATTCTTTGTATTTGCGAACCCAGGTATATAGCATTCCATTATTTATACCTGCAGAAACAGCAACTGACTTGTTGGATTGTCCTGCTAATACTTTAGCAACTAATTCATATTTCGCTTCAGGGGTCCACACTTTGTTATTACCTAAGTGCTTTAATGCATCTGGTCCATTTTCTTCTTCGATACGAGCCCAGTATCGAACCATTAGATGAAAGTTTGATGTTTTTATTCCTTCTGGTGTTTCAGGCCATATTCCTTTTCTATATAGCTCAATACACTCTAACTTATACTCATGACTGTAACGCATGAAAATACCCTCCTTACTGGGTGTCCAGTAAAGAGGGTACATATCATTTCTCATCAAAGGGATTGTTGTTATTCTTGCATTTGGTAGCCGACACCTCGGACAGTTTTGATATAGCTCTTTTGTCCTGGAAGATCTATTTTCCCACGAAGATAGCGAATATAGACATCAACGATATTGGTTTCTGCTGTACTCTCATATTTCCACACCCGCTCTAAGAGTTGCTCCCGACTAAGGACATGTTTGCTTCCCATCAAAGTTGCTAATAAATCATATTCACGACGTGTCAGATCAATTACTTCTTCTCCCCGATACACCATATGATTCTCGACATCAATTCGCAAATTCCGATAGGAAGTGGGAACTTTCATCTGATTACAATGTTGGTCAATAAAATCACGGCCTCTAAAAATAGCGATGATTTTCTCAACCAAATCACTGATCACGAATGGTTTGATGACATAAGATACTGCAAATCGTTGGATACTCTCCATATGCTCTGAAATTTTCTCACGACTATCCAAGACAATCAAGACTGCTGCAGGACGAATCTTGCTCAGACGCTGGGCAAACTCTTCCCCACTCATATCTTCTAGTTCGTAATTGAGAAGAATTAAATCATATTCTGTAGCCTGCAGGAGTTTCAAGGCCATTTCCCCTTGTTCTACCAAATCAACTACATAGCCAGCTTTCTGAAGTTCTAAATCAATAAAGCGCGCTAAATTCTTTTCATTTTCTACTAGTAATATCCGCTTTGTCATAACCTACAATTATTTTTCGTCGTACCAAGAATAGTGGAAAGTACCTTCTTTGTCTTTACGTTGGTATGTGTGGGCACCAAAGTAGTCACGTTGCGCTTGAATCAAGTTAGCTGGAAGATCCGCTGAACGGTAGCTATCGAAGTAAGTGATGGCTGCTGAGAAAGTAGGTACTGGTACACCTGCTTGAACAGCAAGAGCTACGATATCACGAACAGATTGTTGGTACTTAGCAGTGACATCCAAGAAGTACTCATCCAAAAGAAGGTTAGCAAGGTCTGCATCACGGTTGTATGCATCCGTGATCTTTTGCAAGAAACGAGAACGGATGATACATCCATCGCGCCAGATAGAAGCGATGTCTGCAAATGGCAAGTTCCAGTTATTTTCTTTAGAAGCGACACGCAATTGTGCAAAACCTTGTGCGTATGAAATGATTTTTGAGAAGTAAAGGGCTTGACGGATCTTTTCAATCAACTCAGCCTTATCTCCTTCAAATTTGAAGGCTGCTGGTTTTGGAAGCACCTTGCTAGCGTGTACACGTTCTTCTTTGTAAGTAGAGATGTAACGTGCAAATACTGACTCCGTAATAAGTGACAAAGGCACACCAAGGTCAAGCGCTGATTGGCTAGTCCATTTACCAGTTCCCTTGTTTCCTGCAGCATCCAAAATATAGTCTACGATTGGTCCATCTTGACCTTCATCATCTTTACGTCCAAGGATATCAGCCGTGATTTCGATCAAGTAGCTGTCCAATTCGCCCTTGTTCCACTCAGTGAAGATTTCAGCCATATCTTGAGCTGAAAGTCCAAGCAAGTGTTGCATCAAGTCATAGCTTTCTGCGATCAATTGCATGTCCCCATACTCGATACCGTTGTGGACCATTTTCACATAGTGACCAGCTCCATCAGGACCGATGTAAGTCACACATGGTTTGCCATCTTCTGGTGCTTTGGCAGAGATTTCTTCAAGAACGTCTGCTACCAATTCATACGCTTCTTTTTGTCCACCAGGCATGATAGAAGGACCTTCAAGGGCACCTTTTTCACCACCAGAGACACCAGTACCGATAAAGTTGATACCAGAGTTGGCCAACTCTTCATTACGACGGATAGTATCTTTGTAGAAAGTGTTTCCTCCGTCAATCAAGATATCGCCTTTATCCAAGTGTGGAAGAAGGGCTTGGATGGTTGCATCTGTACCAGGTCCAGCTTGAACCATGAGCATGATACGACGTGGTTTTTCGATTGAGTTTACAAAGCTTTCGATATCATAGCTTGGCACAAAGTTCTTTTCAGGATGGCAAGCAACAACATCTTCTGTTTTTTCTTTACTACGGTTATAGATAGCAACTGTGTATCCACGAGATTCAATATTAAGGGCAAGGTTACGACCCATTACGGCCATACCAACAACACCAAAGTTTGCTTTAGTCATGTGACACTCCTCTTTATAGTTTGCCTATATTCTACCATTTTTTGACATCAAATGAAAGTAGAAAATAGCTTCCCACTTCTCCAAGAGAGAGAAGATCATACAAGTCATTTGATCTTAAAAACAAAAGTGCCCGAGAAACAGTTCTCAGACACTTACTTATGAATGGCATTAATCTTCTTTTGAAGCTAATTCATCCGCTTCAATGACCGGTTGTTCTCCTTCTTTGAGTTTGTTGACCGTCATATTGACCCCAAGAGCTCCTGCTAGTAATTGACGGATATCAAATCCAGCTCCTTGAGAGACTTGATCGATACTTTGCATGATATCACCCACCATCTTAGAGGCGTTTCCTTCACCATACATGGTGATCTTATCCACCTTGGTCAATGGCTCAGCGACAGCACGCGCAATTTCAGGCAACTTATCAACGACCATTTCAGTAATGGCTGCTTCTTGCATTTTCTTCATCGCTTCTGCCTTTTGGTCCAAACCTTTGGCTTCGGCTTCTAGTTTCAAGCGAATGGCTTCAGCTTCTGCACGACCTTTGGCTTCGATGGCTTCTGCCTCTTGCAATTGGGCAAATTTCTCTGCTTCGGCTTGAGCTTTCCGAGCTTCCGCTTCTTTTTGTGTTTCGAAAAGTTCAGCTTCCGCCTTGCGTTGGCGTTCGATCAATTCTGCTTCGGCTGCTTGTTGACGAGCATACTTTTCAGCTTCGGCTTGCTTACGGATGTTGGCATCCAATTCTTGCTCACGAACCTTAACTTCGCGTTCCTTAACTTCCGCTTCTTTCTCTTGTTTCATGATGTTGGCTTCAGCTGCCACGCGCTCTTGTTCACGACGTTGCACTTCTGCCTCAATCCCTTTCGCAGCATCTGCCTTGGCTTGAGCAATATCTGCTTCTTGCTTGAGGGCTGCTTGTTTGAGTTTCAACTCATTTTGTTTTTGCGCGATTTCAAGGTCGGCTGCGACGCGTTTGTCGTTGGCTAGCTTATCTTGTTCCGCTTCTACTTCTTTGCGCTCGCGTTCTGCTTTGGCTTTAGCAATCAAGGCATCCTTCTTGATGGTTTCAACATTTTCGATACCAAGGTTATCAATGACTCCCCCTTCATCAGAGAAAGATTGAACCGTAAAGGCGATGACTTCCAGACCCATTTTAGCCAAGTCTGGCGCTACGTTGTCTTGCACCTTTGAGGCAAACTCTTGACGGTCATTGACCATCTTACGGAGCTCCATCTGACCGATCACTTCCCGCAAGTTTCCTTCCAAGACATCTTGGACAGAATTGGAAATATCTGTCGTATTCCAGTTCAAGAAGTTCTCTGCAGCACGGGCAATCATCTCATCGGTTGTACCGATTTTTAATTTAACAGCTGCATCGGCACGGACGTTAATGAAGTCCAGTGTTGGGACTGCTTCAGATGTCCGAACATCTGTCGAGAATTGCTCAATATCAAGATAAGAGCGTTGTTCGACAAAGGGAATCATAAAACCAGCTTTCCCGCGTAAGTGGCGTTGCTTCCGAAGACCTGTAATAACAACAACTTCGTTTGGTTTAGCGTTCACGTAGCCTTTTACAAGCAAAACTACAATAATGACAGCAACAATGAGACCTGTTATCAACCAGCCTGGAATAAATAATGTATCCATATTTTTCTCCTTTTTTCAGAGGTCTCCCCTCTGTTGTTTATAAATCTTAGTATATCAAAAGAAGTCTTTTCCTCAAAGAAAAGACCTGTATTTATGTTTAGATTTTTAATATGTCATCCCTAGCCTATTCTTCCTCAAATAAACCTTGGAGACCAGCAAAAGGACTATTTTCTTCTTTCTTAACCGCTTGAGCTTCTTGGTACTCTTCTTCTGTCATGATTTTCCAATCATTGCCCTCGATAAAGCCGTGTCCGGCCTCTTCTTCCGGAGTGAGAACCTTGAGAGGAATATTGAGCAGGATATTATCTGCCACGCTTTCACTCAGATCAATTCTGCCCCCTTCGATGGGAAGGATCAGATCTTCCTCAAGAGCTTCGATATCTGCCTCTGACTGTGCGTCCTCAGCGAACACCTCTGTCACAGGATAGCTCTCTTGAAGCTCAACGGGTTCCATGCTTCGGCTAGAGGCAAGGACGATGGTATAGGTCAATTGGTAATCCAAGACATAGAGACCTGTATCATAGGCTACTCGCCCTGTCGCTGTCACATCCTTTAAATCAAGAATTTCTGGATTGCGCTTTTGCAATTCTTTTAGCAAATCCAACTCTTGATCAAAAGCCAGTCCTTCAGGATTTTTACGGATTTCTTGTGTATATAAGTTCATTCTTTTGCCCTCACATCTTCTAGATACTACTAGTATATCATGAAGCTGTCCCTTCAACCAAGAAGTCTCCTAAAAAATTTGTTATAATCATGAAAAAGATACAGTGTACTAGACCTATTGGTGTTGTACACCAAGGTCCCACAATCTCTTGGATAAAAGAGGTTCATTTGCTAAGGCATTGGTCCTTGTATAGATAGAGGAGAAAACATGAAAGACATCGGAGCAGTTTTTCGACAAATACGGGAAAGTCGCCATATTTCATTAGAAGAAGCTACAGGCGGGGAGTTTTCGCGCTCCATGCTGTCACGATTTGAAAGAGGAGAAAATGACCTGACGACCCAACGCTTTTTTCATGCCTTGCAACAGATCAAAACAAGCCTCAGTGAGTTTTCCCATCTAGCAGGGATCGATCAGCACTCCTTTATCCCCAAATTGTTGAAAGAGCACTATGAAAACATGAGCTTGGAACATGATCAAGCCTTGTACCAAAGCTACCAGCTAGCTTATCAGAAAGAGCACAAAAAAGAAGACTTCTTAGCCAGCATTATTCTCAAGGCCCAAATGCTTGGCAACTTTACTGAGGTAGAGTTGACTGCTAACCAAGAGGAACTAGATTTCCTCTATGACTACCTCTTCTCTGTCATGGTCTGGGGAAATTTTGAATTAAGCCTATTTTCACTAACCTCTCCACTTTTTTCCAGTCAGCTCTATCGACAGTACACAGAGGAATTGGTCCAACGGGAGGACTTCAAGCTTCTCCTAGACTCTTCTCTTCCTGCCCTCAACTCTATTTTTCTCAATGGATTTTTTCTGGCCATCAGTTCGAATGAATTTGAAGATGCATCTTATTTTGATCAGCTAATCAAGGACCACTTTTACTCCGAAAACGAAGCCTACCTTCGGACCGTTTATCTCTATGCCAAAGGGGAATTTCTCTATCGAAAGGGAGAAAAAGAAACTGGTCTTGAAAAGATGGAACAGGCCATCCAGGTCCTTTCTATTTTGGATTGTAAGGACAGCGTCAACTACTACAAACAGAGCATGCAAGAACTCTTCAAGGAATCTTAAAAACTCACAGATCTATTCTGTGGTTTTTTGTTGAAAATATGCAACATGTAAATCTTCTTGCTTTTAGGGGGTACAATAGGATCATCAAGAAAAGAAAGAGGTCCCAGTATGATAAGCAAACTAAAGAATCGTCTCCTTCATTATTTCCTTAAAACTACTAGTTTTTATTTTAAAGAGGAAAAATTAGAACTGACAGAAGAAGAGAAACTGTCTCTTATCAAGCAGGTCTTGCACCATTCAAGAGAAGTTATTTTATCTGCTAAACAGAAGGAGGAAAGCTTATGAAACTCTTATTTCGCAATCCCATCTTTGCCTTACTCAGTCTTTCACGTTTTTTGAATACCATTGGTGCTGCAATATACAACCTTGTCTTTGTGGTCTTTGCCGCTAGCATGCCCCATCCAAGTCTCGCAGTTGGGATCGCCAATCTCATTGTTTTTATCCCAAGTCTTTTCACCATTTTCATTGGAATGAAGGCCGATCACACCGCTAAAAAAGCTGACTGGCTAATCCGAATGGGCTTTCTGCAAGCTATTCTTTTCGTCATCATTGCACTGATGACCAAGATTCCAGGTTACCTGGCCTTTTCGATCGTTTGCTTCTTAAATATTGTGTCAGATTGTTTCAGTGATTATCGCGGGGGCTTGCAACTTCCCATTATGCAGAAGAACATCCCTAGCGAGGATCTGATGGAAGCCTATTCCTTTAATCAACTGCTTAGTATGGTCTGCTCGATTTCTGGACAAGCCCTAGGAGTTTGGCTTCTAGCCATCAGCCATCAAAACTTTGCACTTGTTGCTTCGATCAATGCTCTGACATTTCTCCTTTCTTCCACTTGTCTTTTCATCCGACGAAGTCAACTGACCCACGAACCTATTCAAGTGGAATCTAGTAAGAACGTTTCTTTCCTTCAAGAATGTCGAGACATGTATCGCAATGTCACCACTATCTTTGCAGACGAAGAGGTTCACAATTTTGGAAAACTTCTCCTATCCTTAATTTTCATCAATGCCTTAGGGGGATCCATCTCTGGGATCTACAATTTGCAACTGCTTCACTCTCCCTTCTTTCATTTGAGCTTCAGCCAATCTCTCTTGATTTTAGAAGCTGTAACGATCTTAAGTATGGTCTGGGCTAGCCTGACACCCCATGACTATTTTTCCAAGCAATCGCTCCATCATATCCTACTGTGGATTGCAAGTGGCCTGAGCATCCTTGGCCTCACAAATATTTTGGTACGCTGGGATATCCTTTCCCTTTTACTCATCACTTTCCTCAGTTATCTTGTTGCAAAAATAAATCCAAAAGTTTCCAGTCTTTTAATGAGCAAACTGCCAGCTGAAAAATTAGCTTCTACCTCTAGCTTTTTGGGACTGATGGTAAGCTTTGCCATGCCACTTGGAACAGCCCTTTTCTCTAGCTTAGCTATCTGGAACCTCTCTCTTGCTTGGGGAATATTTGCCTTCCTTGGTTTCGGTACTGTCCTCTTATCAAGCAAATAAAAAATCCACCATCCGGTGGATTCAAATTGAAGACAAAGTCATCCTTAAAACTTTCCTTAGGTGAGTACGGACGTCAGCGAACTTCATCGAAGTTCCATGACTTAGTTTTGGACCTAAGGTTCCAAAACTCCCGAGTGCTTGAAACGTAGTATTTCAAGCACTTTTTCTCACGGCGGAAAGTTTCAATAGATGACTGAATCATTCTAACGAATAAATTTCTTTCATTTTTATAGAATTTATTAGATTTGTAAAGAAAAACAGTTTTCTCACACTCTCAATCTTACTAATTGTAGATTTGCTTTACATTCTTCTTAGTCTTTCCACCCGCTCTGCAATCGGTGGGTGGGTATAAAAGAGCTTTTGAAAACCTGATTCTTTTTTTGGATCGTTGATAAAGAGAGCACTACTTGCACTATCGACTTCTCGTTGCATAGGCACACTATTATCCAGTTTCAAAAGAGCATTGATCATTCCTTGAGGATTCCGTGTCAATTCGACACTTGAGGCATCCGCTAGGAACTCCCGTTGACGGGAAATGGCTAACTGGACCAAGGTCGCCGCTAATGGCGCTAAGACGATGGCAATCAAGGAAAGGATCAGAATAATAATTTCTAAACCACTGCCCCCTTCTCGATCATCATCCCGTCTACGACCACCGCCCCACCACATCATCCGTCCTCCAATACTAGAGAGCATGGTGATGGCACTAGCAAGGGCAACTGCAATCGTAGAGATGCGGATATCGTAATTGCGAATATGGCTGACTTCGTGTCCGATGACTCCCTCCAATTCCTCACGGTTCATCACAGCTAGAAGACCTGTCGTTGCTGCAACAGCAGCATTTTGAGGATTAGACCCCGTCGCAAATGCATTCATGGATGGATCATCTACAATATAGACCCGAGGCATAGGGATTTGAGCTACCATGGCCATATCTTGGACAATATGGTAGAGTTGAGGGGCTTGCTCTTCCGTCACCTCACGCGCCCCGTTCATCCGCATCACTACCTCTGTCGATTGAAAAATCATACTAATCGCATAGATTCCACCAATAATCAAAGCTAGGATGACACCACCAAGAGAGGAGCCTAACCAGAGGTAGCCGACGGCTGCTCCGATGAGGGCCAAGAGTATGAAAAAAGCAATAAGGAGAATCCAGGTTCTCCTTTTATTGCTTGCAATTTGGTCAAACAGCATATTAGTCTCCTAATCCGCTAAAATCCACCTTTGGTACAGCTTTTTCTTCTTCAGGCACTTGAAGGAATTCGGCTTGTTTGAAGCCAAACATTCCAGCAATCACGTTTGTTGGGAAAGTTTCCAACTTGACATTGTAGTTGCTTGTGACACTGTTGTACAATTGACGAGCATAAGAAATTTTGTTTTCTGTGTTAGTCAATTCTTCTTGCAATTGCATGAAGTTGGTGTTAGCTTTCAAGTCTGGGTAGTTTTCAGCCACCGCAAAGATACCTGCCACTTGACGTGAAAGAGCATCACTGGCTGCCATTGCTTCTGCAGGTGAAGATGCTTGCGCTACTTGTTGGCGAAGTTGAGTTACTTTTGCTAGTGTATCTCCTTCGTACTTAGCATACCCTTTAACGGTTTCGATCAAATTTGGAATCAAGTCATTCCGACGTTTCAATTGCACGTCAATTTGACTCCAAGCTTCACGAGTTTGCATCCGACTTTTCACTAAACCGTTGTAAACTCCTACTACCATCAACACAAGGACCACTAAGACCCCAAGAATAATCCAAATCATTTTATTGAATTCCTTTCATTTCTTTAGTACCAGTATATCAAATTTCCCTTATTTTGTGGTAAAATTATCTTATGAAACCAGAAGAATTTTATGACCGTTTAGCCGACCTCGGCTTCCCACTAACTGATCGACAAAAAGAGCAATACGAACGCTATTTCGAGCTCCTCGTGGAATGGAATGAGAAAATTAATCTCACCGCTATCACCGATAAAGATGAAGTCTATCTCAAGCATTTTTATGATTCTATCGCACCCATTTTACAAGGTTTGATTGAAAACCAACCCATCCGTCTCTTGGATATCGGCGCTGGTGCTGGCTTTCCGAGTCTACCAATGAAGATCCTATTCCCTGAGCTAGATGTGACCATTATTGATTCCCTCAATAAGCGAATCAATTTCCTTCATTTACTAGCTGAAGAGTTGGGTTTGAGCGGAGTACATTTCTACCATGGACGAGCTGAGGACTTTGCACAAGACAAGGCCTTTCGTGCCCAATTTGATATCGTAACTGCCCGCGCGGTTGCCCGCATGCAGGTTCTCTCTGAACTGACCATCCCTTACCTGAAAGTAGGGGGACGTCTCCTCGCTCTCAAGGCCAGCAATGCTCCAGAAGAGTTGGAAGAAGCAAAAAATGCCCTCAACATCCTTTTTAGCAAGGTCGAAGACAATCTACAGTATGAATTGCCAAATGGAGATCCTCGTTACATCACTGTTGTGGAGAAGAAAAAAGAAACTCCTAATAAATATCCAAGAAAAGCTGGCATGCCCAATAAGCGGCCATTGTAGTAAGATACAAAGGGCTAAGCGGATAAAGTCAAAATAGGGAATTCGACGCAGAATCCAAATGATTCTAGGAGGATTCATCTTTTTGACACAATCCGCAGCCCGTGTTCATTTCAATAAGATACAAAGGGACAAGCGGATAAAGTCAAATAAGGAGTAGGACATGTTCCCTACTCCTTTTTAGTTTTGTGCGAGTTCTGCTCTTAGTACTTGGTACTGTTCCTGAGTCAGATGAACTCCCCTAGTCGCCACAACCTTGCTTGCTAAACGGTTAGCAAAGATTAAGGCATCCTCTACATCTACCCCTTGCAAGGATGCTGCTAAAAAGGCTCCCAGATGACTGTCTCCTGCTCCTACGGTATCAAGAACTTCTGTCGGAAATCCGATAGCCTCATACCAGCTACCATCGTAAGCGATAGCTCCTTTTTCTCCTAAAGTGACGATGACTAACCGTCCTGTTCTCTGGTAAAGGATCTTAACTG
Organism: Streptococcus ilei; assembly: GCF_000479335.1. Lineage (NCBI taxonomy): Bacteria > Bacillati > Bacillota > Bacilli > Lactobacillales > Streptococcaceae > Streptococcus > Streptococcus ilei. The sequence continues at coordinate 1,044,365 of NC_022584.1, forward strand.
CTTCAGCAATCTCTTCACAAGCTGAAAAAGCCTTGGCTTCTAGCTCATTGAGGTGGAGGATGGGTTGGAGATCATAAATTACTTCCAGTCGGTCCTTGGGAATCAAGAGACCGCGAGGCCCTGGTGCAAAGATAACTTGGCCTTCAAGTTTTGACACAGCTTGAATGAGATCCATCCCGGTCGGCTCTTCTACTTCAAGGCCACAGAGATAAATAGCGTCATAACTTTCCTGCTCCAGAGGCTGTAGCCATTCCTTCTGAAAACCATATTCCACTCCATGATCTGATAAAAAGGTTCGTTCTCCATCCGACTCAATGAAACAATAGCAACAACCATTCGCTCCTGTTACTGAAATAGGGGTTTGGATGCTCAACTTTTCTAGTTCTGCCTTGACAAAATCCCCGTAGACACCCGTCCCCACTGGCGAGATGAAGTCAACCTTTTGACCTAAAGCATGAAGTACGGAGACGACATTAAAGGCACACCCTCCAAGAGACCAAGTCTGCTCATGGATATGGGCGTCACCTTCCCTACTTGGTAGACGATCAAGATAAACCATAATATCACAAACAGTGGATCCAATCACTAAGGCTTTTGACATGGATATTCTCCTCCTATTTTCTATCCTCAACATGGAAAAATAACCAGCACTAGATAGAGCTGGTTAGTAAAACTAGTCACCCCGATAGACCGGTTGAGGGCCAAAGGTTTGGGAAACTGGCATGATTTCAATCCGATTGACATTGACATGCTTGGGTTGTTGAATGAGCCAAGACACCGTATTGGCTATATCTTCAGGTTGAATAGCATGAGCGTCTCGATAGAGAGCTTCTACCCGTTTTTCATCCCCTTTAAAGCGAACCGATGAGAACTCGGTCCCTTCACAGAGACCTGGTTCAATATTGGTCACCCGAATTTGTTTTCCAGCCAGGTCGGCACGCAGATTTAAAGAGAACTGTTTAACGAAGGATTTGGATGCTCCATAAACATTGGCCCCTGGATAAGGTACCGTCCCAGCAGTCGACCCCATATTGATGACATACCCTTCATTTCTTTCCACCATCCGGGGGAGGATTTGTCGGGTCAAATAGGTCAGACCGATGATATTGGTTTGGATCATGGTCAACCAATCTGCGATCTCTGCTTCATGAGCTGGAGCGAGGCCTAGGGCCAAGCCAGCATTATTAACCAAGACATCAATCTGCTCCCAAGCTTTTGGTAAACTGGAAAGTGCCTGATCCACCTGAGTGAGATCTGTTACATCCATTTGAAGAGGATAAAAGGCTTCTCCCAGCTCTTTGTGAAGAGCCTGTAATTTTTCAATGCGTCTAGCCGCACCAATCACTCGATGACCATCGGCAACTAAGCGTTGACAAATAGCTTGACCAAAGCCAGCGGAAGCTCCTGTTACTAAAATTGTTTCTGCCATTTTCTTACCTCCAAGGATTATAAAAGCGACCTTGGTTTACCCAAATCAAGACCAAACTCAGGACTACCATCAGAGCGGACCCTAGAATAATCAGACGATCACGAGTCGTCATCTCCTGATAGGTGTACCAGGTCCGTTTTTTATTTTTCCCAAAGCGACGCAATTCCATGGCTGTAGAAATCGTTTCGATCCGCTCCAGAGAACTAAAAATCAAGGGAGAAATCATCTGAAGATTCCCCTTCACCCGCTGGACAAAGTTGGCCTTTTTGGACAATTCCAACCCTCTTGCTTCTTGGGAGAGCTTGATAATCTGGTATTCCTCCTGCACATCTGGAATATAGCGCAGGGTCAAGCTCACTGAATAAGCAATCTTGTAGGACACCCCAATCTGATTAAGACTAGAAGCAAATTGACTAGGATGGGTGGTCATTAGGAAAATAAGAGCCAGAGGAATGGTACACACATACTTCAAAGCTAGGTTGAAAAGATAAAACAACTCTTGAGCTGTGATGCTATATGCCCCTAAACCATCTAGAAGAACTGTTTTTGCTCCATAGATCTCTACCCCATATTGAGGGGCAAAAAGATAGACCATCAAGACATTGAGAATAGCAAAGACCAGGGCAAAACTAAGAATAAAAGAAATGTCTTTCAAACGAATGCCTGAGGTCGCAAATAAGGCGAGGGCACCTAGACCAATGACCAATAACAGGCGGGTATCGTAACTCAACATGGCCGCTAATGATACCAACAATAAAAATAGGAGTTTGCTGGCACCTGAGAGGCGATGCAGAAAGCTGGTTCCAGCATGGTAGCCGACTAAGCGATTATTCATGACCTACCCCCTTCTGATTCATATAAAACTGGGTCAAGGCAAGCGGATCGACACCAAGTCGATTTGCCAAGGCGAAAATAGACGTTTCTTTCAAATTAGCCCGTCTCAAAATTTCTGGTCGGGTCAAGAGCTCCGCCGGCGTCAAATCTGCCAAAATTTGCCCATCCGTCACCACGATTGCTCGATCAGAATAATCTAACATCAGTTGCATATCATGGGTAATCATGACAATGGTATGCCCCTTTTGGTGGAGTTCATCAAGGAAATCCATAATTTCTGTATAGTTTCGTTGATCCTGACCAGCCGTTGGCTCATCCAAAACCAAAACCTCAGGCCCCAGTACTAAAATCGAAGCAATGGTTACCCGCTTTTTCTGACCATAAGACAAGGCAGAAATCGGCCACTTACGAAACTCATAGAGACCACAGGTTTTCAAGGCTTGATGGACACGACTTTCAATCTGGTCCTCTGGGACATTTCTCAAGTGAAGACCGAGGGCCACCTCATCAAAAACCATGGTCGATGAAATCATCTGATTGGGATTTTGCAGGACATAACCTACTCGCTCTGCCCGCTCCTTGACACTATCACCCTTGATATCCTCACCCTTTGAGAAATAAGTTCCTTCCGTCTGGATAAAGCCGCAAATCGCCTTAGCAAGGGTAGATTTTCCAGCCCCATTTTTTCCGACAATCGCCAACCGTTGGCCTTTTGGAATAGTCAAGGAAAGATCTTTTAGAATAGGCTGGCCTTCTCGATAGGCAAAGTTCAAATGACCAAGCTCTAAAATTACTTCAACCTCTGCACTTTTTTCAAAATTTGGAGTTGGAATTTCCACTGATAAATCTTCAAGTGGTATTTTTTCCACCTTGTCCAAATTCGGTAGTTTGCTGATATCCTGCCCTAACTGGCGAAGGGTTGTTAAATAGAGGGGTTCCCGAATCCCATTTTCAGCTAGTAAAGTGGTTCTCAACAACTCATCTGGTCGCCCATTAAAGAGGACTTGCCCTTGATTAATCAAGATGACCCGATCGATAGGACGATAGAGCACATCCTCCAAACGGTGTTCGATGATAATGGTTGTTGTCCCTTGCTCTTCATGAATTTGATCGATTAGATCAATGATATCCTGACCCGACTTGGGATCTAGATTAGCTAGTGGCTCATCAAAGAGCAGGATCGGACTTTCGTCGATCAGGACACCCGCCAAGCTGACCCGCTGTTTTTGCCCACCGGATAAATCTTGAGGCCGATGGTCCAAGAGCTTGCTCAAATCTAAGCGCTCCGCCCAGGTGTGAACCCGAGATTTCATGCTATCCAGCTCCACCATATCGTTTTCAAGAGCAAAAGCCAAGTCTTCTGCTACACTAAGACCGATAAACTGGCCATCCGTATCCTGTAAAACCGTACTGACCAAGTGAGATTTTTCGTAAATACTATGATCAAAGGCTTCTGTCCCTTGAATGAGAAATTGCCCACTACTGGTTCCCTTATAGATATTGGGAATAATCCCGTTTAGACACTGACCAATCGTTGACTTACCAGAGCCAGATGGTCCCACAATCAGGACCTTTTCTCCCTCGTAGATGGTCAGGTTAATCCCCTTTAAGGTCGGCTCAGACTGAGCCTTATACTGGAAGGAAAAATCCTTCAATTCAATGATTGCTTCTTTCATTTAATTCGCCTTTTCCCATAAGAGCGCAAATTGTATTGCCAATTCTGCGATTCGGTCCTTACTATCTAAGTCCGCATGACTAGATAAGGTTTGGATATCCCATTTTTCTTCCGAGAGGTGATCCGCCGCATAGAAGAAATGGCAGAGAGCAAAGTCTCGAAAAGTTGCTAAGGCCGCCACTGCAGAACACTCCATATCGACACAGATGGCTCCTGCTTCCTTTCGACGATTCATCTTGTCGATGGTTTCTCGATAGGGAGCATCTGTCGTCCACACTTTTCCCAACTGATAAGATACCTTGTGATGATCCAGAAAGGATTGGAAGAGAGGAAGGGTTTCCTTGTTCACTTCCACTTCATCACTAGCCGGAAGATAGTGGTAACTGGTTCCCTCGTCTCGAAGGGCAGCTGTCGGAATGATGATGGAGGTCGCCTCGATATCTTGGTCCAAAACCCCACAAGTCCCAAAGAGAACGAGTTTTTCCATCCCAAATTGAATCAGATCCTCTATAATTCCCACACAGGAAGCAGCCCCAACTGGCGCATTGAAGACCGCAATCTGTTGGTCTCCAATCGTAATCCCATAGACAATGACTTCAAAGTTAGCCATAGAGGTTCTTGTAATCTCATCATGTTCGTAATTCTCAAGTAGGCGCGCAAAGGTCACTCTTGAAAAGCAAGAGAGGACTACTTTTGGAAATCCCTCAATTGGATCGTGCAGGTCTTGTGGATTGATAATCGCCTGTCGGTTGACATCAAATTCTTCTAATAGCATCTCTTGCTCCTCTTTCATTTATTCTACTTCTAGTCCTCTATTATACCACAAAACCGGCTTCTTTCCTTCTAACAAAGGAGCAAGAAGCCCCACTTGTTCGCCTTTTGCACTAGGAAACAATACAATTTTCTTCCAAAAGAAAATGAAGAGGGATCACTCAATCACTACGTCAATTGTTGACCTCTTCCCTGATGCAAATAGGTCACTACTACTAACTACTAACTCCTACCTCGCTCTCTCATTTCTAGGCTCGGGAAAAATTCGTTTACAAAACAAACCTCGCTCTCTTGTTTTCAAGCTCGGGAAAAAAATATTTACAAAATATTTTTTTTCTGCTATACTTCTTAGAAGCAAAGGTTTTTAATGTCATCCCGTGAGGTGACAAAGACACAGAATATGAACAATCTGAGGGCCCTTGCTATGCAAAAAAATCATGGGCTCTTTTTTGGTGCCCAAAAGTGAGGTTATTATGAAAGAAGAATCAACTGTTGATTTGCTCCTGGATGTCGACCAAAATCCGGCACCCCTAAAAGGAATCTTATTAAGTTTCCAACACGTTTTCGCCATGTTTGGGGCAACCATCCTGGTACCACTCATCTTGGGCATGCCCGTATCTGTCGCCCTCTTTGCATCAGGCGTTGGGACGCTGATCTATATGACTTGTACCGGCTTTAAAGTCCCTGTTTACCTCGGCTCTTCCTTCGCCTTTATCACCGCTATGGCTTTGGCGATGAAGGAAATGGGCGGAAAAGTCGATGCAGCCCAAACTGGGGTTATTCTGACTGGTCTGATCTACGTGCTTGTTGCTGCAGGGGTTAAAGTTGCTGGCACTCGCTGGATTGACAAATTACTTCCTGCCGTTGTCATTGGACCTATGATTATCGTCATTGGTCTAGGACTTGCAGGATCAGCTGTTAAAAACGCCGGTTTTGTCGAAGGGGGAGATTGGAAAAATGCCCTTGTCGCTGTCGTGACCTTCCTGATTGCTGCCTTCATTAACACCAAAGGAAAAGGCTTCTTCAAAATTATTCCTTTCCTCTTTGCCATTATCGGTGGCTATGTTTTCGCAGTCTGCTTGGGCTTGGTGGACTTCAGTCCGGTCCTCAAGGCGAACTGGTTTGAGATTCCTGGGTTCTATCTTCCTTTCAATACAGGTGGTGCCTTCAAACAATACAACTTGTATTTTGGACCTGAAACCATTGCCATCTTGCCAATCGCTATCGTAACGATTTCAGAACATATCGGTGACCATACAGTGCTTAGCCAAATCTGTGGCCGTCAATTCTTGAAACAACCAGGACTTCATCGTACCCTTCTTGGTGATGGGATTGCAACTTCTGTATCAGCCTTCCTTGGTGGTCCAGCCAATACCACTTATGGAGAAAATACAGGAGTGATTGGGATGACTCGTATTGCTTCTGTTTCCGTTATCCGAAATGCTGCTTTGATCGCTATTTCTTTGAGCTTCTTTGGTAAATTTACTGCTCTCATTTCTACCATTCCAAACTCTGTTCTCGGTGGGATGTCCATCCTTCTCTACGGGGTGATCGCAAGTAACGGTTTGAAAGTCTTAATTAAAGAACGCGTTGACTTCAGCTTGATGCGCAACCTAATTATTGCAAGTGCCATGTTGGTTCTTGGACTTGGTGGAGCAACACTGAAACTCGGTCCAGTGACCCTCGCAGGAACAGCTCTCTCAGCTATGACAGGAATCATCCTCAACTTGATCTTGCCACACGAATCAAACTAACAAAAAAAGTTCTCAGAATTGAGAACTTTTTTTATTTCGAGTTGGGCCAATTGCAACAAGCGTTCCTTGGACAATTTTTTGATTTCAATTTGATTGGCATCCAATAATTCAAATTCACTTGAGTCCAAAGCATCCAGTAGAGCTTCTAAATTCACAGCTGCCACCGGCTTATAACTCTCTGGCATATCGGGATTCCCAGTGATTTCTACTAAGTTCACTTTCCAGTCGATGACCTCATCCATATTGACCTTCTCTACAAACTCTGCAGGCACAAAAGGTACACGTGGTAAAACGGTATCCGTATCTTCTGTTAGACTGTAACTGCCAATGATACCTCCAGTTTCGTTCTGTCGGTAGAAACGGACTTGACTAAAGAAAGCGGAGCTGTATTGTACCTTTTTAACCACTTGACTGAACTCCTCTAAAGGTTGAGGAGAATCTAAGATTTTACGGAGGAGCTCACGATCCAAAATAACAGAATGAGCAAAGCCCTGAAGCTGGTATTGATGAAGGTCTGGATCTTTTTCTAGATTCTGTAAATTCTTCAACAAATAGTTCTCATAGTCAAAAGAGAAAATAGAATCTGCATCATAGCTGGTCCCCAAATTATCGTGAATCTCATTTCCCAACTGGCGAGCAAGGGCGCTGAGCCATTCTAAAATGAGTCGCCAATCTTCAAGGGTTGCAAAATCTGCAAGGATGAACTGATAAGCATGCTCTTGATCCAGATAGCGAAGAATGATTGGCAAACAGCTCTTTCCATAGCGGATACACAGCATAGCTGGAAAATCTTTGAGAGAGCGACTAAGCATGGCTTCCTCAAAACTGTAGGTAAGTACTCCCTCCACCAAATTTAATACATCTTTAGCCGGCATCACTTTTTGATAACCAAACATACTCTTTTTATTTCGAATTGAAAACACAACTGACATTTGTTTTCTCCTTTATGTAATCGCTTACCAAATTATAGCACAAATTTTCATGATTTTCCATATAAAAAAACAGCCAAAGGGCTGTTTTTACCTTATGCAGGTTCTCCATCAAGCGTCTCACCGATAACTGCCAAACGCTCGCTAACTTCTGCTTGTGACATCTTGTGTTCTTCAACATAACGATTGCGTGGGTGAACACGACACTCGTGTGAGCAACCACGGAGGTACTTGTCTTCGTTCTCTTCTGAAGTCAAAATTCGACGGTTACAGAAAGGATTTCCACAGTTGACATAGCGTTCGCAAGGCGTACCATCGAACCAGTCTTTTCCGACAACGCTTGGATCGACATGGTTAACATCAACCGCAATGCGCTCGTCAAAGACGTACATCTTCCCATCCCACAGTTCTCCTTGAACTTCTGGATCTTTTCCGTAAGTTGCGATACCACCATGCAATTGGCCGACATCTTTGTAGCCTTCACGGACCATCCAGCCTGAGAATTTCTCACAGCGAACACCACCCGTACAGTATACTACAACCCGTTTGTCCATGAATTTTTCTTTGTTATCACGAACCCATTGTGGCAACTCGCGGAAGTTGCGAATGTCTGGACGGATAGCTCCACGGAAGTGTCCAAGGTCGTACTCGTAGTCGTTACGAGTATCAAGGACAACGGTATCTTCGTCTAGAAGAGCTTCTTTGAACTCTTTTGGAGACAAATAAGCACCTGTTGTTTCAAGTGGATTAATATCTTCATCGAAGTTTTCATCCTCTAACCCAAGATGAACGATTTCCTTTTTGTAGCGAACAAACATCTTCTTGAAAGCTTGCTCTTCTTCCTCATCCATCTTGAACCAGAGGTCTTCCATACCTGGAAGACTGTGAACGTAGTCCATGTACTTTTGCGTCGTTTCGTAGTCACCAGAAACAGTTCCGTTGATCCCTTCGTCAGCGACTAGGATACGCCCTTTGAGGCCAATCGACTTACAGAAAGCCAAGTGGTCTGCCGCAAATTGTTCTGCGTTTTCGATGGGAACATATTTATAGTAAAGTAAGACACGAATAGGTTTTGCCATAAGATTCTCTTTTCTAAGATTAAATTATCAGAATTTTTCATTCAACTATACCAGTATACTCTCCCAAGAAAACGAATGCAATTTATTTGACCGAAAAATAAAAGCCTGGGACTCCAGACTTTTATTCAAATTCTTTAAAAACTTTTTAAGCTACCCCCTTAGTCCTCTAACTCTGCCTCGATCTTCTTCTGTTTTTTCCGATTGATAAAGGCGAGTGGCTTTTCTAACAGATAAGTCAGAAAGGCAAAGACTAAAATGGCAAGAACGATTTTGAGCAGATACTTGGGACTAAGCATAAAGCTCATCGTTTCCCGCTTTCCAATCACATCCATTACGATCACAAATAAGGCAAATAAGATACCTGAGCCAATGCGACTGAACCAGCTGTCTGTTTCTAACATATCTCGAACATCAATCCCAGAACTAATCCTTCTGACAAGGGCATAAGCTCCCATGGCAATCAAGAGAATGAGCTCTGGTATATAGGCTAGTAGGTCCAAGTCCAGGATACTAGCTTTCACAAAGGCGGATACTGCAATAAAGCAGGTCATTCCAAGAACAAGTTCCCCCGCAATTTTTCCATCAATCAGCATGGTCCGTTCATCTTTTACAATTGGTTCTTTCTTTTGTTTCATATGATTCCTCTTTCTATTGTTAAAAACTGTTACTCCCAGAACAGTTGATCCAGTGTCTTATCCAAGGCCTTACAAATAGCCAGGCAGAGGCTGAGGGTCGGATTGTATTTCCCCGCCTCGATCAAGCCAATGGTCTGGCGCGTCACCCCGATGGCATCTGCAAGATCCCCCTGGGTCATATCATGCTCGACCCGGGCCATTTTTAATTTGAGATTTTTCGCCACATGCTTTTCCTTTCTTGTTTTTATAGCTATATTATACACTATATTTTATATTTTGCAACATATATATTACATTTTGTAAAAAATTTTCGATACACAAAAAAAGCCTGGATTCCCAGGCTTTTTTTCTTATTTTCTATTAATCTTTAGACAAACTTCCATCTTTTGTTTGGGTACGAGCGTAGGCAATCAAGAGGAGTGAACCTGCAATAGCTACCACTAAAGCATTGACAGAACCCGCAACAACACCTTGTAGGAAGACTTTATTTGGATTATCGTGGTAGATCAAGACATCCCCAACCGGAGCAATCAATCCCCAAATAAGCAAGTTGGCAATGACTTGAACAACGTTAAAGACGATCAATTCTTTCTTGGTAACTTCTCCTTTGAGGTCACCAATTTGTTTGCGGAACAAACCAACAAAGAGACCAAACAAGCCACTAGAAATGATCCAAGTCCACCAAAGACCACCTGACATAGCGTCCTTAATAGCATGACCGATTACGCCCATCAAGAAACCAACAATTGGACCAAAAATCACACTAAAGAGGGCTTGAAGAGCGTATTGCAACTGAATGTTTGTATTTGGAGCAGGTGCCGGAATTGGAATCATTGCAATCACGACAAAGAGGGCTGCTCCAACCCCAATAGCTACAACATCCTTAATTGAAAAAGCTTGTTTTTGTTTCATTTTTTATCTCCTATTAATTTTCCATTTTTCTAATTTCAATATGCCAAGAAGCCCCAACTCCTACATTATAGGCCTTGGCAAAGGATCCCTGGTTGATGGCAAGACCAACACGGTAGAGGGAATTGATATAAAGGATTGGCTGGCCAATCCGCACATCGGCGAAGGACTTACCATAGGTCACTTGGTTTTGGTAAACCAGCATGTCATTGTTATAAATGGTTACTTCAAAGCGTTCCCCAAATGCGGGTTCCAAATGATTAAACTCTTCCCGAGTAATCGAGGTCCAAAGAGAACCAAAGCGCACATCCAAGATGTCAACGGCTCCTTTGACAAGATTGTCCTCTATAACAGTCTCCACCACAGGAATTTCTACAATATGTTCAACACTGAGCTCTGGCCCCACTTCCTCAAAGCTGATATGCCCACTGGCCAACTTAGCTCCTGTATAGGCATAGACATCACGCCCGTGGAAGGTATAAGAAAACTCTGTATTGGCCCGACGGTTTTTGACCTCTGAAATCTCACGGATAGCAACAATCCCTACATGTTTCTTGATGAAAGATAGGGTTCCATTATCCGGAGTGACAATGTATTGATTTTTCGCCGTTTTGGCTACAACACTCTTTCGTTTAGAGCCGACACCCGGATCAACGACCGAAACAAAGGTCGTCCCTTCTGGCCAGTAATCCACCGTCTGAAAGAGGCGGTAACTTCCTTCAAAGATATTATAAGGTGTAATGTCATGGGTCAAGTGGTGAATCTTGAGAGTTGGTGATTCCTCTAAAGCGACCCCGATCATAGCAGAGACAGCCCCATCTACCAGACCAAAGTCTGACTGAAGGACTAGTAAATTATTGTGCATATTTCTTCTCCATCATCTTATTTTCTATCTAGCTTTTGATAGACCAATTGTCCAAGAAGATAACCTAGTAGAGCTCCAAGAAGAAGGGTCAATAAAAACCAGCTTACTGTCTCCATATTCGACGGTACCATAACGCGTTCAATATAATCCATCGCTTTACCACGTGCTAGTAAAGAAGCACGGTAACTAGCAGGTTGGATCCACATCATCAGAATGGGCCCTGTCGTCGTAAAGGAAAAGAGGAGGAAAGACAAGGCATTGCCTAACTTCGACTGGTAGTGTCCACGGGCTGCGACCAATTCGGCCAAAAGACCTCCAACAACAGCAGGAAGAAAGGCTCCAGCTCCATGACGGGTGAAAAGGAAAAAAGAACCAATCACAAGAGCGACTACTAGAATGGCTCCTGTTCGTTGAATTTTTTCAACATAGACTCGATAGATCCCTCCACCAACTAGGGCGGAGAAGGCTGGAGCATAAAACATGTTTCCTCGATTGTCAACCAGACTTCCCAGTAGGACGCCTAATCCAATGGCAAGAAAATACAAGCCTGCAAAGGCTGCAACCTGCTTAAACTGATGTTTCTGTATCATTTTTATTTACCTTACCCGTCCTCATCGGTGACTAATTTTTTTGGTTAAGAAATCACCAATAAATTGAATAAAGAAAATCAACAGCAGAATCAAGAAGGTTGCTAGCAAGGTAACGTCATTATTAAAGCGTTGGTAACCATATGAAATAGCCACGTTTCCGAGACCACCTGCTCCAATCGCACCCGCCATGGCTGTTTCACCAACCAAGGAAATGAGGGTCACGGTTGTGACACGAATCAAATCAGGAAGTCCTTCACGAAGGTAGACACCAACAATATCCCAAAAGGTTGCCCCACTAGCTTGAGCTGCTTCAATCACACCACGGTCAAGCTCAGATAAAACGACTTGAACTTGGCGGGCAAAGAAAGGAAAGACAGCTAAAGATAGGGGAACTAAGGCCGCCGTAGGACCAATCCCAGTTCCGACAATCATACGAGTAAAGGGATTGATCAAGGCTAGCAAGATGATAAAAGGAATGGCACGGAAGATGGACGTGATTTTATCCAAGATATGGAAAACCAATTTATTCTCGATAATCCCACCAGGTGCTGTCAAGACTAATAATAATCCTGCAATGAGTCCCAATAAACCACCAATCACAAAAGAGATAAAGGTCATGTAAAGGGTCAGATAAATCGCTGTTCCCCATCCAGCTTGGCCACTCCAGCCCATCCGGTAAACATTTGGTAGATAGGTTTGAATAAAGTCAATCATGCATTACTCCCTTCTTTTAAGACACGCACAGAAACACCTGCTGCTTGTAGATCCCGCTGTGCTGCAGTTAGATTCGCTGCTTCCCCAGTAAGGATAACAACCAACTCACCAACAGGGGTATGATCCAAAATTTCAATGTTTCCGTGTAGAATATTAGCAGACACTTGGTACTGTTTATAAATATCGTTGATAATCGCTGTGTCTGTCACCGAACCAGAATATTTCAAATGGGCTAAAACAGAATCAGCTGGCAATTTCTTAACAATTTGTTGCTGGTTGATTTTCACCATAGCTTCCTCGATTCCTGTTGCAGTTGTGATGAAGTCTTGTGTCAATTCGTTCTTAGGATTAGAGAAGATGTCTAAAACAGAGCCTTCTTCAATCAATTCACCATTTTGCATGACAGCCACTCGATTGGCAATGTCTTTAACGATCTGCATTTCATGGGTAATCAAGACCACTGTCAAGCCCAACTTCTGATTCAGCTCTTGCAGAAGAGCAAGGATTTGTTTGGTCGTTTTTGGATCTAGGGCGGATGTTGATTCGTCAGAAATCAAAATCTTTGGATCGTTGGCGAGCGCACGCGCAATCGCTACCCGTTGCTTTTGTCCACCAGACAATTGAGCCGGATAGTTATCTGCCCGATCTGACAGCCCAACTAGGTCCAACAACTTGGCTACTTTTTCAGCCTTTTGTTCTTTAGATAAGTTTGAATGTTTGAGGGCAAAAGCCACGTTTTCAGCAGCAGTCATTTGGGCCATTAGATTGAAATGTTGGAAAATCATACCAATGTCCCGACGTTTTTGACGTAAAGCAGCCGCATTTAGGGTCACCTGATCTTGATAGATGACATCCCCATCTACGGTGATCGTTCCTGCTGTTGGTACCTGCAAGAGATTGATGACCCGTACAAGAGTTGATTTCCCTGCTCCAGAATAACCAACAATCCCGTAAATGTCCCCTTCATTGATATGAATGGTCACATCCTTTACAGCTGAAATTTCACGTTTTTTCTGATGAAAGGTAACATCGATATGGTCCAGTTTGATAATTTCTTTACTCATAACTTGTGATTAACTCCTTAATTAATTCAATATGGGTATAGTAGTCAGCAATTTTTACATTCTCATCGCCACCATGATCTCGACTATTGGCATTTCCGATTCCAAAGGCAGCCATTGGCACTTGCAAGGCCTCAAAGACCGTATGCATAGGACCAGTACCTGCAGTTGTTGGAAGGACACAGACCCCTTCTGGATAAAAGCGTTTGGCCAGATCAATCACATTGAGAATGGAAGGCGCACTCATATCACTCCGATAGCTCATTTCCCCTAGGGTATAGATTAAATCAATCTTCTCAAAGCCATTTTTATCTAACTGAGCACGAATCAGTTCTAAGACTTGTTTGGGTTCCAAGCCAGGTACCAACCGAACTTCCATCTTGGCTCGAGCTTCGGCAGGTAGAATGGTCTTGACTCCTTGACCCTGGTAGCCTGTCCCCAAGCCTTCAATGTTCATGGCTGGTTCAAAATAAAATCGTTTCAAGAACTCACTGCGTTCCTCTTTCAAGATAGGCAATTGGAGATTGTAAATCTCAGTCACATCGTCTGCTGTCTTATTGGCATAGCGGTCAATCAAGGCCAGTTCCCGCTCGTTAGGCTCCTCAATCAAATCATAGAGGCCATCCACCAAGATGCGACCGTCTTTATCCCGAAGGCTGGACAAAGCATTGAGCAGATACCAGGATGCTGAATCCACCACTCCACCATAGCTGGAATGGATATCCACATCTGCACTTTTGACCACCATGTCAAAGGTAACAATCCCCTTGTTTCCACCTGAGATTTCCAGTTCCCCTTGTTGGTTACGGGTCCCTTGTTCCCAGACCAAGAGGTCTGCCCCCCGCAGGTGTTTTTTGTGTTTGGCTAGATACTTGTCCAGATCCGTTGAGGCAGATTCTTCTGCTCCTTCGATAATGAAGGTAATATTAACCGGAAGATCGCCATTCTCACGGATATATTTCCGAATAGCGGTCAAGCGTGCGGTAATATGACCCTTGTCGTCATCTACCCCTCGACCATACATGGTCCCGTAATGGACCGAAAGCGTGAAGGGATCACTTGTCCAAGGCTGGTCGCCATCAGCTGGAACTGTGTCGTAATGGTTGTAGAAAATGATGGTCTTCGCATCCGGATTGGGTGAAACAAATTTAGCAATAACAAATGGTGCTGTATAACTGTCATCAACAGTCACCTTAGCCCCCGCAGCTGTGAAGATTTCTCCCAAGTAGGTCGCCACTTCTTTTAAACCAATCTGCTGGGCAAAGATGGACCGCTTGGAGATGAGAGTTCTCAGGACTTCAAAATAATGCTGAGCGACCTCATCATTTTCAAATTTGCGTATTTGTTCTGTCTCTCTTGGATTGGACATCATTTCCTCCTACTATACACGATAAGAGGTAGAGAAAATCTTCTCCACCTCTCTATTCATCCTCTTGATTACCAAACTGGTTGGTCCATACCGTCTGAAGATTCTTCAATCACTTTCTTCACATTGTCAGTATGGTAGGCTTTGATAATAGCTTCGATTGCTTTCGCTTTATCAGATGATTTCCAATCTTTCTTAGCTGCAATCAAGTTATACCATTGTTTAGAGTTGCTGTTTGCTTTTTCTACAAAGAGAGCTTTCTTGTAATCAATACCTGCTTCACGAACGAAGGTGTTATTGATGATCGCTGCATCAACTGATGGAAGTGAAGAAGCTGTTTGAGAAGCATCCAACTCAGAAATTGTCAAGTTCTTTGGATTGTCTTTGATGTTGCTGATGGTAGCCAATTCCCCATCTTTTGTATCCAACTTGATCAAACCAGCTGATTCCAATACATACAAGGCACGGCTTTCGTTTGTTGGGTCGTTTGGTACTGCAATGGTACCTTTTTCAGGAATGTCTTTCACATCTGTGTATTTGTTCTTTCCATCTTTTGTACCAGAGTAAAGACGGATTGGCGCAATATAAGTATCTGCTACAGAAACTAGATCTGCGCTGTTTTCTTTGTTCCAGTTTTCAAGGTAGTTGTAATGTTGGAAAGCGTTGATATCCACATCTCCATCACGAACAGCTTGGTTTGGTTGTGAGTAGTCTGTAAACTGAGTGAATTCCAATTTGATGTTTGCTTTTGCATCATCTAAGTTCTTTTGCACTTCTTTCCAACGAGCTTCTTCTGTATCACTTAAGTTCATCACCCCAACTTTAACAGTTGTCACACCATCTTTATCAGATGATTTAGATGATTTTGAAGAACCACATGCTGCTAAAGCAAATGTTGCAACGGTAGCAAGAGCTGCTACTCCAAAAAGTTTTGTTAATTTCATATTCTTTTCTCCTTATGATGTTTTTAAATAACCTTATTTAATATCAGAAGCTTCTGGAAGGAAAGTTCCACCGAAGTACTTCTTAGACAATTTTTCCAGTGTCCCATCTTCGTACAATTCTTTGATCCGTTTGTTGACGAAGGTTTCCAATTCTTTCTCACCTTTAGCAAGGATTGGGTATACGTATGGTTGTTTATCGCTTGGTAGTTCGATGACCTCCAAGTTATCCAAGCCTTGGTCCTTGATGATGGCCTCAACTGTCAAACGTTCAAAAATCTTATAATCTGAACGGCCATCGCTCAAATTAGCCAGAATGGATTGGATGGTGCCCTCTGTATATTTGAGTTCTGTTGGATTATCCTTATGTTCTTTATTGTAGGCTTCCAACTGTTTCGCTGTAGAAGTTCCTTGGATGACCTCTGTAGACTTGCCACCGATATCATCTAATGACTTGATACCTGATCCTTTTTTAACCACTAAGACCACTGGGTTCTTTGCGTAAGGATTTGGATACAAGTATTTTTCCGCACGTTTTTCATCGTAGCTAAGGTTGCTGACACCGATTTGGTAACGATCACCGTCTAAGCCCGCAAAGATTGAAGACCACTCTGTCTTATTAAAGTTGACTTCATATTTTTCTGATCCTTTGAAGATTTCACGCATGACTTCGATTTCATAACCCGTCAATTCACCATCCTTATCATAAGTGAAGGGTTTGGTTGTTCCAACCGTTGCGACTTCAATGGTCCGTTTTCCACTTGATTGACTTGATGACTTTGATGAGCAAGCTACCAAAGTCCCAACTGCCGCCAAGCCCACAAGACTCAAACCAACATATTTGATGAATTTATTCAATTTCATTTGTTCTCCTTTTCACTAAAATTGTTTATTCCTCTGTAAAAAAACAGCTTTTTCCATCATATCAAAATTCCTAACTCTTGGGTATTATATTTTCTTTATGGAGGTGATAGGTTTTATCTATCACGTCTCATTTGGTTGAAAATTTTTCCAGCAAAGCGAGGGCATTTTCTACGTAATAGGGAACCGATACTGCAAAAGCAGCATCATCTATGACCATGCTATCATGGTGGAGATCCGGTGCATCCGGTGCACCATTCGATCCAATAAAAGCAAAAACCCCTGGGATTTTCTCCTGATAAAAGGCGAAATCTTCACCCGCTGTCGATGGCTGAGCCTCTACAACTTCTGCAAAAGACTTAGACCAGCGAAAGACTTTTTTAGCCAAGGCCTTATCATTATAGGTGACCGGGGGCGTCTTGCCCCATTCAAACTGGACCATGACTCCTGTACTATTGGAGATTTGCTCAATCACGCGAATGAAATCCGCTTTTAGGCGTTTCTGGAGATCTGGATTAAAGGTTCGAATAGTTCCTTCAAAATAACCAGACTTTGGTAGAACATTCCAGGTTGAACCAGCTTCGATATGGGTCACAGATAGAACGGCTGTCTCAAATGGCGAAACCGTGCGAGAGACCAAGGTCTGCAACTGCTGGACCATACTAGTGATTGCTACAACAGTGTCCAAACCGAGATCCGGCCTGGCAGCATGACTGCTCACCCCAGTGACAGTCACCTTAAATTTTTCAACCCCTGCCATCATAGCTCCTGGGCGCAAGGCCAACTGACCCGCAGGCAAAGACGGCATATTATGAAAGCCAAGGATAGCCTCTACATCTTCTAGGAGTCCGGTCGCTAATACAGCAGATGCTCCCTCAGAAGTCTCCTCAGCTGGCTGAAAGATGAAGCGAATCGTTCCCTTTAAGTCCGCTTCCATACCTTTTAGGACTTCTGCAGCCCCTAAGAGGCTCACCTGGTGGAAGTCATGACCACAGGCATGCATGACACCAGGGTTTTGACTTTGATAGTCGAGACCCGTGTTCTCCTGAATTGGAAGGGCATCAATATCTGCGCGAAGGGCAATGATAGGTTTACCCTGCCCAATTTCAGCAATCAAGCCTGTTTTTAATCCACTGTTTAAAATGCGTACACCAAGCTTTTCCAAATAGGCTTTGAGATAAGCTGTGGTTTGGTATTCTTGTCCAGACAATTCTGGATGCTGATGCACATAATGCCGAATGGGCACTAGATGTTCATAGGAAAATGAAACCATTTCTCGTCCCCTTTCTAGCATAGTTCTATTCTATCACTGTGATCTCTATTCGTCTAATTCCTATTTTTTTCTCTCAGTTATAGCTAGGGACTATATCATTATTTTCATGACCTCTCCCACCTTTCCTAAAAAGCCGAAGCACAAGAAAAAAACCTTTGAAGAAATCATCTTCAAAGGTCTATTTCTATTAGAATCCATCTACGTTGGTGTAGATTTTTTGAACATCTTCGTCGTCTTCAAGAACACTGTAGAGTTTTTCAAAGGTTTCCAAGTCTTCACCTGACAACTCTACTTCTGACTGAGGAATCATCTCCAATTCAGTCACTTGGAATTCTTCGATACCTGATTCACGCAATGCAACGATAGCCTTGTGAAGGTCAGTTGGAGCTGTGTAAACAGTGATGGTTCCTTCTTCTGCTTCGACATCGTCTACATCCACATCTGCCTCGAGCAAAAGCTCAAAGATAGCATCCGCATCGTCACCAGCAAAGACGATGACACCCTTGTTGTCAAAGAGGTAAGATACAGAACCAGAAGCTCCCATGTTCCCACCATTTTTACCAAAAGCCGCACGGACATTGGCAGCTGTACGGTTAACGTTTGACGTCAAGGTATCAACGATCAACATAGAACCATTTGGTCCGAACCCTTCGTAACGTCCTTCTGTAAAGGTTTCGTCCGTGTTTCCTTTTGCCTTATCGATCGCTTTATCAATCACGTGTTTTGGCACTTGCGCTTGTTTAGCACGGTCGATAACGAATTTCAAAGCAGTATTCAATTCTGGATCTGGTTCACCTTTTTTAGCGGCTACATAGATCTCAACACCAAATTTGGCATATACTTTTGAGTTGGCACCATCTTTGGCAGTTTTCTTGGCTACAATATTTGCCCATTTACGTCCCATGAGGATTCTCCTTGTGTTTGGTTCATATTATTTTCAATCTTTAACATTATATCACAAATCGCCTAACTTAGACTAGAATTTTCTATTTTTAGCGGGGGATTTTATGGGAACTTTCTTCCAGCAGAGAACTTGATAATTCTATATCAGCTATCAAAAAATCCCCACCCTCAAGTAAACTGTTTATTCTTCCACTCTCACCGGCACCCGGCCCCAGGTTTGTTCCGGTAGTTGGGGATGGCCCAATTGATAGACTTGGTCTGCTTGCTGACTCAGGGCATCCCAAGGTTCCTTACCAATCCGCGTCACAACGTTCACTTGACCTTTTAGTGACTTGAGGTGGGCTTGGCCTTTTTCAGTAAAGCCCAAGACATGGATAGCGGTCGGCAAGATTTCTTCTCTCGCACCTACTAAGATATAAGTCAAAATGCGGCGCACACGCGCCTTGGTATAGCGCTTGGTCGCCACCTGGTTAACCAAGTCTTCCACAGAGCTCGCGCTTCGAATGGCATCCTTTATCCGATTGGCCAGTTCTTCATTGACCTGAAATATCTGTGTCAGATCCGGATGGGTTAGGATTTGATAATTGAGCAGTTGAAAATAATCTTCCCAAGTCACCTGCGGAGCCGACTGAAAGAGTTGGCTATTGGGCATAAATTTGTCAACAAAGTCCTGATCTTCCTTGTTAAGGCGAAGACTCGTAGCAGAAGCATAGGCCACTTCTTTTTCTTCTGAATGGTAGCCCGCTCCCTGCCGTTGGATGGGCTTAAGCGCAATCGCCTTCCCAGCACAAGCCTTGGCATAAGCCAAGCCCAAGATATGGTTGGGAGTAGCCCCTGTAAACTCCACTCCAGCAAAGGTTTCCCACATCTTTTGGGTCTTTTGTGGATAGGATAAATCTTCTGGAAGACTTCGTAGGAAAGCTTCCATTTCTCTTTTTTTCTCAGAGTAAACTGTCGCAATCGCTTGGTAATCCAAGACTTCTTCTGTCCCAAAGGTCAATTGATCAATTCCCAGACGGGACAAGATCTCCACCGCGCCCTTGGCAAAATGGTCAGCTGACTGAACAGCCACGAGAAAGGGGAGCTCGACCACCAGGTCCGCTCCATTTTCCAAAGCCATCTGGGCTCGCGTCCACTTGTCTACAATGGCAGGCTCACCACGTTGGACAAAATTCCCGGACATGGCAACAATCTTCAGTCCTTCTGCCTGATCCAACAAGTACTTGTGGCCATTGTGAAAGGGATTAAATTCTGCAATAATTCCTGTAACTGTCATGCTATCCTACTTCTGTGCTACGAAAAACCAACGTTTGCTAGTCTTTGTTGGCTCCTTATCTTCAAAGTCCGCGTAGAGTTTAAAGGATTTAAAGCCAGCCTGCTCCAATAAGATATCATAGGTCAAGACTTCATAGGTGCGTTCTTCATGGACTTCATCGTGGCGACTAAAGGAGCCATCCTCTTCTTGGACGAAGAAGGTCAGCTCATGGACAATCGAATGAGGGGCTCCATCCTCGTAGGTATCCCAGAGCATGGCAAAATCTTCCGCATTTTCATGGTAAGAATAGCCTGGAAAAACCTCATCAGTCTGGTAGGTCGAATGGACATCAAAGATAAAAACACCATCTTCATTCAGAGCATTATAGACTTCTTTGAAGACATCTCCCACTTCTACTTCGTCTTGCATGTAGCAGATGGAATCGGAATAGCAGGTCACAAAGTCGTAGCTACCTGCTTGCGACAAGTCCAGCATATTGCCCTCGATAAAATCAATCTTTTGCTTGGCTGAAGTAGCTCTTTTTTCAGCAATTTTCAGCATGTCAGCGCTCAGGTCTAACCCTGTCACATCAAAACCAGCTTGGGAAAAGCGGACAGACTGAATCCCTGTCCCACACGCCAATTCCAGTAATTTTTTCTTATCTTTTGTCTTTGGGAGATGACGAAGAGAGAAATCCGTCCACAAATCATACAGGCTGTCATCCATGACCGCATCATAGACTGCCGCAAAGGTTTCATAAGTCGCCATAATCATGATACAAAGAGCGTTAAAGACATAGAGAAAATAGAAAGCTTTCCGACGTATCATCAGACACAAGGAAAGTGAGTCTTTTTCTCACAGCTTTTAGCTCGTGTTCCGTTATCAACCTAACCAAACACGAGGCCCCATCCTTTCTTTCCATAGAATTTCAATTTAACCAACAAAACCCAGTTGCTACCAACTGAGTTTACCTACTTATGCTAAGGCTGCTGAAAGATCGACAGCACTTGCTTCGTGCCATAGCTTTTCTAAGTTATAGTGGGTACGCATTTCTTCTGAGAAGACATGGACTACTACACCCCCTAAGTCAAGAAGGACCCAACCTCCAGCTGAGTCACCTTCGACGTGGCTGGCATTGCCACCAGCTTCAACGACTTTCTCACGAATATTCTCTGCGATCGCTTCCAACTGACGGCTATTCATAGAGCTTGCGATGACAAAATAATCTGTCACGCTGGTCAAGCTTTGAACATCCAAAGCCACAATGTCTTCTGCACGTTTTTCATCGGCAGCTTTAACAACAAGTTCAAGTAATCCTTTTTCTTTCATTTAGTCCTCTTTCAAATATTTCACAAAGGCGTTGTAGGTTTCAAGGGTTTGGGGATAAATGGGCAATCCTTGGTGAGCCAGGTGTTCGACTGTGCGAGCTGTCTCATAGGCCACGGCACGATCCAAGGAGACTTGAGCGATGTCACGTGCTTGCTCTACCCCTGGAAAGGCCCGGTTGTGTTCAATATAATCTGCCACATAGACAATCTTGTCTAAGGTTGACATCTGTCCACTCCCCACGGTGTGAATCTCAATACTCCGAAGAATGGCTGGGTCTGTCAGTCCGAGGTCTTCTTGGATCTTGTATATCCCGACCATCCCATGCCAGACATTGTTACCCCAGTTTTTTAATGCTAGATCCAGCTCATAGCGATCGATCAAGTCCAGAAATTCCTGATCTGATAATTTCTTGGCGTAGTCATGTAATAAACCGGCTAAGCCAGCCTGCTCTTCATCAGCCCCATAGCGTTTGGCCAAGTCACGCGCAGCCTTCTCAACTCCTAAACAATGAGTTAGTCGCTTTTCTGGCAGGATTTGACGCATTTTTTCGAGCAAGACCTCACGAGAAAAGCCGAGATAGTTTTCATAGGTCATTGATACAATCCTTCTTTCTTGATGTAGTCCAAGACTGGTTTTGGCAACATAAAGTTGGGCGTCCGACCTTGAGCGATAAAATCTCGCACCATGCTAGAAGAGATATCCATCAAGGGAACATCGACCCAAATCACTGGGTAAGAGGTTCCCGCCTTGTAACGGGGACGTTGAACACCAACAAACTGGACCATCTCCACTAACTCGTCAATCCGATACCATTTTGGCAGGTAGTCCACCATATCAGCTCCAATGATAAAGTAATAGTCTGTATCTGGGTCTCGCTCATTGAGCAACTTCATCGTATCGTAGGTATAAGAGATCCCTTTACGCTCTAGCTCAATCGTCTCGATTTCTAGCCCTTCAATCCCTTCGATGGCTAGTTCTAGCATTTTCAGGCGATGACGCTCATCAATGGTTTCTTTTTTATCCACATGCGGAGGCTCATATTCTGGCATGAGAAGGACCTGGTCCAAGCCCAATTGTTGTCGGACCTGGTCTGCAACCACGAGATGGGCATTATGGACCGGATTGAAATTCCCACCCAAAATACCAACTTGTTTGCGTTTCTTGTCTTTGATCTCTGGCTCTAACTCTACCTTGGTAAAGGGAGTCAATAGTTCAATTGCCATAGGTTTGCTCTCCTCGATGTCTTAGATTTCTTTTACTTTGACTGAAATCTTCCGGTTTTCTTTTTTGCTTGATTGTTTATACAAAATCAGGATGCGTCCAATTTTTTGAACCGTATCCACACCGATTTCTTCTTCCAAGATTTCCGCTACTTCATGAATGTTCTCATCTGTATTTTGAAGAAGGGTCACCTTGATCAGTTCGCGAGCGTCTAGTGCTTGGCGAACACTGGTTTTGATTTGGTCATTGAGCCCATTTTTCCCGATTTGGATAATGGGTTTGAGGCTGTGGGCTTGGCTATTGAGGAAAGCCCGTTGTTTGGATGTTAATGTCATGTTTTTACAATGTTTCTTTTTTGATACTTTTCTCTTGTGGTGGCGGTCGTCAGCGACCTCCTTACGGAGTTCCATGACTTAAATTTGAGCCTAGGTCTCAAACTTTCCGCGCCTAAGTAGTAAAACATCTACTTAGGCTTTCACCACAGTGAAAAGTATCCTTTCTAGGCTCGTTGCACTCGCCCCTGTCTAAAAAGAAACGGTTTCCTTTCATATTTTTAAATGATAGCTTTGCGTGATACGACGGCGACGCCTTCTGGTGCCCAGACCGCTACTTTGGCTTCTCCATTGACGCGGATCCAGCCAAGTCCAGAGATAACGAGATCCGTCTTGTCCTTGATGGTAAACTCATGAGAAACCAATGGTGGGAAGTCTTCTTTTTCCTTGCTATTAGGAGGGGTTAGTAAGCCTCCGACATGCTTGTCGTAAAAGGCCGTCGCTCCTTCTAGTTTGGTTCGGTGAAGCTTGAGTTCATTGTCAAAGAAGGCGGTAAAACCTTGCTTTTCTCCCTTGATAAAGTCAAAGCGTCCCAAGCCACCCAAGAAGAGAGTTTGCTCTGGATTGAGCTGGTAGGTCTTGGGTTTGATTTCCTTTTTAGGACTGACATACTTGAGGTTTTTAGCGGTCAAGTAGTGAGCCATCTGGTGGCGATGGATAATCCCCGGTGTATCGTAGATGTAGGATCCATCGTCCAGTGGGATTTCAATCTTATCCAGTGTCGTCCCTGGGAAGCGAGAGGTCGTGATGATATCCTTGTCCCCAGTGATTTCTTGGATAATCGCATTGATGAGGGTCGATTTCCCTACGTTGGTCACACCCACCACGTAAACATCACGGCCTTTGCGGTGCTGCTCAATCTTTTCCATCAAGTCCTTAATGGCACTCTTGTTTTGGGCAGAGGTGAGGACCACATCAACAGGACGCATCCCTTCTTCGTGGGCTCGCTCCATCAACCAATGCGTCACCTTGTTGTCCTTGACAGACTTGGGCAGGATATCCTTTTTATTTCCGACCAAGAGAACATCATTTCCTGCTACAAAACGAGGCAATCCAGGAATGACGGAGCCATTAAAGTCAAAAATATCCACTACATTGACCACAAGAGCGTCACTATCTCCTACTTCGTGAAGCAATTTTAGGAAATCATCATCTGTCAGATGCACATCTGTAATTTCATTGTAGTGACGGAGACGGAAACAGCGTTGGCAATAAACTTCGCCTGTTTCCAATCCCTTTTCAAGAGCTGATTGGGGAGTATAGCCTAGTCCCTCTTTGTTTTCTGTCTGAATGGGCGCTCCACAGCCAATACAGAATAATTCTTCCATTCTTAAATTCCTTTTTTGTATACAATCGGACCATATTTTTCGGCCATTTGCTTCATAACACGGCGTTCACGCGCTCGGTTGATCTGGGTCTTGATGGAATCATGCTTGACCAAGGGCTTGACCAAAATCGAACGAATGCCCGCCCGATGAGCAGCCCGAATATCGGTCATTAGTTGATCCCCCACCATGACCACTTCATTTTTCTCATAGTGGAAACGCTTGAGAGCCCGATCAATCCCAAAGGTAAAGGGCTTGAGTGACCAAGCTTCATAGTCAATATCAAATTTCTCAACCGCACGTTTGACCCGTTTAGGACTATTATTGGACACCACGATGACCCGAATCCCGCCATCACGAAGGTCATGCAACCACTGGCGCATTTCAGGAGTTCCATCCGGATTATTCCAAGCAATCAAGGTGTTATCCAAATCCACAAGAACGGCCTTGATGCCCTCTTTTTTCAAGTCTGCAACGGTGAGATCATAGGCTGCTTCCACCGCAAAATCTGGTTTGTAATTTTCGATTGACACGTTGTTCTCCATTTTTTATATTCTCTTCATTGTAGCATAATTGGACGTATTTTGCACTTGCTTCATCGCCCCTATTGGAAAAAGCATAGTTTGGTTTGTTATCTAAAATAGACAAAATCGTTACAAACTTTCAAAAACATGATATAGTAGAAGAAAAAATACATGGAAGAGTTATGATAGCAAAAGAAAAAAAATTGAGGGAGGTTTCTCCTCTCCTCCAAAAAATCATCAATTGGTCCTCCATCATTGGAGCCCTTGCAACCCTTGCTTTCTGTATCTGGGCCTACTTTGCTGGTATCCTCCAATCCAAGGAAACCTTGTCGGCCTTTATTCTCCAAGCAGGAATCTTTGGACCTCCTCTCTTTATCCTTCTTCAGATCCTTCAAACAGTGGTCCCTATTATCCCCGGCGCTCTAACATCTGTCGCTGGTGTCTTTATCTATGGCCACATCGTTGGGACCGTTTATAACTACATTGGAATTGTCATTGGCTGTGCCATTATCTTCCAGCTCGCAAGAATGTACGGGCCTAAGTTTGTCCAGTCTATGGTCAGTCAGAAGACTTACGACAAGTATATTAACTGGCTCAATGAAGGCAAACGGTTCGATCGCTTCTTTATCTTCATGATGATCTGGCCCATCAGCCCTGCAGACTTCCTCTGCATGTTAGCTGGTTTGACCAATATGACCTTCAAACGCTACATGACGATTATTATTTTGTGCAAGCCGATTACTTTGGTCATCTACACCTACGGTCTCACCTATATCATCGACTATTTCTGGCAAATGATGTAAAAAAAGTTAGTTCAAAATAGAACTAACTTTTTATTTATAGAATCCCTTTTTCCTTTTGAATAATGAAGTCTTTTAGGGTGATGAGGAGGACTGCTAACAGAATCATGCCCATCCCCAAAAAATCAATGATAAAGAAATGTTCCTTCATAATGACAAAGGCAAAGAAAACCGCCGAAATCGGCTCAAAGGATGCCAGCAAGCTTCCTTTAACAGCCCCTACCAGAGAGGTCCCTTTCAGAAAGGCTGTATAGGCAAAAATCGTCCCAATGACCACCAAACCAAAAAGAGCCATCCAGGTATCCAGTCTGTAGTTTCCAGAAGAAGAAAGAAGACCGCTAAAAGGGAGCATCAAGATTCCTGGAATGGCCATCCCAACTCCAATTACCAGCATACTTCCCCATTTTTGAATCAATTTAAGAGGTAAAATGATATAGAGGGCATAGGCAAAGGCTGACACCACTCCCCAAGCCAAACCTTTGGGATTAATGGCCAGATGGTTGACTTGACCGTGTGTTGCTATTAAGAATGTGCCACCAATCGCTAGAAGCATCGAAATCACTTCTGCTAGTGTAGGGGCCACTCTATCCTTGACACAAGTATAAGCCAAAATACCCACTGGACAGAGATACTGTAACACAGTGGCTGTCCCAGCATTGGATTCTGCAATCGCCTCTAAATAGGTTAGCTGAGTCAATAACAATCCTAAAAAGGCAAAATTAAGGAGCGGAAGGTAGGAAGATTTATCTTTGACAAAGGCCAAAAACTTCTCCTTATCTGCAAGGCAGGAAAGAATAATAAGGACAATGCCAGAAAAAAGTAAACGAAGATTTGTTAAGCCAATAGCCGAAAATCCGTGAACCATTAAATATTGCCCGCTGACTCCGGATAGTCCCCAAGCAATCCCCGCTATTAAAGTAATCAGAGTCCCTTTTAGAGTTGTAGACATGCTGCCTCCACAGATTTTTTTTACATCCTAATTGTAACACAAAAATCAGCCCAAATGGGCTGATTTACTGTAGGATTTAAAAAGTATTTTTAAGGGCCCATCTAGAAGAGATTAGTCTTCTTTTCTCCCTTTCTTAGCCATCCCTAACCCGAGACTACCTAAAAGTAGAAGCCCGGCCAAGCTGGTGAGGTTGGAGCTCGCTTCTCCTGTTTCAGGAAGCGCGCGGGCTGGACTTGCTTCTTCTCCATCTTCAACTGACACGGAGTCATGATGAGGAGCTAAAGCTTGAACCTCTGTATTTTCTTTCTTTTGAGCAAGAAGCTGTGGCGTCGGTTGAGCAGTTTGCGAAGGAAGGACTTTCTCTGGAGATGGAGATACCAGCGTATGGTATTGAAGACGATCCGGGAGAACAGGATTTTCAACTTCTTCCTTAGTAGACAAGCGTAAGACAGTTGCTGTTAATGCATCTAGTCGAAGGCCTCTTTCTGTCCAAGAAATTCCCTTTGGATCCGTCAAATTGATAACACCTGCACGTTCCCCATCCACTAGAACATCCGCATTTTTAAAGCGTTCTAGATCAGTTCCTAGAGAAAAATCACGCGCCTTGGTATCTGCATTGACCAATACCAAGTATACTTCTCCATTGCTTGCAGTGATTTGGTAGCCAATCACCTGATCCTCTTCTTCCACACCATTCTCACCTGGAATCGTCAAGAGCTTGACGCGACTCTTCACTTCATCCATGTTATCCATGCGGAAGGCATCAGTCGACTTACGAAGGGCAATCAATCCTTTGGTGAAGGCGCGAGAGCGCGTATTCTCTGGATAGAGGGCTTCATTGGTTGCTTTTTCCCAATCAAAGTGGTTGACGGCATCACTTGAGTCATAGGAATCATGGATAAAGTAAGGGTAGTCAAATGGTTTTCCATTTTCATCTACCAACAAATGAGATTTGTTTGGAACCTTGTCATCAGAAACTGGCGTGCGGTAAGCTGGATCCTTGAACTGCTTAGTCCGACCATATTCTTGACCAGAATGAAGGAAAGGTGTTCCTTGAGCTGTCAAGACGAGCAGATTTCCGAGACGCAAGCGACGATGAATCTCTGCATTATTTGCTGGAATGCTTGGATCCTTCTTGATAGACTGAGCGATAATATCAAAGAGAGTTAAATTATCATGGGCTGCAATGTATTGGATAACATCACCTGGACTATCTGCCTCAAAGTTGGTTGGTTGTGCGATGAGATTCTTAAAGATAGTCGCAATCTTCCGTTTTCCATTGGTGATAAAGGCTGGTTGTCCCTCATTTGGATAGCCCGATTTTAGATTGTTTCGAACATCATCTGAGAATACTGCAACCGTGTCTGTTTTCTTCATCCAGGATTGGTCTGCTGGTTGTACAGGACTGTTTTCATCACCTGCATAGGTCACCCAGCCTTCTCCCAACATGATCAGATTAGGGTTTAGAGCCCGGGCTGCCTTGTAGGCTTCTTCGATAGAGGCCGCATCATGGTCCCCCATCATATCAAATCGGAAACCGTCTACCTTGTAAGTATCCACTAAATACTTGATCGAATCGACCAAGACCCGTTTGGACATGTAGTGGGTTGTACCCAAGCGTCCACCACCAAAGCTCGTCCGAGGCGTCCCATCCGCATCCATGAAATGGTAGTAATTTGGCTCGATATCTTCAAAGATGTCGACATTCGCTGTATGGTTATAGACAACGTCTAGGACCACTCCCATTCCTCGCTTATGAATTTCATTGACCAAATTCTTGAATTCTTCAATTCGTTTTTGAGGATTGCTTGGATCGGTTGAGTACATACCTGTCAAGGCAAAGTAGTTCTGTGGATCATATCCCCAGTTGTAGTTGCTATTGCTTGAGGCATACTCTAACAAGCGCTCGTTGTTTTTTAATTCATTGACGTGGTAATAAGATAGAACTGGTAAGAGTTGAATGTGCGTTACACCAAGGTCTTTGAGGTAATCCAATTTTTCAACAAAGGAGGCAAAGGTCCCAAATTGACTCTTAAGCTCTGATGCCAAAGCCGGATCAGAAGTGAAATCTCGGACATGGGCTTCATAGATGATAGCATCTTCCCGTTTCTTAAAGTTTGGAATGGACGCATAGGTTAAGTCACTCGGACCTAATCTACTTGGATCAACAAAGGCTGCTTTTGCTACCTTATGGACATCATCTGTCTTGGCCAATTCACTGTTCCAAGCTGCCAACGATTTGGCATAAGGATCAAGGACTGTGAAGGTTTTCCCTTGGCGTTCAATTTCATACTGGTAGAAATAGCCGGTATAATCTTGGATTCCCAGTCCTGAATCACCTGAAAGAGTCTGCTTCCAAGTGCCTCGCTCCCCTTTTTCCAGAGCCACACGGCCAACTAGTTTTTCAGAATCCTTCTTATCATAGACGACAACAGATACTTTGTCCGCACTTGGTGACCAGAGGGTGAGATCCACTTTTTTCCCAGCTTCATGAAGATGAGCTCCAAGAGTCCCATCATAGCTATAGGCTTCATCCTTGAGGCGCCAGTTCATTTTGGTCGTAAAGCGGTCATTATCGTATTGAACGGTATAGGACTGATCAACTTGTGAGAAATCCCCCGTATAGGTTACTTTCTTGC
The DNA here is from genome assembly GCF_000479335.1 of Streptococcus ilei. Classification (NCBI taxonomy): domain Bacteria; kingdom Bacillati; phylum Bacillota; class Bacilli; order Lactobacillales; family Streptococcaceae; genus Streptococcus; species Streptococcus ilei. The sequence goes on from NC_022584.1 coordinate 1,073,328, forward strand.
CTTTCTCATCTAAAAGCAGGTCCGAGATGGTGACAGGATTGCCCTGAGCATCCGTGATCTTGGTCCGCTTGAGCAACTCCTCTTTCTGTGCTCCAGCCAAGGTCGAGAAGCTGGCTTCAATTTTTTCTTTACCGACATGTTGAGCCCCCGTCATACGGATATCGTTGACATAGTATGGGTTGGTGTAAACGGTCGGATCATCATCCCGTAAGAATATCTGGCTATGGTTCTTTAAATCAGTAAATTTATAATCTTCTTGTCGAATCTTCACATCGTCTCCAGACTTGCTCTCGTCCAATAATAAGAAACCAAATTCTTTTGCAGCTTCCTTTAGGGGGATATCGATGTAACGACCGTATTTCCCTGTCGCTGTAAAATCTGTCCCATCTGGCCAGGCGGCACTGCTCGGATTCTTTACATCTCCCCAATACCAGAGAGATTTTTTGTCATAGTTGCCATCTGTCCGGTAGTAATTTACTCGGACAGTTCCCTCTGCTTGAGGTTGATAAGAATAGACTTTAAATTTGTCGTCCAACCAAGCTTCATTCATTTTTGGGGAGAGCAATTCAATTGACTTGTCCCCTGTGATATTGTCCCCTTTAACATTGTTGATGAGGAAGCTAATCTTCTTAGCCTGCTCATTTTTAAGCTTGACATCTAGATAATAGCCGTAGTCATCTGTCTTTGCATCCTTAAAGGATTGGGCACCTGTCGGCCAGTTTTCAGATGGTTTTTCAACATCATCCCAGGTCCAAAGGCCTTGCGTTTCCTTGTTTTCTTCCGGTAGCTTTTTCACGTGAATCCGGATAGTCTGATCAGCAATCGGTTCCTCTGCCTTCTCAGACTTAGGAGCTACCACCTCTTCAGTGACTGCGCTTACATTTTTAGGCGCTGTGACACTTTCATCCGCCACTTTTGGGGTTTCGCTTGTCTCAGTCTTCGTAGCTGGTTTCACCTCAGATGAAGAACTCACCTCTTCATTAGAAGGGCTTGTCACCACTTCTGAGGCTTGTGCAGGGGTGTTGATGGCTTCATCCGCACTGACCGGACTAGCAAAGGCCGTTAATAAGGCTAAACTTGTCGCAATCGCAACTGAAGCAACGCCATTTTTCAATCGACGAATCGCATAGACGACTTGTTTATCGCCTTTCACAGAAGGTTTCTGTTTCATAAATGTCTCCTTAAAATGATTAGTGTTCAACCAGTATAGCATGTTAAAATTATTTATGCAAGCGTTTTCGTAATTTATACTACCTTTTTCTATTGTTCTCCCTCATTAAAAAAACCAGCCCAAATGGACTGGTTATATTATAAATGTATGGTAGATCATGGCTCAACCAAAATCTTAATTTGGGCCTTATCTTGTGTTAATTCAACAAATCCTTCTTCAACGATATTTTCCAATTTAATTTTCTTGGTCACCAATTTTTCAGCAGAGAAGTAGCCTTGTTCCATCAATTCCAATACTTTAGGGAAGATGTGACGATAAGCGATAATCCCTTTGAGGGTCTTTTCTTGAATGGCGAATTCATTTGGATTGATGCTGGCTTCACGTTCCCAAATAGAAACAACCATACACTCACCAGCCTTATGCACAGCTGCCAAAGCTTGTCCAAGAACAACAGGAACCCCTGTCACTTCATAAGAAACATCCGCTCCACCATCCGTCAAACGATGAATGGCTTCAACGATTGATTCACCTTCTTCTGGGCGAACCACAATGGCACCCAATTCTTCAGCCTTAGCTTGGCGTTCAGGAGACAATTCAACTGCATAAATTTTCGATGCCCCAGCTGCACGGAGAGCTTCCACGATCAAAAGACCGATTGGGCCCAAACCAAAGATAACAGCTGTATCCCCAGTTTTCAAAGCAGACTGACGAACTGCATAAACGGCAACAGCAGCAGGTTCTGTAAGAGCAGCTTGTTCATAGCTCAAGCTATCTGGAATCACATGGACCAAATCTCCATCTAGGACACAATATTTAGCAAAACCTCCATCTGCAGCAAGGCCAACAAAATTCAAGTTTGGATCGAGGTTATAATCACCAATTAAGTTGTGTTTTGCCAAAATTGGTTCGATTGTTACACGATCCCCGACTTTGACACGAGTCACATTGCTTCCAACCTCAACAATTTCTCCAGCAAACTCATGACCGAGGGTCACGGGTGCTTTTTGACCAGAATAAACATGCTCTTCTGTTGGAATGAAGATTGGCCCATCCAAGTATTCATGCAAGTCTGTTCCACAGATTCCCGTGAATTTGACCGCAACCTTTACTTGATGAGGTTGTACTTCTGGGACTTCCACTTCCTCGATACGAACGTCCTTTTTGCCATGCCAGCGGGCAGCTTTCATTGTTTCCATATGATTCTCCTATTTTTCTATGAATTGTAATTCCCTTTCAGGAAACTTGATAAACTCATTGTAAGCCTTTTCACAAACTTTGTCAAGGAGGATTGAAAGCTTAACTGACTATTTTCCATTCGAAAATAGATATAATTTTCACCCCACTTATGAAGTACTAGAAAAACAGACACCTAAAGGTGCCTGTTCCTTTTATTCACTATCTTTCAACTTTGCCAACTCTTGGGCAAGTAACTTGAGAGCTACTTGTGGGTTGGCTTGGCCTTTGGTTGCTTTCATGAGGAAGCCTGTAAAGGCCTTGTCAGCATTCCGTTTCCCTGACTTAAAGTCGGCTACGGCTGCTTCATTATCTGCAAAGACTTGGTGGATGATTGGAATCAAGACTTCAGGGTCTGAAATCTGTACCAATCCAGCTTTTTCGACGTATTCACGCGCACCGCCACCATTTTTCGCCAAGTGAACGAAGACTTTCTTGGCAATCTTAGAGGAGATGGTGCCATCTTCGATGATGGCAATCATTTCTACCAAGTTTTCTGGTGTCAATTGGATTTCTTCCAGCGTTTTGCCTTCCGCGTTCAAGAATTGCGCCACTTCTCCTTGGAGCCAGTTAGACACTTGTTTAGCATCTCCACCAAGGGCTACCGCTGCTTCAAAGAAGTCAGAGGTCACTTTAGTCGCTGTCAATTGGTTGGCATCATAGTCAGACAAGCCAAGCTCTGCCACATAGCGAGCCCGACGGTCTTTTGGAAATTCTGGCAACTCCGCACGCATTTCCTCGATCCACTCGTCTGAGATTTCAAACAAGGGAAGGTCTGGTTCTGGGAAGTAACGATAATCCGCTGCCCCTTCTTTGACCCGCATAAGGATGGTGCTCTTGTTGGCTTCATCGTAACGACGTGTTTCTTGACGAATGATCCCACCTGAACGCAAGATTTTCGCTTGACGCTCCACTTCATATTCAAGACCCTTACGGACGTTTGAGAAAGAGTTCAAGTTTTTCAACTCCGTCTTGGTACCAAATTCCTCTTGACCGTATGGGCGAAGAGAAATGTTGGCATCGACCCGCATGGATCCTTCTTCCATCTTGACGTCAGAAATACCTGTGTACTGGATAACTTCTTTGAGGGCTGTCAAATAAGCGTAGGCTTCTTCTGGAGAACGCATATCGGCTTCAGATACGATTTCGATCAATGGCACCCCTTGACGGTTAAGGTCTACATATGAGAAACCGTCTGTTCCATGCGTGTTCTTACCGGCATCTTCTTCCAAGTGAGCCCGTTCAATCCCGATTTTCTTGGTTGAGCCGTCTTCTAATTGCACTTCAATCCAACCGTTGTAACCAATTGGCTCGTCAAATTGCGAAATTTGGTAGGCCTTTGGATTATCCGGATAGAAATAGTTCTTACGGTCAAAGTGCATGTGCTGGTGGATATCCATGTTCAGCGCCAAGGCAGCCTTGATTCCAGCATCCACAACACCCTTGTTCAAGACAGGAAGTACCCCTGGGAAAGACCAGTCGATCACATTGGTATTGGCATTTTGCTCGTTCCCAAAGTGAGCAGAGGTTGGTGAGAAAATTTTTGAATTTGTATTCAATTCAACGTGGACTTCAAGTCCGATGACTGTTTCAAAGTTCATTAATTGTCACCTCCGAAAATAAGGGGTTGTTGCTTGTGGTAATCCGTCGTTGCTTCAAATGCTGCTGCGGCTTGATAGATCGTTTCTTCGGAATACTTAGGACCAATCAACTGCAAACCAACTGGAAGTCCTTGGGCAAAGCCTGCAGGAATCGAAATCCCTGGTAGACCTGCCAGGTTAACTGGAATGGTCAACAAATCCGCCAAGTACATTGCAACTGGATCATGGCTGAGCGAATCCAAATCAAATGCTACACTTGGTGCTGTAGGACCTAAAATCAAATCGTAATCCGCAAAGACTTTTTCAAAGTCTTGGATAATAAGGGTCCGGACTTGACCAGCCTTCTTGTAGTATGCATCGTAGTATCCTGATGACAAACTAAAGGTCCCAAGCATGATCCGGCGTTTGACCTCATCACCAAAACCTTGGCTACGAGTGTTGACATAGATATCGTCCAAGTTCTTAGCATCTTCCGCACGGAAACCATAACGAATGCCATCGAAACGTTGCAAGTTTGAAGATGCTTCTGAAGAAGCAATGATGTAGTAGACAGCAACCCCGTATTTAGAATGAGGCAAGCTGACTTCTTCGACTGTTGCTCCCAATTTTTCAAAGTGCTTAGCCGCATTAAGGATGGTTTCTTTGACTTCTGGGTCAATTCCTTCCCCAAGATATTCTTTCGGAAGGGCAATCTTCATACCTTTGATGTCTTGACCAATCTTAGAAGTATAGTCTGCTACACGTACTGGTGCAGAAGTTGAATCTTTAACATCTTCGCTAGCAATGACATTAAGCAAGAGGGCATTTTCCTTAACTGTTGGCGCAAAAGGACCAATTTGATCCAATGAGCTACCAAAAGCGATCAGACCAAAACGGGAAACCGTTCCATAAGTAGGCTTGAGTCCAACAATCCCGTTAAAAGCAGCTGGCTGGCGGATAGAACCACCTGTATCCGAACCAAGGGACAAACGGACTTGACCCGAAGCTACAGCTGCTGCCGAACCACTGGATGAACCCCCAGGAACCTTGCTGTGGTCCCAAGCATTCTTGGTTGGTCCATAGTAAGAAGTCTCACCAGATCCACCCATGGCAAATTCATCCATGTTGGTCTTCCCGATGACAATCATATCTTTAGCTTTGGCATTGGCAACTGCTGTCGCATCAAAGATCGGCTCGTAGTTGTAGAGCATTTTTGAAGCCGCAGTGGTCAAGATGCCGTCAGTAGAGATGTTATCTTTGACAGCGAGTGGAATCCCTGACAGGAGGTTGTCTGCATCGATTCCTTTTTCGTCAATGGCCTTGGCTTGTGCAAGGGCAGCTTCTTCTGCTACCGTCACAAAGGCATTGACTGCTTCTTCACGCGACTTGATATCGTCAAGAGTCGCTTGAGTCAATTCTGTTGCTGAAATTTCCTTAGAAACAAGGAGAGCGTGTAACTCTTCAATGGTTTTATGGTTGAATGACATTAGGCATCTCCTCCATCTTCTAGGATAGCTGGTACCTTGATGTAGTAGTTATCTTTTTCAGGTACATTTTTAAACAAGCGGTCACGGTCCGTCCCTTTTTCAGCAATATCCGGACGCAATACAGTCTTGCGATCCGCCATGGTCGTTGTTGGAGCCACATCGGTTGTGTCCACCTCTTCCAATAATTCCACCATGTCGACAATTTTAGACAAGGTTGTCGCAAACTCAGCTGTCTCTTCTGGAGAGAATTTCAATTTTGAAAGATTGGCAACGTGGGTTACCTCTTCTTGCGTAATTTTCATCTTGCTTCCTTTCGTGAAATGATGATTTTTCAATACCCTCTATTTTACCATATTTTTAGTATTTATGCGGTAGTTTGGCAAGAAAATAGAGTCCAAGGAAGCGTAGCCATTAGGCCTCTCTCCTCGAACTCTCTTCTTAACATTCTTCTAATTGTTCATTCACAAGTTTTGCTCCCAAAACATGTTTGAAATGATTTAAAGCAAACTGGTGGTTTTCAGGAGTAAGCGACGCTACTGCCGGTTCTACCACTTCAATCTGATAGCCAAGATTGTAGGCATCAACCGCTGTATGGAGGACACAAATATCTGTTAAGACTCCCGTCAAAACAACAGTATCCACGCCACGTTCTCGAAGACGGATATCCAAGTCAGTTCCTGAAAAAGCAGAATAATGACGCTTGTCCATCCAAAAGACGCGTGGATCAGCTTGATGTTGCTGATAAAAATCAGCTAAGGGGCCGTACAAGTCCCGCCCACTGGTCCCAATGATATTATGGGGTGGGAAAAGCTTGCTTTCTGGATGAAAGGGATCATTCCCTTCATGAGCATCAATAGCAAAAAAGATATAGGCACCTTGGTCAAAGGCCAATTGAGTCACCTGGGCAATGCTATCAGAAATGGCCTGTGCAGAAGCTCCTGCTGTTAGCTTACCTTCATCCGCTACAAAATCAAAGGTGTAGTCAATCGAAATTAACGCTTTGTTCATTAGTAGTCTCTTTTCTTAATTTCTTCAAAAATATCTGGGATCAACACTTTAAGGTAGGTCCCCTTCATCCCAAGCGAACGACTTTCAATAATTCCTGCTGACTCCAGCTTCCGCAGTGCATTGACAATCACAGAGCGCGTAATACCAATCCGATCCGCAATGACAGAAGCCGTCAACTGGCCTTCATTTCCTTTCAATTCACCAAGGATAGCAGAAACTGCCCGCAATTCTGAATAGGACAAGGTGTTCACAGCCATATTGACTGCAGTACGGCGACGAATATTTTTCTCGTCTTCCTCTCGTTGGAAGTTCAACATTTGAATCCCAACTACTGTACTAGCAATCTCAACCAAGATCAAATCATCGTCATCAAACTCTTTATCATTGCGCCAGATAATCAAAGATCCCAAGCGAATCCCAGATACATGAATAGGAGCAATGGTCGTCAAGCCATCAGGAAATTCAGACTTGGTCTCTACTGGAAAGATACTTAAATCGTGGTCCACATCTAAATTTGCCTCTGTATCATAGACTAAACTAGCTGCTTTAGCGTAATCTTCTGGTAATTTTTTATTGTCAAAAAAAGCCTCAACCCGGTCATTATTAGTCTTGTAACGCATGAAATAACCAAGGAGAGTCCCCTTGCTATTAATAATACAAGCATTACAATGAATGATATCAGCCAGTTGACGGGCAATTGCATTGTAAGGCATTTCGTCTTGCAACTGTTCTTCAGAACGCTTCAAGATAGATGTAATTTTTCTCGTTTTTTCTAATAATTTAGCCATAATAAACCTCGCATATAGTCAGCTAAAGTATATCATATAAGCGAGGGAATTTCAATCAAATTATCTGAAAATTATTTATTTTTTCTACAATTCTATTCAATTCAGAATAATTATCCTTATGTAACAAAATATTCGCTTCACTCAGTCAAAAAAGAGGCTGGGACAAAAATCCCAGCCTCTCAATTGTCTTTGGATTGTCGAGCAAGACGCAGTAGTTGAGTGGGCTCTATTACACTGATTTCATCAGCTTTTACAGCCCTACTCAACTGTGCGGAGGTGGGACGAAGAAATCGAATTCTAACGAATTAACGATTTCTGTCCCACTCTCTCTATCTGCTTATCGTTTGTATTGTTTTAAGAAACGGGTCATCTTCTCTTGAATTTGAGCCAATTCTTCTACTCGAGGAAGGTAAACGATCCGGAAATGATCTGGCTCTTTCCAGTTGAATCCACGTCCGTGAACCAAAAGAACCTTTTCTTGTTTCAAGAATTCCAAGACAAATTGCTCATCATCATCTACTCGGTACATTTCTCGATCAATCTTAGGGAAGATATAGAGACCGGCTTTTGGTTTGACAGCTGAGAGTCCTGGAATATCATTGATGGCCTTATAGATAAAGTTCCGTTGTTCGTAGATTCGACCACCTGGAAGCAAGAGTTCGTCCACTGACTGGTAGCCTCCCAAAGAAGTCTGAACCACTTGTTGAGCCAAGACGTTTGAACACAGGCGCATATTAGAGAGCATGTTCAAACCTTCGATATAGCCTTTCACATGGTGTTTGGGTCCAGACAAAACCATCCAGCCCACACGGAAGCCCGCGATGCGGTGTGATTTGGACAAACCGTTCATGCTGACACAGAACAAATCTGGAGCCAGGCTGGCAATGGCTGTATGTTTAGCACCATCCATGACCAAGCGATCATAGATTTCATCCGCAAAGATAATCAAGCCATGTTGGCGCGCAATCTCGACGATTTCCAACAACACCTCATCTGGATAGAGAGCCCCGGTCGGGTTATTGGGATTGATCACGACGATAGCCTTGGTGTTTGAAGTGATTTTTGACTTGATATCTTCAATATCAGGATACCACTCAGCCTCTTCATCACAGACATAGTGCACTGCATTACCACCTGCTAGGCTGACCGCTGCTGTCCATAGAGGATAGTCTGGCATCGGTACAAGTACTTCATCGCCATTATCCAACAAGCCTTGCATAGACATCACGATTAGCTCACTGACACCATTTCCAATATAAATGTCATCAATCTCAACATTCGGAATCTTTTTCAATTGGCTATACTGCATAATTGCCTTACGGGCAGAAAAAATTCCTTTTGAATCTGAATACCCTTCACTATCCCGAGCATTCATAATCAAATCATGAATGACTTCATCGGGAGCCGTGAAACCAAATTCAGCCGGATTTCCTGTATTTAAGCGAAGGATTTTCTCCCCGTTTGCCCGCATGCGCATCGCTTCTTCTAATACTGGACCACGAATATCGTAAGCAACGTGCTCTAGCTTGACGGACTTATTGTATTCTTTCATGATTTTTTCCTCACTTTATCAAACTGCTTCCATTATACCACTAGTTAATCTTGAGTACAACTGAGCAACCTCTTTCATTCTCGATGAAATCCTATAGATAGCTTATTTGACCTTTACTTTCTATGCTAAAAAGTTTAAAATATAATTATAGGTAACATAAATGGGCTCATCCATTTCATTTTCACGTTTTCAAGCACTAAAGGAGGACGGAACATGTCTCAAAAATACGAAAACATTATGGTTGCAGTTGATGGATCTCGCGAAGCTGAACTCGCTTTTGAGAAAGGTGTGAATGTAGCCTTGCGAAACGGTTCAAAACTTACCCTTGCTCATGTCGTTGATACACGTGCCTTACAAAGTGTCTCTAGTTTTGATGCCGAAGTGTATGAAGGATTCCAAACAGAGGCTAATGAACTATTAGAAGGTTATATCAAGCGTGCAAAAGAAGCCGGTGTCCAAAATATTGCTTCAGTGGTCGAAATGGGAAATCCAAAAGTCCTCTTAGCGACTGATATCCCTGAAGCAGAGGAAGTTGATCTCATCATGGTTGGGGCGACTGGTCTAAATGCTTTTGAACGTTTACTAGTCGGCTCTTCTTCTGAATACATCCTCCGCCATGCCAAAGTTGATTTGTTAGTGGTGCGTGAGACCGAAAAGACCTTATAAACTTTATAAAAAACAAAGAGGCTGGGACAAAAGTCCTAGCCTCTCAATTGTCTTTGGATTGTCGAGCAAGACGCAGTGGTTGAGTGGGCTCTACTACGCTGATTTCATCAGCTTTTACAGCCCTACTCAACTGTGCGGAGGTGGGACGACGAAATCGAATTCTAACGAATTACCGATTTCTGTCCCACTCTCTTTTATTTTCTTCAGATTCTACTGTTTTTTCAGAGCAATGTTTTTGATAAGCTTTGATTTGCCGTTCCAGCTCTTTTTGAATAGCTGGTTCAGGTGCATACTTTTCTTCCCAGTCGTCTGGTTTTAAAATTTTATGCGTGACTTCATCAAAGTGAGCCTGACCATCTGGGAAAATTTTCCCCATATTGGCGCGGTGAACAATCTCAAAGACCTCTTCAGGATCGACCCCCATTAGAACGAAACTACCATAAGTCAGATACAGCGTATCAATCAAGGCATCGACCTGCCCTACCATGGAGATCTCGGCGGGATGCTTGCTGCGAACCTTATTCGCTGCCTCATCTAGAGCTTGATGCAATTTTTCAATTGAACGATCGAAGATTGCTTCATCCTTACTAGCTGCCCGAATAAATTCAACCAATTCTTCCTGCTTAAACATGGTTCGGTAAAGAGCCTCTTGATTGTCCCAGGCCTTTGGTTCTTCCTGAGTTTGACCATCCATGAGTTGATGGAAGGCTTTGACCTTATTAAAGTGGTCGTCGCGACTGACAAAAAGAGTCTGATCCGTAATAATTCCAAAATGTTCCAGCGCTTTTTGAATTCCGTCCTTGGTATTACTAGTCGTTGTGTGCTGAGCCACTTCTTTGACCTTGCTGGTCCCATTCCCCATCGCAATTGACAGACCGACACCCGAAAGCATCTCTATGTCATTATCAGAATCTCCAAAGGCCATAACTTGGTCCATCGAGAAGCCAAATGCTTCTCCTACAATCCGAATCCCCTCCATTTTTGAGTTATCAGGGTTGATCACATCTGCCGCAAAGGGACTAGAACGAGTGAATTTTAATTCAGGAAAAGCTTGCTCAACTTTTTGGGTGTCCTTGGGACTAGCTAATAAGAGAACCTGATAAACCGGTCCTTGAGCAATTTGTAGCAGTTGCTTTTGATCCTGAGGAACAGCCTTGCTGACTACCTTATTGAAGCCCTGACTAACTGCCTTCGAAAAACCTTTCGGTACAAAACGTGCAGACCATTGAGAAATCGGACTCATCCCAAAACTCATAATGCGAGAGCCTTCGACTCCATCTTCTGTCCCTAAAGCAATTTCGATGCGATGTTTCTTTGCATATTCAATTAAGAGACGAAGATTCTTCTTATCAATCGGAGAGGCAGATAAAATCTTGTCCTTGGTAAAAATATACTGACCATTATAGGTGACTGCGAAATCAAAGTCATAACGCTCGATAAAAGGACGGACAAAGAACGGTCCTCGCCCTGTCGCCAAACCAACAAAAATCCCTTGTTCCTTTAAGGCGCGAATGGCTTTTTCAGTTGACTTTAAAACCATTCGACTATCATTGACCAAGGTTCCGTCAATGTCAAAAAAGACCGCTTTTATTTCCATGATAACTGCTTTCTTTCCGTTTTATGATACAATAAATTATAACACACATTTCAAGGAGACACACATGATTAAGAAAATTTTGGCCCTTCATACAGGAGGGACCATCTCCATGCAGGCTGACGCCACAGGAGCTGTCGTGACCAATTCAGCCAACCCCATGAACCATATTGATTTGTCACTAGCTGGGATTGAGCTCACTTCAGAAGATTTTTTAAATTTACCAAGCCCTCATGTAACTCCTCAGCACATGTTGCAACTCTATCATAAGATTCAGAAAGAGGCTTACCAGTATGATGGTATTGTCATCACCCATGGTACCGATACTCTCGAAGAAACAGCCTACTTCTTAGATACCATGGACTTGCCAACTATTTCTGTAGTCCTGACAGGAGCCATGAGAAGCTCCAACGAATTAGGAAGTGACGGTGTCTATAACTATCTGACGGCCATCCGAGTTGCGGCAGATTCCAAATCACAAGACAAGGGTGTCTTGGTCGTGATGAATGATGAAGTCCATGCAGCCAAGTACGTGACCAAAACACATACAACCAATGTCAGCACCTTCCAGACCCCAACACATGGTCCTCTAGGATTGGTTATGAAAAAAGAAGTTCTTTTCTTCAAAACAGCTGAACCCCGTGTGCGTTTTGATTTGCAAGAAATCAAGGGAGTCGTCCCCATTATTTCCGCCTATGCTGGCATGAAAACAGAACTCCTTGATCTACTAGATGTCCATCAAATGGATGGTTTGATTATTGAAGCCTTTGGAGCAGGAAATCTTCCTAAGGAAGTAGCTGAGAAACTATTTGAATTTCAGGAAGCCGGTCTTCCCATTGCCTTGGTTTCCCGTTGTTTTAACGGGATTGCAGAACCCGTCTATGCTTACGACGGGGGCGGAGTTCAACTTCACGATCACGGTATCTTCTTTGTGAAAGAGCTCAATGCCGCTAAAGCTCGGTTAAAACTCTTGATTGCCATCAATGCTGGCTTAAAAGATGAAGAATTAAGAGACTATATGGAAGGGTAAAATAAGGATAGAAGGCGTGATGGTTAATCCATCCGCCTTTGAATTTAAAAATAGCTTTGATGAACTGAGATAATGACGGACAAAATGAATTTTAACATGGTTCGCATAGCTAGGACCTCTTTTCTGTTTTTTAGGATTATAGGCCCACAAACTTAAAATAAGATAAAGAGGCTGGGACAAAAGTCCTAGCCTCTCAATTGTCTTTGGATTGTCGAGCAAGACGCAGTGGTTGAGTGGCCTCTACTACGTTGATTTCATCAGCTTTTATAGCCCTACTCAACTGTGCGGAGGCGGGACGACGAAATCGAATTCTAACGGATGACCGATTTCTGTCCCACTCTCTTTTATCACTTCTTAATCCAGGTGTTCTTTCTGTTCCAAATGTAGAGACAGACAGTGCCAGCCTGGGTGTTCCCGCCAATTAGGAGTTGTCACCACCTGAACAGCTACCTTTCGCGCTTCCTCTAAGATCGGATAATCTTCAATGAGGTTGGCCACTTGAAATTCTGGTATGCCTGATTGACGCGTTCCAAAGATTTCCCCAGAGCCCCGTAGCTTGAGATCTTCTTCTGCCAAGACAAACCCATTGGTTGTTTCAGTCATGATTTTCATCCGACGCTTGCCTGATTCTGTTTTGGGATTGGCAACTAAGACTGCGTAAGACTGCTTATCACCACGTCCTACCCGACCTCTCAGCTGGTGCAATTGGCTCAAGCCAAAGCGGTCTGCATCCATGATGATCATGACGGTGGCATTGGGAACATTGACGCCGACTTCGATAACGGTTGTAGAAACTAGCAAGTCTATTTCTCCCTGCTTAAAGGCCTGCATAATGGCCTCTTTTTCTTCCCCCTTCATCTTGCCATGGAGGAGGGCAATACGGGCACGATCTCCGAAGTAGGCAATCAATTCTTCCTCTAAGGCAATAGCATTTTTGAGGTCCAGGGCTTCAGATTCTTCAATCAAGGGAGAAATAACATAGGCTTGGGAACCTTTTTGAATTTCTTTAACCAACCAATCCAAAACCAAGTTTAACTGTTGGTGCTTGACCCATCGGGTGATGATTTCTTTTCGACCAGCTGGCATTTGGTCGATAATCGAAACATCCATATCTCCAAAAGCAGTGATCGCTAGCGTCCGAGGGATTGGGGTCGCTGTCATCATCAAGACATCAGGATTTTGGCCCTTTTCACGCAGGATCCGTCTTTGGGCCACACCAAAGCGGTGCTGCTCATCAATAATGACCAAGCCTAAATCATGGAAATGGACTCCCTCCTGAATCAAGGCATGGGTCCCCACAATAAGGTCCACTTCCCCTGCTTCAATCGAAGCCAATCGCTCTCGTCTCTCCGCAGCTTTTAAACTTCCTGTCAAAAGAAGGATTCTAAGATTAGGAAAAAGAGAAGTCAAACTTTGTAAATGTTGCTCGGCCAAAATTTCTGTCGGTACCATCAAGGCCGCTTGCTTGCCAGCCGTCACAGCAGCATACATGGCTAGTCCAGCTACGACGGTTTTTCCACTTCCAACATCCCCTTGCAAGAGACGATTCATATGGTAAGGAGAACGCATATCTGTAAGAATTTCCTTCAGACTTCTCTCCTGGGCCTCTGTCAAAGCAAAGGGAAGACTGGCTTGAAGAGCTCTTAGCTTCGTCTCATCCCAGTCTAGCACGATTCCCTGTCCGACGGAACGATTTTCTTCCTTCAAGACCTGCAGTTGCAATTGGAAAAAGAGCAGTTCTTCAAATTTCACTCGTCTCAGGGCCTGCTTGTATTCATTAAGATCCTTGGGAAAATGCATAGCCCTGACCGCTTGTCTGCGAGAAAGCAACTGGTACTTGTCCATTAGGACTTGGGGTAAATTTTCTTCTAATAGTTGGTCCAAGCCTGCTTCAAAAGCTGTTTTGATAACCTTCACTAGAGCAGACTGACTCACCCCTTGAGCCAAGCGGTAGACCGGTTGAAGGTCATCTTCGACTTGCGCGAGTAGCTTCATCCCTGTCAAGGCTCCCTTGGCCTTGTCCCATTTACCAAAGACAGCCACCGTTTGCCCCAGTTCAATCTTGTCCGCTAGATAGGGCTGGTTAAAGAAACTAACTGCTAACACCAGCTCCCCTTGTTTAATGGTGAAGCGAAGACGGTTGCGTTTGTAGCCATAATATTGAACATTGGCTGGAGTTGCGACAAGTCCAGAAACGACCGCTTTTTCTCCATCTTCCAAGTCTAAAACATTTTTTGATTTAAAATCTTCATATCGAAATGGAAAGTAGAGCAAGAGATCTTCAACCGTTTCGATACCCAATTTTTTGTATTTCTCTGCTGATTTTGGTCCAATTCCTGGTAAGACAGAGAGTGGTTGGTGTAAGTTCATTCATTCCTCCTAGATAAGAAAGGAGGCTGGGACCTCCGTCATCAACCTCTTTCATCTCGTACTTTTCATGAAAGGAAGCTAGGAAAACTTAAACAGCTTACTTCCCACTGACTTCCTTTGTTGGACGATAAACTCTTGGTACGCGATCGCTCAAGACACAAACCACCTCATAGTTGATCGTGCCTCTATAGACTGCTACATCCGTTGCCGTGATATCTAGATCACCATCTGTTCCAATCAATACCACCTTGGTCCCAATCGGATAGCCCTTGGGTAGGCGAATGGTGATTTGGTCCATGGATACGCGACCGACAATTGGACAGAATTGACCATCAATAAGGACATGAAAACCTTGCATATCTCTAGTCCAGCCATCTGCATAGCCAATCGGAATCGTCCCAATCCACTCTTCCTCAGTAGTCTGATAGGTCGCTCCATAGCCAACTGTCTGCCCCACCTCTAGTGGCTTGACATGCACCAATTCTGTTTCCAAACTTAAAGCAGGACGGATATTGTAAGGTAGTTCTAACTCTCTTCCACTTGGATTGAGGCCATACATGACATCGCCCAGTCGGACAGCATTAAAAATGGTATCAGCATGCCATAAAGTCGTTGCTGAATTGCTGGCGTGAACGATTTCTGGAGTATAGGGCAAAAGCTCCAACAGGGTCTTAAATCGTTGCAATTGTCCTTGGAAATGACGGTCATCTTTCTCGTCAGCTGTTGCAAAATGGGTAAAGATCCCTTCCACTTCTGCCCCATGGTTTCTTAATAAGATCATAGCCTCTTGCAAGTCTTCTGCTGAACGGAAACCAATTCGTCCCATTCCTGAATCCACTTTAATATGAAGCTTCAAACCAGTCAAATCAGACTTTTTAGCTAATAAAGATTTCAACCACTCGAGACTAGCCACTGTATAACGAATTCCTTCTTTGATGGCAATCTCTATGAAATCTATTGGAGCAACTCCCAAAATTAAAATCGGCTTTTCGCCAGCTACTTGGCGAACTTCTATGGCTTCGTCTAGGTTGGATACACAAAAAACATCTACCATTGGCAATAAGCGTTCTACCACTGGCTGAACCCCATGACCGTATGCATTGGCCTTGACAACCGCAAAGGTCAAGGTCTCTTTCGGAATATGGGCCTGTATTTGTTGAACATTATAGGCAATAGCCTCTACATCCACATATGCTCGCGTTGGTCTATGTATACTAGCTTTCATTTCTTTCCTCCAAAATGACACTGGTCGAAACTAAATCGCCTGAGTGACTAATCGAAACCCATATCTTTCCACTAAAAGGGGCTTTAGAAAAATAGGGAGCTCCTTTTTGATTGGTTAGAATTTCCAGATCCTGAAATCCTACTGGACCAATTCCTGTTCCCCAAGCCTTGGAAAAGGCTTCTTTTGCAGACCATCGTCCGGCCAGGTATTCCATTTTCCGTTTCCCGGATAATTGATCGAACCGTTCTCGTTCTGTCTCTGTCAATACCTTGGAAGCAAATCTGGGATGTCTCTGGTAGGCCTCTTCAATGGATTGGATCGATTCGATATCTATCCCATGTCCAACAATCATATCTATTCCTCTTTGATAATTCTCTATCCGCAACTCCATTTAAGAAGGAAAGGGCTGAGAATGTTTTCTCTAGCCCTCTCCTCTTATTCAGCTACATACTGATATATTTCTCGTACTAAGCTTTCTGTCTTTTCCCAACCCAAGCATGGGTCTGTGATTGATTGACCAAATACTTCTGGTTGATCTTGACGACCGTCCTCCAGATAAGATTCAATCATAAATCCACGAACCACATCATGGATAATTGGATTCCAGCTTCGATTACTAAGGGTCTCTCTGACAATGCGAATCTGTTCAGCAAATTTTTTCCCAGAATTATCATGATTGGTATCAACCAAGATAAATGGATGTTGCAATCCCAAGGCTTGGTAACGATGAGCAGCTTCTAGCAAATCTTCATAGTGGTAGTTTGGAATGTTTTTCCCATTCGCGTCTAAAGCTCCACGCAGAATAGCGTGTCCGAATGGATTTCCATTTGTCTCCACAGAACGACCATTATAGAAGAAATGATGCCCATGCTGTGCAGCATAAATCGCATTAAACATGACAGACAGATTTCCAGATGTCGGATTTTTCAATCCCGTTGGGACTGAGATCCCACTTGCCACAAAGCGGTGGCCTTGATCTTCTACAGAACGTGCCCCAATAGCAACATAGGAAAGTAAATCTTCAACAAATGGGTAGGTCTCAGGATACAAAAGTTCGTCTGCTGTAGTCAATCCGGTTTCGGTAATCACTCGATGATGCAGGCGACGAACTGCCTTTAAACCAGCTACAAAACTTGGTTCTGAAGCAGTATCCGGCTGATGCATCAAACCTTTATAGCCATCTCCATTGGTCCGAGGCTTGGCAGTATAGACCCGCATCACAATGAAGACCCGATCTTTGACTTCTTCTTGAAGGGCTGCAAGGCGGCAAGCATACTCCATCACTGCTTCCTCATTATCTGATGAACATGGTCCCATCACAAGCAAGATACGCTTGTCTTCTCCCTTTAAAATAGAGGCTAGTTCACGGTCACGCGCTTCTTTGCGAGCCAATTGTTCACCCTCTAAGCGATAAAGAGAAGTCACCGCTGTTTCATCAATGATTGGGCTAGTAGCTGTAAAAGACATAGGCAGATCCTTTCATACGATTAGAGTTTTTTACCGTGGCAGTTTTTAAATTTCTTACCAGATCCACATGGACAAATGTCGTTACGTTTGATTTGGCTCAAATCAAGATCTTCTGGTAAATCAGTTTTTTGAGCAGCAATATTACGAGTCGCTGTCGTTGAAATACTATGTTCTGTACGTGGGCGCTCTTGTTCGTGAATTTGAGCTTTCATCATGAGACGAGTCACATCAAACTCAATAGAACCAATCATATCGTTGAACATACGGAATCCTTCAGATTGGTATTCAACCACTGGATTATTTTGCGCATAGCCACGGAGACCGACAGCATTACGCAATTGGTCTAAGGCATCGATGTGATCTGTCCATTTACTATCCACAACACGAAGGATCAAGACTTTTTGGAATTCTCTAACTGCTTCTTCATCGCGTAATTTCGCTACTTGGTTTTCATAAACCTCTTCAGCTCGTTGGAACAAGTAATCAATCACATCTTTATCCGATTTGCCTTCAATATCGCTCTCTGAAATGGTATCTTCAGGGACCAAATTGTATTTGGCAAAGTTCAAGATAGCTTCCGTACGTTCTTCCTTGCTTGAGTGGCTTGCCCCTTCAACGATCCGTTTAATGGTTCGTTTGATCATGGCCTTGATTTCTGGAGCCAAATCACGATCCGCTGTAATCACATCATAGCGTTGAGAGTAGATAATCTCGCGTTGCTCCCGCATGACGTCATCATACTGAAGGACTTGCTTACGAGTGTCATAGTTGTTCCCTTCCACTCGTTTTTGGGCTGCTTCAACTTGACGTGTAAACATGTTGGATCGGATGACAGATTCTTCTTCGCTTAGTTTGAAGCGGTCTAGCAAGGCTTTGATGCGCTCTGAACCGAAACGACGCATCAACTCATCTTCAAGAGAAAGGTAGAATTGAGATTCACCCGGGTCCCCTTGACGTCCGGAACGTCCACGCAACTGGTTATCAATACGACGGCTTTCATGACGCTCTGTACCAATGACACATAGTCCGCCCAATTCACGAACCCCTTCACCGAGCTTGATATCGGTACCACGTCCGGCCATGTTGGTCGCGATGGTAACGGCACCACGTTGACCCGCATTCATGATGATTTGAGCTTCTTTGTAGTGGTTTTTCGCATTCAAAACTTCGTGGGGAACTCCTGCTTCGACCAAGAGACGAGATAAATAGTCACTGGTTTCAACGGCAACGGTACCCACCAAGACTGGTTGCCCTTTTTCGTAACGTGCTTTTACATCTTCTACTACAGCCTTAAACTTCGATTTCAAGCTTGGGTAAAGAAGATCTGGATGGTCAATACGAGCAATCGGACGGTTTGTTGGAATTGGAATGACGCGAATGTTGTAAATTTCACGGAATTCTTCTTCTTCTGTCTTACCAGTACCTGTCATCCCTGAAAGTTTTTTGTACATCCGGAAGAGGTTTTGGTAAGTAATAGAAGCTGATGTTTTGGTTTCTTCTTGGACTGGTACACCTTCTTTAGCCTCAATCGCTTGGTGGAGACCATCAGAATAGCGACGTCCTTCCATGGTCCGACCTGTAAATTGGTCGACGATCAAGATTTCTTGATCCTCACTGACCACATAGTCGATGTCCAAAATCATGATATAGTTGGCACGGAGGGCATTGTCAATGTAGTGTGTTAAAGCAACATTTTCAATGTCATACAAGTTTTCAAGCTTAAAGTAGCTTTCAGCCTTATCAATCCCAGAATCTGACAAACCAATCGTTTTTGAAGGAACATCAATGATATAGTCTTCTTCTTCCAAAGATTTCACAAAGGCATCCGCCATGTGATAGAGTTGGCTAGTTTCTGTAGAAGTCTGACCTGAAACAATCAATGGAGTACGGGCTTCATCAATCAAGATCGAGTCTACCTCATCGACCAAGGCATAGTTCAAAGGACGTTGTACCATGTTTTCGGCACGAACAACCATGTTATCACGCAGGTAGTCGAAACCGATTTCCGCATTGGTTGAATAGGTGATATCACAAGCATAAGCTTCTTGTTTTTCAGAAGGTGATTTTGCAGCCAGGTTGATCCCAACTGAAAGACCTAGCCATGAGTACAATTCTCCCATCTCAGTCGCATCACGTTCTGTCAGGTATTCATTGACCGTAACAACGTGAACCCCTTTACCAGATAGGGCATTCAAATACACCGGCATGGTCGCAGTCAAGGTTTTCCCTTCCCCTGTACGCATTTCTGGAACGTCACCATGGTGAAGAACAATCCCCCCCATGACCTGTACTTTATAAGGGAACAAGCCCAAGACACGCTTAGCACCTTCACGAACTACTGCGAAAGCTTCATAGAGGAGATCATCCAATGATTCACCATCTTGGTAGCGTTGTTTGAATTCTTCTGTTTTCGCCTTCAGTTCATCATCTGACAAGGCAGCCATTTGATCTTCATAGGAGAAGACCTTGTCTGCCATCTTTTCCAATCGTCTTAATTCACCTTTATCATTTTCGATAATTGTTTTTAATAAATTAGCCATTAGTATCCTTACTTTTCAAATTTCTTAAATTTTAAACGTTCTTTTTATTATAGCACACTGTAGCTTATCCATCAAGAAATTCCATTGATTAGAAGATGGTTTCCCCCTCTTTTTTCCCTTATCCATTTCACCTTTTGCTCATCTATTAGAAAAATCCTTAAAACAACAAAAGGTTAAGTACTTGACGACTCAACCTTCTATCTACGTTTATGGATGACTGACAATTAATTCCATCTCTTCTCCTGATAAGGTCCAATTCTGGATATCACTCGTTAAGATAAAATGTTCTCCTTTTCCAATCGGATAATCTACCCCATCTACCTGAAGACTTCCTTGCCCTGAGAGAACGCTCACCAAACTATAATCATGGGTCTTTTCAAATCGAACTTCCCCATTGATGACCCATTTGTGAACACCAAAGAAGTCATTGGCCACTAACAAAGTCGATGACAAGTGGTCAACTTTTTCCTCAACTGGTCGGCTATTTGCCGGAGCACCTAAGTTCAGGACATCAATAGACTGTTCAATGTGCAATTCACGTAAATTCCCTTGATCATCTTTGCGATCAAAGTCGTAAACTCGATACGTCGTGTCGCTTGATTGCTGGGTTTCCAAAATCAAGATACCCGAACCAATGGCATGCATGGTTCCACTTGGAACATAGAAGAAATCTCCCGCTTTCACAGGAACCCGTGCTAAAAGATCATCCCATTCTTTGGCTTCGATCATTCGACGTAATTCTTCCTTGGACTGGGCGTGGTGACCATAGATAATCTCCGCCCCTTCATCCGCAGCAATAATATACCAGCATTCGGTTTTCCCAAGTTCTCCTTCATGCTCCATTCCATAGGCATCATCTGGATGAACCTGAACACTGAGCCAGTCATTGGCATCCAGAATCTTTGTCAATAAAGGAAAGACCGGTTCTGTTCGATCTCCAAATAATTCACGATGCTCTGCATAAAGTTGGTCTAACCCCATTCCAGCATAAGGCCCATTTTTAACAACTGAAACACCATGGGGATGGGCAGAAATAGCCCAGTATTCACCAACATGATCGCTCGGGATTTCATAGCCAAACTCATCTCGTAATCTAGTTCCACCCCAAATTTTTTCCTGCATGACGGATTGTAAAAATAACGGTTGTGACATACCTGCCTCCATATATCCTTGTATTCAATACCTTATTATACAAAATTTCATTCGTTTTTGAAAGCTCTACCAAGCCCTTCATTCCCTTTTTAATTTTTTGCACGTTTTTCGCATTTTTACCGGCTTTTCGCTATAATAGGAATATGAATCTCAAAGAATCCATTATCGAGTTGGCTCACTCCATCGGTATTTCAAAAATCGGTTTTACCACTGCAGATGATTTTTCCTATTTAGAAAAATCCCTCCGCCTAGCTGTAGAGGAAGGCCGAAATTCAGGGTTTGAGCACAAAAATATCGAAGAACGAATCCAGCCACGCTTAAGTTTAGCTTCTGCTAAAACGATTATTTCCATTGCCGTTGCATATCCTCACAAGTTAAAACAACAACCTCAGAAGACAGCCTATAAACGCGGAAAATTTACTCCCAACAGTTGGGGCATAGACTACCACTATGTCCTACAGGATAAGTTGGACCGCCTGGCTAAAGGGATTGAAGAATTGACGGCTAACTTCGAATACAAGGGCATGGTGGATACCGGAGCCTTGGTGGATACTGCCGTTGCTCAACGGGCCGGCATTGGATTTATCGGCAAGAATGGCCTTGTCATCTCAAAAGAATATGGTTCTTATATGTTTTTAGGAGAACTTATCACTAACCTAGAAATTGAACCTGACCAAGCAGTCGACTATGGTTGTGGAAATTGTAACCGCTGTGTAGAAGCCTGCCCGACATCTTGCTTAATTGGAGATGGCACCATGAATGCCCGACGTTGTCTGTCCTTTCAGACCCAAGACAAGGGCATGATGGATATGGAATTCCGTAAAAAGATTAAAACGGTCATCTACGGCTGTGATATCTGTCAAATCTGTTGTCCCTACAATCGTGGTCTGGATAACCCACTAGCCACTGACATTGATCCAGAACTCGCTCACCCAGAATTAATCCCCTTTATCGAGCTATCCAATGGTCAATTCAAAGAAAAATTCGGAATGGTCGCTGGTAGTTGGCGGGGGAAAAATATCCTTCAGCGAAATGCCATCATTGCCTTGGCCAATGCTAATGACCGGTCTGCCATCCCTAAACTTCTAGAAATTATCGAAACTTCGCAAAACCAGATTCATATTGCAACAGCCATTTGGTCTCTGGGGGAGCTGATTCGAGAAGTCACACCTGACTTGGTTGATTTATTAACTTCCCTCAAAAACCCAAGTCCTGCTATTATAGAAGAACGCGAACGGTTTTTCCAAAAATTCCATCTAGATGAAATAACGATACAAAAATAGAGAGTGGGACAGAAATCGGTCATTCGTTAGAATTCGATTTCGTCGTCCCACCTCCGCACAGTTGAGTAGGGCTATAAAAGCTGATGAAATCAGCGTAGTAGAGCCCACTCAACCACTGCGTCTTGCTCGACTATCCAAAGACAATTGAGAGGCTAGGACTTTGGTCCCAGCCTCTTTTATAGTTCACCTCATCCTTCTTCCTGACCTTATTCTTAAAAAAGCCCCAAGGGATAAAACCAAAAGAACCCCCAAAGAATAGCAGATAAAAAACCAACCACAACATCACGAACAAAATGGACTCCAGCCAGAACACGAACCCCCGACAATAGAAGAGCCAAGGACAGACCAAGGACCGATAGAAGAGGATGCACTCCCCAGGCTACTGTAGAAATGATCGCCGCAGAAAAGACGTGCCGACTTGGCATAGAACTCCCCTTCCCCTCTCGATTCAGTAACGGAGGGAAAGTCCCCAGCTCATAGGGACGCGGCCAATTCATTCGTTTTCGAATGACACTTAATACAATAAAACCAGTTGCTGGTACCAAAAGATAAGCAAGCACAATCCAAGTCTTGCTAGCCTTTAGATAGGCTGCCCAAAGAACATAGAAATAAAGGAGAGGCATCAACAAGGTGACGAGCCGATTGGTCCACTTTAATAAAGAAAGATAATAGGGATGGGTCACAAAAAATGGTCTAACCCGTTCATAGAACAAATATTCTTTTTTCATAAGGATTCTCTCTTCAATCAGTCATTTAACAAGCAACAGCTCAGCTAGATCAAAATCCCTTCCAGGTGATCGAGCTCATGCTGGCAAATCTGGGCCGCAAAACCTTCTAAGCTTATGAGCTGAGGTTTCCAATTGGTATCACGGTAGGAGACTTGAATCTTTTCAAAGCGACTTGTCTTTCGACTTCCTGGCAAAGAAAGACAGCCTTCTTCTGTCTCATAAATCCCTTCTTTCTTAACTAGAACAGGATTAAAGAGAACCAAGGGCATCAAACCTAGTTGGATGATGATGACTCGCTTACGTACACCAATCATATTAGCAGCCATGCCAACACAGGCTTCCTGGTGAGCTCGTAGGGTATCTTGTAAATCTTGCGCCAAATACAAATCCTCTTTTGTCGCTTCTTCAGACACTTGACTCAAAAAGAAGGGATCCTTCATAATGGCTTTTTCCATCATTTCTCCTCTCTTGCTAAAAAAGAGAAGGTCATTCATCCATCTTCCCGACGAAGAACTCCCTCCCCCTAGCATTTTGATGCTTTATGTTATTTCAACCTTAACTTATTAGTCTTTTTTGCTGACTTGTTTTGCTAAGACAAAGTTACCCAAGGTCGCTGAACCATTTCCTGCTACTGCTGGTGTTACGATATAGTCACGAACATCTGGCACTGGTAAATAGCCGTTCAATAAGACGGTGAATTTTTCACGAACGCGATCCAACATGTGTTGTTGTGCCATCACTCCTCCACCAAATACAATCACATCTGGGCGGAAGGTTACAGTTGCATTGACAGCAGCTTGGGCAATATAGTAGGCTTGGATATCCCATACAGAGCTATTCAGTTCAATATTTTCCCCACGAATACCGCTACGAGCTTCCAAGCTTGGGCCAGCCGCAAGACCTTCTAAACAGCCTCTGTGGAATGGACACACACCATTAAATTCTTTTTCAACATCCATCGGGTGTTTGGCAACATAATAATGGCCCATCTCAGGATGTCCCACTCCACCAATGAATTCACCACGCTGGATGACACCTGCACCAATCCCTGTACCAATTGTGTAGTAAACTAAGTTCTCAATACGACCACCCGCATTATTACGAGCAACAACCTCACCATAAGCTGAGCTATTTACGTCAGTTGTAAAGTAAATCGGTACATTTAAGGATCGACGGAAAGATCCCACCACATCTACATTTGCCCAATGTGGTTTGGGAGTTGTTGTAATAAAACCATAGGTCTTTGAATTCTTATCAATATCAATCGGTCCAAATGAACCAATGGCTAAACCAGCAAGACTTTCAAATTTAGAGAAAAACTCAATACATTTATCAAGGGTTTCAATTGGGGTTGTTGTCGGAAACTGTGTCTTTTCAATGACGTTATTATTTTCGTCACCTACAGCACAAACAAACTTTGTTCCACCAGCTTCAAGACTTCCATATAATTTAGTCATATCAAACCTCTTTTTCAATTCTCTTTTTTTCTATTATATCACAAAGGGAAACGGTTCACTTCTATTCCTTATAGAAAAAACTACTCTTATTTATGTTTAAACATTAGGTGAGCGGCTTTTTTATTCCAAGCCTCACCTCCAAAAAAAATTCAAGGACTGGAGGAAGCCCTAACCAGTCCTTGAGTAATCCTATTTTAGATTATGCTTTTACTTCAATAATCGCATCGCCTTTAGCAACTGCACCATTAGCTACTGGAGTTACTGAAGCATAATCAGCTGTGTTTGTGACGATGACCATTGTTGTATCATCAAGACCAGCTGCTGCAATTTTAGCAGAATCAAATGTTCCAAGAACATCGCCAGCTTTGACCTTGTCACCTTGAGCAACTTTCTGATCAAATCCTTCACCGTTCATTGAAACTGTATCAATCCCAACGTGGATCAAAACTTCAGCACCATTGGCTGTCTTCAAGCCAAAAGCATGTCCAGTTGCAAAAGCAATGGTTACTTCAGCATCCGCCGGAGCATATACAACACCTTCAGTTGGTTTGATGGCAATCCCTTGTCCCATAGCACCACTTGAGAATACAGGGTCATTTACGTTTTCTAAAGCAACCGCTTGACCAACGATTGGAGAGATGATGGTTTCATCTTGAAGAGATGCTGGAACAGTTCCAGTTGTTTCTTCTTCAATAATTGCACCAGCTTCTTCGTCTTCTGCAGGAACTGATGAAGCTTCATCTTCGTAACCGAACATATATGTCAAACCAAAACTTAGTGCAGTTGTAAATACAACCATAAATACATATTTCAATAATTGACCGTTTAGATAGAGAAGTGTTCCTGGAATAATTGTAATACCAAATCCTGTACCAGCAAGGTTTAACATAGATGCAATCCAACCACCTACAGCACCTGCTCCCAAAGCAATAACGAATGGTTTCACATAACGCAAGTTCACACCAAAGATTGCAGGCTCAGTAATACCTAATAAGGCAGAAATAGTTGCAGGAAATGCTAAAGCTTTCACTTTTTGAGATTTTGATTTCACTGCCACCGCTAAAGTCGCACCAGCTTGTGCAGTCATAGCAGCTGTAATAATTGCATTAAATGGATCTTTTTTATCCGAAGTAATTAATTGCGATTCAAGAAGGTTAAAAATATGATGGACACCAGTAACGACAATCAACTGATGAACCCCACCGATAAGAAGACCTGCAAGGCCGAATGGTAAATTTAAAATAAACTTAGTTGCATTCAGTACATGTTCCTCGATGCTGTGGAAGAATGGTCCAATAATAAACAAAGCGAGGAATGACATGATTGTTAATGTAAATAATGGAACCAATAACAAATCTAAGACATCTGGAATTTTCTTATGGAGCCATTTTTCAAGTTTTGCACCAATTAGACCAACGAAGAAAGCGGGAAGAACTGAGTTCTGGAATCCAACTACATGATGGAAGATACCAAAGAATGTTGCTGCTTTAGAAGGATCTTCCGCTACAACCCACGCATTAGGAAGTGTCGGACTAACCATCATCAAACCAATTACAATTCCAAGAACAGGATTTCCTCCAAACACTCGGAACGCAGACCATGAAATCAAGGCTGGGAAGAAAGCAAACGCAGTATCTGTCAAAATTGTTGAATAGGTATAGAAATCTGTAGATTTAAATGCGTCTGCTGTAGTACCAAACAAAGCCAGCACTTGATCTTGAGCAATAGCACCACGAATTCCCATAAACAAACCAGTTGCAACGATTGCTGGCAAAATTGGGACAAAAACATCTCCGAAGGTACGGATTGCACGTTGGAACCAATTTCCTTGTTTCGCTGCTTCAGCTTTCATTTCATCTTTTGAAGAAGTTGGCAAGCCTAGAGCTACTACTTCATCGTAGATCTTATTTACAGTACCAGTACCAAAGATGATTTGGTATTGACCTGAGTTAAAGAAAGCTCCCTGTACTTTTTCAATGTTCTCAACAACATCTTTGTTGATTTTTGATTCATCTTTAACCATCACGCGAAGACGAGTCGCACAGTGAGCAACACTGCTAACGTTCTCAACTCCACCGATTGCATCGATGACTTTTTTTGCAATTTCTGTATTTGACATTTGCAAAAATCTCCTTATTTTTTATTGTTTTGAAAACGGTTAAACCATCTCTACGCTCTTAATTGTACCACGTATTAAGAATATGTCAACCGTTTTGCAGAATGTTTTTGGTGTTTATTTGCGATTTTTGATTGTTTGAAAGATGGATTTCTTATTTTCATTCACTAAAAAGCCCGTATGCTCTATATAAAAACCTCTATCTTGTTTTTGAATTTTCAAAAACTTTCATACTTTCATTTATTTTCATAAATCAAAACTAGGCTTGACTTCGATATTTTATGATAAACGTTTGACATTTTTTCTCAATTATTTGGCCAAATTCTTGCTTTTTTTTTTAGAAATCGGTACTATGGAAGTAAGAAAAATTTTGGAGGAGTCAAATGGAATGGACAACCGAACTTCGGTACAAACGGTATGAAGACTGGACCGAAGAAGAAAAGAAACAAATTAAAGAAAATATGGCCAAATCCCCTTGGCATACTCACTACCATGTTGAACCAACATCTGGTCTCTTAAATGATCCAAATGGTTTCTCTTATTTTGACGGCAAATGGATCCTCTTTTACCAAAACTTTCCGTTTGGAGCCGCACATGGATTGAAGTCTTGGGTACAACTCGAAAGTGACGATTTAGTCCATTTTAACGAAACCGGAGTGAAGGTCTTTCCAGACACACCTTTAGATAGCCATGGAGCCTATTCTGGATCAGCTATGCAATTCGATGACAAACTTTTCTTATTCTATACAGGAAATGTACGAGATGAGAACTGGATCCGCCATCCCTACCAAATCGGGGCTTTGATGGACAAAGAAGGAAAGATTGAAAAAATCAACAAAATCTTGATTGATCAACCTGCTGATTCTACTGATCACTTCCGTGACCCACAGATTTTTAATTTCAAAGGCCAATACTACGCCATTGTCGGTGGTCAAGACCTTGAGAAAAAAGGATTCGTTCGTCTTTACAAAGCAGTGAATAACGATTATACAAACTGGGTTGAAGTAGGAGATCTTGATTTCAACAATGATCGTACAGCTTATATGATGGAATGTCCTAACTTGGTCTTCGTCGGCGAGCAACCTATCCTTCTTTATTGCCCTCAAGGTTTGGACAAAGCGGTCCTCGATTACGACAATATCTACCCAAATATGTATAAGATTGGGGCTTCTTTTGATCCTGAACAGGCTCGTTTAGTTGATGTATCTGAATTGCAAAACTTAGACTATGGCTTCGAAGCCTATGCAACTCAAGGCTTCAATGCTCCTGATGGAAGAGCCTTAACTGTTAGCTGGTTAGGTCTACCAGATGTCGCTTATCCATCTGATCGTTATGACCACCAAGGAGCTTTCTCTTTGGTCAAAGAGCTAAGTATTAAGGACGGTAAACTTTATCAATATCCAGTTGAAGCTATAAAAGAGCTCCGCTCCTCTTCATCCGAGTTTCGTAACAAAGAGGTTACCAACAATTGTTACGAGTTAGAATTAGCCTTTGAAGCGAATAGCAAAAGTGAGATTGTTCTCCTAGCAGATAAAGAAGGAAAAGGTCTTTCTATTACTTTCGATATTGCAAATGGTCAAGTCATTGTCGATCGTAGCCAAGCTGGTGAACAATATGCCCAAGAGTTTGGGACTACTCGTACTTGCCCGATCGAAAACCAAGCTACAACTGCTACTATTTTCATCGATCATTCTATTTTTGAAATTTTTATCAACAAAGGAGAAAAAGTATTCTCTGGTCGCGTCTTCCCGCATGCTAATCAAACTGGTATTTTGATTAAATCTGGAACACCTACTGGAACATACTACGAACTAGACTATGGTCGCAAAGCTCACTGATGTCGCCAAATTAGCTGGCGTCAGCCCTACGACAGTTTCACGAGTCATCAATAAAAAGGGCTATTTATCTGAAAAAACTATCTCAAAAGTCAAAGAGGCCATGAGGGAGTTGGGCTACAAGCCTAATACAATCGCTCGGAGCCTACAAGGAAAATCAGCCAAATTAATCGGCTTAATCTTCCCAAAAATCAGTCATGTCTTCTATGCAGAATTAATCGATAAATTGGAAGAAGAACTGTTCAAACATGGGTATAAAACCATTATTTGTAATAGCGAGCATGATTCTGAAAAAGAACGTGAATACATTGAAATGCTAGAAGCCAATCAAGTAGATGGTATTATTTCTGGTAGTCATAATCTGGGAATTGAAGATTATAACCGAGTTACAGCTCCTATCATCGCTTTTGACCGAAACCTATCACCTGAGATCCCTGTCGTCTCCTCAGATAACTACGCCGGTGGCGTCCTTGCTGCGGAAACCCTTGCCAAGACAGGTGCAAAGAAAATTATCATGATTACGGGGAATGATAACTCCAATTCCCCAACAGGTCTTCGCCATGCAGGGTTTGCTTCGGTACTGCCAGGAGCACAAATCATTAATGTTTCTAGTGATTATTCCCCCATTCGCAAAGAAATGGAAATCAAGTCTATCTTGACCCAGCAAAAACCTGATGCTATCTTTGCATCTGACGATCTAACGGCGATTTTGGTGATGAAAATTGCTGATGAACTCGGCATTTCAATTCCAGAAGACCTCAAAGTCATTGGCTACGACGGGACCTACTTTATTGAAAAATTTTTCCCCCGTCTAACCACCATCAAGCAACCTTTACAAGAGATTGCTCACCTGACGGTCGATCTTCTTCTACAGAAAATCGAAGGGAAAGAGGTAAAGACTACAGGCTATTTTCTCCCTGTTAGTGTTTTACCCGGAAAAAGTGTGTAAATGAGTAAGAAAATATCCACAAAAAAGAAGCCACCTTTTAGGTAGCTTCTTTTTATTCTGCTTCCGTCACAAATTGGCTTAAGACACCATTCACAAACCTAGCAGATTTCTCATCTGAAAAAGTTTTTGCTAATTCAATTGCTTCATTCACCGCAACCAATTGAGGTGTATCAAAGGAAGTCATTTCAAACACACCCAAACGAAGAATGTTTTTCTCCACTAGAGTCAAGCGTTCTACGGTCCAGCCAGTTTTCAAGTGTTGGGCAATCTGTTGATCCAATTCATCCTTTGATTGACGAACACCCGATACCAAATTGAGGAGAAAAGCTGGAATTTCCACTTCCTGGTCTGTTTCCTCTTTGTCATGAGTAAAAGCAAATCGACACGCTTCTACAACATCCCCTTCATACTCTAAACTCATCAGAGCTTGAAAGGCACGCTCCCGTAGATCACGACGTGATTCAAATAAAATATCAGTCATTGAGGAAATCCTCATTAAACAAATCTTTCAAATCAGGTTTCGCTGCTTTTTCAGTCACGATTCCGACTACATGGATGTTGACATCATCCAAGGTGACATCTGCCATATTGTAGACAGCTGTTTTTACTGCTTTTTGGATTGCAACCGCTACTTTAGGGACTGCCACACCATACTCTAGATAGAGGTAAATATCAACAGAGATTTGACCATCTTCTTGTGTACGAAGGTAAACCCCACGACCAAGAGCACGTTTTGAAAGGCTATCCGATACACTCTTGTTTTCAAGAGAATGAACACCATCTACTTTTGCAGTCGCAATCGCAATAATTTTTTCTAGCACACGAGGTGCAATGACGATTTCGCCGTATTGTTCAGTTGCCATAGAAGTTCCTTTCTATCAGACCTATTTTAGAGCTGATTAGGCACGAGAAACGTAAGTTCCTTCAGCTGTATTGATAATCAATTTTTGTCCTGCTTCGATGAAGTCTGGAACGTTAACCACAAGACCTGTTTCCATTGTAGCTGGTTTACCAGAACCTGTAACTGTAGCACCTTTAATAGATGGTTGAGTTTCAGCAACTGTCAATTCAACAGTTGTAGGAACAGTCACCCCAATCACTTCGTTTCCATAGAATTGGATTTTTACTTCTGAGTTTTCAAGGATGTAAAGCAATTCGTTCTCAATATTGGCAACAGGAATTTCATATTGGTCGTATGTTTCAGTATTCATGAAGTAAGCTGTGTCATCCATTTTATACAAATATTGAGCTGGTACTGTTTCAATAATAGCTTGCTCAAATTTTTCTTCTGGACGGTAGCTTGTATCAAAAGTTGAACCAGTACGAACATCACGCAATTTCATACGCATGATAGTATTTCCTTTACCTGGTTTGTGGTGGCTAGCTTCCAAAACGCGGATCAATTTCCCATCAGCTGTTTCAAAGGTCATACCAGCTTTCAACTTACTTGCTTCAATCATGTTTTCATACCTCTTTTTAAAAAATATATTACTCTTTATTCTATCACAAATGCTCAGATTTCTCAAATCTGTCTCTCCAAAATTCCTTAGATCACAATCAATTCTTTTGGCGCAAGGGTCAAGACTTCACAGCCAGTTTCCGTAATCAGGAGATCATCTTCAATCCGGACCCCTGATAGACCTTCAATGTAGATTCCTGGCTCATCTGTCAAGACCATCCCCGCCTTGATGACTTCTTTGGAAGTTTGGCTGAAATAAGGCTCTTCATGGATGTCCAAGCCAATTCCATGACCAATGCCATGAGTAAAGTACTGGCCGTATCCTGCCGCCTCGATAATGTCTCGAGGAATTTTATCAAACTCACGGAAACCTAGTCCAGCCTTGGCTTCAGCAATGAGAGCTTGGTTGGCTTTCAAGACCGTTTCGTAGATTTCTCTTTCCTTATCGCTGACATGACCTGCATAAATGGTCCGGGTCATATCACTCACGTAATGGTTGTAAAGACAGCCAAAGTCCAAGGTCAAGGCATCCCCCGCAGAGATAATACGATCACTTGGAGTCGCATGAGGCATGGCAGAGCGCTCTCCCGCAGCGGAGATGATATCAAAGGATACACCTGAAGCTCCCAATTCCCGCATTCTGAAATCCAGGAAGGTCGCAGCTTCTAACTCTGTTGTTTGACCAACCTTGATAAATTCGAGCACATCTAGGAAGGCTTGATCTGAAATACTGCAGGCCTTACGGATGGTTGCCACTTCTGTCTCATCTTTAATCAAACGAAATTCCATCACAAAATCAGACAAGGCCCTTAGAGAGACTCCTGAGAAAGCCGTTGCCAGACGGGTCTGATAGGCAACTGTAATCTCATCCTCAAAGCCAAGTTCATGGATAGCTGCATCTTTGACAATTTTTGCTGCTTCTTCCAATTCATTGCGGGTTTCAACAATCTCAACAAAGGGGAAACAAGTCGCATGGGCATGAATGGTATAGCGAGAATCCGTAAAGAGGACTACGCGCTCTTCTGTTACCAAAACAGTCCCATTTGATCCCCAGAAACCTGTCAAATAGTAAACATTTTTCAAGTTGTTAATGAGGACAGCTTTTAGATCCTGTGCCTTCATTTTAGTTCGTAGATTTGTAATTCGTTGGTTCATTGTAATTTCCCTTTCAAATACTGTCCTGTAAAGCTAGCTGGGTTGCTGGCTACTTCTTCTGGTGTCCCTGTCGCAATAATGGTACCACCACCGACACCACCTTCTGGTCCTAAGTCGATGATATGGTCCGCTGTCTTAATCACATCCAAGTTGTGCTCAATGACCAAAACGGTATTGCCATCGTCTACAAAGCGTTCCAAGACCTTGAGCAAACGAGAGATATCCTCTGTATGAAGACCCGTTGTTGGTTCATCCAAAATATAGAAGGACTTACCAGTTGAGCGCTTATGAAGCTCGGAAGCCAACTTCATCCGCTGGGCTTCTCCTCCTGAAAGTGTCGTTGCCGGCTGTCCCAAGGTCACATAGCCCAAGCCGACATCCTTGATGGTTTGTAATTTGCGATTAATCTTTGGAATGTGTTTAAAGAAATCCACCGCATCATTGACGGTCATGTCCAAAATCTGGGAGATATTCTTTTCTTTATAGTGAACTTCTAAGGTTTCACTGTTGTAGCGGCGCCCATGGCAGACTTCACACGGGACATAGACATCCGGTAGGAAATGCATCTCAATCTTGATAATACCATCTCCCGAGCAAGCCTCACACCGGCCCCCTTTGACATTGAAACTAAAGCGGCCTTTTTTGTAGCCTCTAATCTTGGCTTCATTGGTTTGGGCAAAGAGATCGCGAATATCGTCAAATACTCCTGTATAGGTAGCTGGATTTGAGCGTGGAGTGCGCCCAATCGGACTTTGATCGATATCGATCAGTCGATCAATGTGCTCGACACCTGAAATGGTTTTGTATTTCCCTGGTTTCTCCGAATTGCGATTCAATTTTTGAGCCAGAACCTTTTTCAAAATACTGTTGACTAAGGTTGACTTCCCTGAGCCAGAAACGCCAGTTACAGCAATGAACTTGCCAAGCGGGAAGCGTGCTGTCACCTCTTTTAAGTTATTTTCAGCGGCACCTGTCAGCTCGATAAAGCGTCCGTTGCCTACCCGCCGTTCAGTTGGTACTGGAATGGCCCGTTTACCAGAAAGATACTGACCAGTGATGGATTTGCTATTGCGGGCTACCTGCTTAGGCGTTCCAGCCGCAACAATCTCGCCTCCAAAGACTCCGGCTCCTGGACCGACGTCGATCAGATAATCAGCTTCTCTCATGGTATCCTCATCGTGTTCGACGACGATCAAGGTATTTCCCAAATCACGCATCTTCTTAAGACTAGCAATCAAGCGGTCATTGTCCCTTTGATGGAGACCGATTGACGGCTCATCTAGGATATAGAGGACTCCTGAGAGATTGGAACCAATCTGAGTTGCCAAGCGAATCCGCTGACTCTCCCCCCCAGATAGAGTCCCGGCCGAGCGAGAAAGGGTCAGATAACTCAAGCCAACATTGTTCAAGAAGCTCAAGCGATCCTTGACTTCTTTGAGAATCGGACGAGCAATGGTCTCTTCATTCTTGGTTAATTGGAGATCAGCTATCACCTTCAGATGGTCCTCAATGGACAAGTCAGAGATTTGCCCGATATGTAGCCCCTTCTCTCCTCCTACTCGGACAGACAAGGCCTGGTCATTCAAGCGATAACCATGGCAGGTGGCACAAGTCAATTCATTCATGTAGGACAACATCTGATTGCGGGTGAAGTCACTAGAAGTTTCGTGGTAGCGGCGATTGATGTTGGTGACGACTCCTTCAAAAGGAATGTCAATATCGCGAACCCCACCAAATTCATTCTCATAATGGAAATGGAACTCCTTGCCATCAGACCCATAAAAAATTAAGTGGCGGTCTTCTGGAGATAAGTCTTCAAAGGGCTTGTCCATATCAATCCCAAACTGGATCATAGCCTGTTCCAACATCTGAGGATAGTAATTAGAGGAAATCGGGTTCCATGGTGCAAGCGCTCCTTCACGGAGAGTCTTGCTAGAATCTGGAACAACCAAATCCAAGTCCACTTCTAGCTTGATCCCTAGTCCATCACAATCTGGACAAGAGCCAAAGGGGGCATTAAATGAAAAGAGGCGGGGTTCCAATTCAGGGACGGTAAAGCCACATACCGGGCAAGCATAATGCTCTGAAAAGAGCAGTTCATTGTCGTCCATAGTATCAATGACCACGTAGCCATCTGCGATCCGGAGAGCTGCTTCTACAGAGTCAAAGAGACGAGAACGAATGCCGTCTTTGATGACAATCCGGTCTACGACAACCTCGATGGTGTGCTGCTGGCTTTTTGACAACTCTGGGATCTCTGTCACATCAAAGATCTCACCATCCACACGCACCCGGACATAGCCATCTTTTTGAACCTTTTCGATGATATTCTTATGCTGGCCTTTTTTCTTGCGAACAATGGGAGCTAAGATTTGCAGGCGTTGGCGATCTGGCAGTTCCAAAACTTGGTCTACAATCTGCTCGACCGAAGAAGCGGTGATCGCCCCATGGCCATTGATACAGTAGGGAGTCCCCACACGAGCATATAAAAGACGTAAGTAATCGTTGATTTCCGTTGTCGTACCAACCGTTGACCGCGGATTTTTGCTGGTTGTTTTTTGGTCAATGGAAATGGCGGGGCTTAAGCCATCAATCGAGTCCACATCAGGTTTTTCCATATTTCCTAAAAACTGGCGAGCATAGGCTGATAAACTCTCTACGTAACGTCTTTGTCCTTCTGCATAGAGAGTGTCAAAGGCTAAGCTCGATTTCCCAGAACCCGATAAACCAGTGACCACAACCAGCTTGTCTCGAGGGATTTCAACATCAATATTTTTTAAATTATGAGCACGCGCTCCATGAATGACAATTTTATCGAGCATTTCTTCCACTTTTCATCAATTTATTTATCCTTCATTATATCAAATTTTTCAGCATTCTTTTATCCAAAAGCGTGCTTTTTCTGTTATAATGTTAAGGTGTAAAAAAACAAGGGGAGGCACCATGAAACGGGTCTTTTTATCAACAACGACTGAATTTAAAGAAATAGAGACACTGGAACCCGGTAGCTGGATCAACCTTGTCAATCCTTCCCAAAGTGAATCGATGGAAATCGCCTCTGCTTTTAACATCGATATTGCCGACTTACGGGCACCACTCGATGCGGAAGAAATGTCCCGTATGACCATCGAAGATGAGTATACCTTGATCATCGTGGACGTTCCCATCAAGGAAGAACGGAACAATCAGACCTACTATGTCACCATCCCTTTGGGAATCATCCTAACAGAAGAGGCTATCATCACCACTTGCTTGGAAGAGTTGCCTCTCCTAGACACCTTTATCAATCGTCGCTTGCGGAATTTCTATACCTTCATGCGGTCCCGCTTTATCTTCCAGATCCTTTATCGCAATGCTGAGCTTTATTTGTCTGCGCTTCGTACCTTGGATCGTAAAAGCGAGCAGATTGAAAGCCAATTGCACAAATCGACGCGTAATGAAGAGCTGATTGAGTTGATGGAGCTGGAAAAGACCATTGTCTACTTCAAGGCCTCTTTGAAAACCAATGAGCGCGTGATCAAGAAATTGACCAGTGCCACTAGTAACATCAAGAAATACCTGGAAGATGAGGATCTGTTGGAAGATACCTTGATCGAGACCCAACAGGCCATCGAGATGGCGGATATTTATGGAAACATCCTCCACTCCATGACCGATACCTTCGCATCAATTATCTCCAACAACCAGAATAATATCATGAAGACCTTGGCCATGGTGACCATCGTCATGTCCATCCCAACCATGATTTTCTCAGCCTACGGGATGAACTTCAAGAACAATGATCTTCCGCTCAACGGGGAACCCAATGCCTTTTGGCTCATTATCTTTATCGCCTTCGCCATGACCGGCTCCCTCGTCGTTTACCTCATCCATAAAAAATGGTTCTAACACCTACAAATATAACTAAGGAGTATGTATGTCTCAATTTGATCTGACCCAATTAAGTAAGAAAAACCAAGAATTCGTTCGTATCGCTAAACACCAATTGATTGAAAATGGCAAAACGGAAGAAGAGGCTACCAGCCTAATTGAAGAGATTCTTCCAGCTATCTTTGAAAACCAACCAAAAGGAGTAACGGCGCGAACTCTCTTTGGAGCGCCAACTGTTTGGGCCAATGCATTTAGTGATAAGGAACGCTACGAAAAAGAGCATCCAAAAGAAAATGATACTCCTCTTCTCATGATTACGGATTCCTTCCTGCTCGTCTTTGGCCTCTTTGCTGCGATTTCAGCCTTCATGAACTTATTTGCACCTCAGGGAACTACTTATGGACTTCTCACCTTGACTCTTGGTAGCTTGGCTGGTGGGGTGGTGCTCTATTTGATGTATTACTACTTCTATCAGTACTACGATGTTTCAAAACGTGGAATGAAACGTCCGGCTCTAACCAAGTCACTTCCCATCTTAATGTTAGCGATGATCCTTTGGGTGGTGATTCTCATGGTTACTGCTTTGCTCCCACAATTTCTCAACCCGCGTGTACCAAACTGGTTCATGCTCTTACTCGGTGGTGGAGCACTTCTTCTCCGCTACTACTTGAAGAAAAAATACAATATCAAGAGCGCCAATACAGCACCTCAACGACGCTAAACAAAAACGGATGAAGTTTTCATCCGTTTTTGTTTTACTACATTTCCGTGTTCAACCTTTTTGAAAAATAGAGAACTAAGTCATCATCGTTTTCACAAGAACTGTAAGGGGCCAAGGGCTGATCCCTAAACCAAATTCCAGATCCATCTGGGATATACCCCCGTTTAACATAAAGCCTTTGAGCTGGGCCATAACCCGAGTGTAAACCAACCCCTAAAGTAACAATCTCTGACAGTAGCCCGACTCTTTTTTCCGCCTCCTCTAGGAGTTGATTCCCAATTCCTCGATTTCTAAATGGCTCAAAAACATTAAAATCAGTTAGTTCAGGATAGACTCCCACGAAAGGACCGTGCTTGGCATCAGGCAATATAGTGATATAACCTGCCACAAATCCATC
Source organism: Streptococcus ilei (assembly GCF_000479335.1). NCBI lineage: Bacteria > Bacillati > Bacillota > Bacilli > Lactobacillales > Streptococcaceae > Streptococcus > Streptococcus ilei. Next base: position 1,110,161 of record NC_022584.1, read on the forward strand.
CGACTCAGCTACTAATACGTCCCTCTCTCCATTCTCCTGATCCTGCAAATAGCTGGTCAAGATATCCTCTCTACCCGGCCACCCTTGATGGATAAAGGCTTGAGAGATCTCTTCAATATCAGATTTCATCATCCTTCTGATGATCGTACTTTCCTTCATGTTGCGCTCCTTGATACATTTCTCCCTTCATTATAGCATGATTAGAGCTTGGGAAAGGTCAAAGAGGTCCCTCGGACCTGAAAAAAAAAGACCTGTAAGGTTCTCACTCGCTCTCTTGTTTTCAAGCTCATGAAAAAGAGGTCCACTGGACCTCAACTCGCTCTCACATTCCCAGGCTCGTGAAAAAAAGACCCGTAAGGGTCTTAATTCTCTTTCCTGTTTTCAAGCTCATGAAAAAGAGGTCCACCGGACCTCAACTCGCTCTCACATTCCCAGGCTCGTGAAAAAAAGACCCGTAAGGGTCTTTTCTTTAATCTTCGTTTACGAAAGGCATCAAAGCCATTACGCGAGCGCGTTTGATAGCTGTTGTTACTTTACGTTGGTTCTTCGCTGAAGTTCCAGTTACACGACGAGGAAGGATTTTCCCACGTTCTGAAACGAAACGGCTAAGAAGCTCAGTATCTTTGTAATCAACATATTCAATTTTGTTTGCTGCGATGTAATCAACTTTTTTACGGCGTTTGAATCCGCCACGACGTTGTTGAGCCATGTTTATTTCTCCTTTATAGTTTTAATTCGTTAAACCCATTCTTAGAATGGTAGATCGTCATCCGAGATGTCCATTGGATTAGCTCCGAATGGATTGTCATCACGTCCAAAGTTTGGTGTTGCATTAGATGGTTCAGATCCTCCAAAGCTTGGAGCTGCATTTCCTGCAAATCCTCCAGCAGAGGCATAACCACCACCTGCTTGTCCTTCACGATTCGCGCGGCTTTCCAATAATTGGAAGCTGTCCGCTACGACTTCAGTGACATAAACACGTTGACCTTGCTGATTCTCATAATTACGAGTCTGGATACGACCTGTAATCCCAACTAAGGCACCCTTTTTAGCCCAATTTGCTAAATTTTCAGCTTGTTGACGCCAAATCACACAGTTGATAAAGTCCGCATCTCGTTCACCATTTTGGTTTTTAAAATTACGGTTAACAGCAAGTGAGAATGTCGCAACAGCCTGATTTTGAGGGGTATAACGAAGTTCAGCATCTCGAGTCATACGACCTACAAGTACAACATTGTTAATCATTAGTCACCTTCTTTATTCGTTAGGGCTTACGCGTCAACTTTTACGATCATGTGACGAAGAATGTCACCGTTGATTTTTGAAAGACGGTCGAACTCGTTAAGAGCTACATCGTCGTTCGCTTCAACGTTTACGATGTGGTAAAGTCCTTCACGGAAATCTTGGATTTCGTATGCAAGACGACGTTTTTCCCAATCTTTTGATTCAACAACAGTTGCACCGTTGTCAGTCAAGATAGAGTCAAAGCGTGCTACCAAAGCGTTTTTAGCTTCTTCTTCAATGTTTGGACGAATAATATAAAGAATTTCGTATTTAGCCATTGATATGTTCCTCCTTTTGGTCTAATGACCCCAAGTCTTCGCAAGGGGTAAGTGAGGTTTGCTCACAAGAAACTATTATACCAGACTTTAGGATAGAAGGCAAGTAAAAACACGTTCTCTTCATTCTTTTTAAAAAGATTTCTTTTCCTACTATTGCTCTCTATGATTTTTTACAGCAAGGGAATCTCTCCCTTTCCTTAAAGAAAACTGATATCAGTTAGCTTTAAGAAAGGGCCGTTATAATACCTTCATCACAAACAAGAAACGAGGAACGCTTATGAATTATTTAGTCATCCCCGCTTATCAACCCGATCAAAAACTTCTCAAACTGGTTCAAAAATTGAGAGAAAAATGTGACTTCTCCATTATCGTTGTGGACGATGGTAGTTCTGAGGAGTGCCAAGCTATTTTTGAAAAATTAGACGGGCTAGCTACCGTTCTTCACCACGAAGTGAACCTTGGTAAAGGAGGAGCTCTCAAAACAGCCTACACCTACATTCAAGAGCAAGGGCAATACGGGACAGTCATCACTGCCGATGCCGATGGCCAACATAAGGTATGGGATATCTTCCGTGTGGCCAATCAATCGCAAGAAAATCCGAACCAATTGATTCTAGGGGCACGCGCCTTTTCAGGCAAGGTTCCTTTGCGTTCTGCTTTTGGAAATAAGTTGACCCGCTTCTTGTTCAAGCAACAAACAGGGGTCCCTGTGACGGATACGCAGACTGGCCTTAGAGCCTTTACAACTAACATGATTCCTTTTATGTTAGAAATTGAGGGACAACGGTATGAGTACGAAATGAATGTGCTCCTTGCAGCGAGCAAGACATTTCCCATCTTAGAAGTTCCAATTGAAACAGTCTATATCAATGACAATGAAGGGTCCCACTTCCGCCCTGTTCGAGATGGCCTCATGATTTACAAGGACATGTTCAAGTTCGCTCTCTCCTCTCTAAGTAGCTTTATCGTTGACTATCTGGTCTATGCCTTTTTCCTTTTCGTGATGATGGCGGTGCCGATTAGTCTTCGGATTCTCCTGGCAAACGGGATTGCTCGTGTGACGAGCTCTATCTTTAACTACTCGACCAATAAACGTCTCGTCTTTAAGAACAAAGACAGCGTGGCCCGAACCGGAAGTGGTTACTTGGGACTTGCTATTGGACTCTTTATTCTCGATACCCTCTTGATTCGACTTTTCTATACAAGCTTCGGTCTCCATTTGCTCCTCAGCAAGGTGATCGTCGGACTCTTGCTTTTCGTCGTCTCATGGCTGATTCAGAAAAAAATCATTTTCAAGGAAAGGACTGCACCTACTCATGAAATTCTTTAAAAAATCTTATACTTACGCTGCTTGTTTTGGTATCCTGCTAACAAGCTCCTTCAGCTATTCTATGCTCAAGACCTTCGTCTTATCGGATGCTATCCAAACCGTCAAAGCAACGACTACTGATACTAAAGCTGCTAAACAAGCTGTGGCTTCTGCGACAACTACAGATAGCAGTTACTCCGATGACAATATCCAGGTAAACTTGACAGAAAAAACAGTTGAAAATACCCAGGTTTACATTGCAGATATTACGGTTAGCTCCTCAGACTATCTCAAGACGGCTCTAGCCCAAAATACCTATGGAACAAACGTGACAGCTAAGACATCTGTCACGGCAGCTGAGAATAATGCTATTCTAGCCGTCAATGGTGACTACTACGGAGCCAATAGTACCGGCTATGTCATCCGAAACGGAGTGGTTTATCGCGATACGGTTCGTGAAGACTCTAGCAATGGCGACCTAGCCATTTATAAGGATGGTTCCTTCAAGATTATTTACGAAGATGAAATCTCAGCTGAGCAATTGGTCAAAGATGGGGTCGTCAATCTCCTTGCCTTCGGACCTTCCTTGGTTGAAGATGGGGAAATTGTCGTTGATACTAATTCGGAAGTAGGTCAATCCATGTCTTCTAACCCACGAACAGCCATCGGGATCATCGATGAAAACCGCTACATCATTGTCGTCTCAGATGGACGTACTTCAGAGAGTGAAGGTCTTTCTCTCTACCAATTAGCTGAAGTGATGAAATCTTATGGCGTTAAAACAGCCTATAACCTGGACGGTGGTGGTTCTTCTACCCTTTACTTCAACGGCCAAGTTATGAACAAACCAACAACAAATGGTACTATCTCAGAAAGGGCGGTGAGTGACATTGTCTACATCGGTTACTAATCCTATCAAACAACGGTTGAAAAAAACCATCCTCTGCTACACTCTGATCTCAGCTTTCTTCTTTGTCGGAAGTCGCATCTACGAACACTTTAGTTTTGGGGAGACCTCTGCTTTCATGCACTACCTCTTCTTGATTCCTTTGATTGGTGGTGCCCTACTAGTGGCTATCCAGTTAGTGATTAAAGGTCTTTCTCGAATCACTCTCAACCTTTGGAACTCAGCGGTTGCTACGGCAACTACGGGGGCCCTCTACCGAGGCATTGTCAATCTATCGGGTCGTTCGACAACTCTGGACCAACCCTACTATTATGTCGCAGGGATCTTCCTAATTCTCGCCCTTATCAGCCTCTTCTTTGTCCGTAGCGTTTGGGTGGAAGAAACAAAATTGACTACTTAAAATTAAAAGCTCTTATTCATAATAATTGGATAAGAGCTTTTGGATCTTTTACAATACTATCTATAAAAAAAAGAAATCAGAATAATTTCTGATTTCTTTTGAAATAAACTTATTTATTTACATTTTCCCATTTCCAGTTGTGTACTTCTGGGATATCATCACCGTGTTCACGAATGTAGGCATTATGGAAGGCAATTGTCTCATCCATTTGAGCTGCAAATTCACTTGCTGCTTCTCCAAGAGCTGCATTGGCTGCATCTTGTGCCAAGTGGAAGCGATCCAATTCAGACATGACACGCATGTCGAATGGTGTTGTGATGTCTCCGTTTTCACGGTATCCATGCACACGCAAGTTGTGGTTGTGACGGTTGAAGAAGATGTCACGGATCATGCCTTCGTAACCGTGGAAGGCAAAGATGACTGGTTTATCAGTTGTGAAGACTTTGTCGAACTCTTCATCTGAAAGTCCACGCGCATCTACTGAAGGGTGACGCAATTTCAAGATATCTACAACATTGACAAAACGGATCTTCAATTCTGGGAATGCCTTGTGCAAGATTGTGATGGCTGCAAGAGCTTCTAAGTTCGGCTCTGTACCTGCAGCTGCAATGACAAGATCTGGTTCTTCATCTGCTGAAACAGTTGAAGCCCAATCAATCACTTTGTAGCCTTCGCGTACCAATTCTTCAGCTTCATCTGCTGAGTAGAATTGAGGACGTGGGTGTTTAGAAGTAACGACCAAATTGATCACATCTTCTGCCTTGAAGGCTTGGTCCATCACTGCAAGCAAGCTATTGGTATCTGCTGGCAAGTATTCACGGATGTATTCTGGAGTTTTCTCAGCCAAGTGAGTCAAGATACCTGGATCTTGGTGAGTGTATCCATTGTGGTCTTGTTGGAAGACAGTTGAAGTTGCAATCAAGTTCAAGGCTGGGTAGTTTTTACGCCATGTCGTGTGTGTCTTAGATTTACGCAACCATTTGAAGTGTTGAGTGATCATAGAATCTACAACACGAAGGAATGATTCGTAAGAAGCGAAGAATCCATGACGACCTGTCAAGACATATCCTTCAAGCATTCCTTCTGCTTGGTGCTCTGACAATTGAGAGTCAATTACACGTCCAACAGGGCTCAAAGCTTCATCATAGTCAGGTTTCATACGTCCTAACCATTGACGGCTTGTACGTGTGAAGACTTCTTGAAGACGGTTTGATTTGGTTTCATCTGGTCCAAAGATACGGAAGTTGTCTGGGTTTGCATCCACAAGGTCTGCTGCATACTTACCAAATTCGATCATATCTTGTGCCATGATCGCGCCTGGTGTTTCAATCTTGAAGGCGTGTTTCTTCCAATCAGCAGTGTTCATTGGCTTGATCACACCAGCATTAGTGATTGGGTTCATGGCCATACGACGGTCACCTTTTGGTGCGATTTCAGCAATCTCAGGAAGTAATTTACCAGTTTCGTCAAACAACTCAGCTGGACGGTATGATTCCAACCATGAAAGAAGGGCATCTACATGCTCCATGTGGTGAGCATCTACTGGGATTGGAACTTGGTGGGCACGGAATCCACCTTCGATTGGTGTTCCTTCCCAAGCTTTTGGTCCAGTCCAGCCTTTAGGAATACGAGCAATCAAGACAGGATATACTGGTTGAGTAGCTTCTTCTGCAGATCCTTTGCGCGCTTCTGCTTGAACTTTCTTGATTTCTTCAATTGCTTCATCCAATTTTTCTGCAAACAGAGCATGAGCTGCTGCATGGTCGTCAGAAATAGCTGTTACGTCAGCAAAGATTGGTTTCCAACCAAGACCTTCAAAGAAGAGGGCCAATTCTTCGTCTGTTTTACGTTCGAAGATTGTTGGGTTGTGGATCTTCCCACCGTTGAGGTAGAAGATTGGAAGAACAGCACCATCGTTGACTGGGTTCAAGAAGGTATTGGCTAACCATCCAGCCATCAATGGACCAGTTTCCCCTTCACCATCACCGATAACAGTTGCAGCAATCACATCTGGATTATCCAAAACAGCTCCAGCTGCGTGTGACAATGCATAACCAAGTTCTCCACCTTCGTGGATAGATCCTGGAGTTTCAGGCGCCGCGTGAGATGCAATCCCTCCTGGGAATGAGAAGATTTTACATAGGTGTTTGAAACCTTCTTCATTTTGTGGGATATTTGGATTCAATTCTGTGTAAGAACCATCTAAGTAAGAGTTGGACACCATAACTTGTCCACCATGACCTGGTCCTTCAATGTAGAACATATCCAAGTCATACTTGTTGATTGCACGGTTCAAGTGTGCGTAGATAAAGTTTTGTCCTGGAACAGTTCCCCAGTGTCCGATTGGGTGAGCTTTCAAGTCATTCTCTACTACTTCACGTTTCAAAAGTGGGTTGTCTTTCAAGTACATTTGAGCAGCTGAAATGTAGTTCGCTGCACGCCACCAAGCATCCACTTTATCCAAGTAAGCTTTGCTGTTAAAATCAACAGTCATATTGTCTCCTCTCAAATTCTAGCTATGATTCTGATGAATTAGAATCCAGTGCAAGTATTTAGGTTATAAACATTCTGTCTCACTAAATGAAAACAGAACGAGCGCGAACCAAATTTAATTCAATTCTTTTCTATTCTATCAATAATTTATCTTTTTGTATATAGAAAAAAATAAAAAAAATATAGTTTATTATAAAAAGTTGCAAAATTCTTCTAAAACCAAACCATTTTCCCATCTTTTTACAATTATCTTTGGGGCTAAACTGCCTAAAACTCCCTGGGGAATCAGCTAGTTATAAATCTCCTTGTCACCTAAAATTTTTCATGATATACTTTAAATATCAAACTAAAGGAGATCGTTATGTTGAAGGAAAAACGCAATAAAGGATTTGTTTCAGGTCTAGTACTTGCCCTTTTCTTCCTAGTATTTTCAGGTTTAGTATTTTCATTATGGATGCGTCACCAAAATCCTGCCACTAGCTTTGCGAAGGCAGAAAAGTCTGGGGACCCTGTAACGATGCTGATCTATGATATTACCCCAGAACCTGTCGGTACTGTGGGCAAAAGACATGTCCTCTATATTGTCCAATACGATAACCAAAATGATGGTAAATATGCAGGGATCGAAGCAAAAAAAGACGATGCGACGATTAAAGCAATTGTCGATAAAGCTCAAAAAGGAGAACTGCAGTCTGATCCTTATCAACTAAAAGGAACACAATTAGCTCCTTTGGCAAAGGATAGCAAAAATACATCTCGTAACGGTCGCATTGTTGGCTACAGTGAGTACATTCATTCCCTCCTTGACCCTACTTCTATCGTATCACTCAATATGACGACTAGCTATTACTTGAGCCTTACGGAATATAACAAAGACTCCTTATTCCTCTTACTAGGTTCAGTTGCTTTAGCTGGCCTTGCCATTACAATGGTTGTAGCTAGCTTCTCCGTTCGGAAACGGACCATTGCTTCCTATCAGGAACTCCACCAAAACTATCCCGAACTCCAAGGAGATCTTAGCCGTTTGGCTGACGAGGCCAGTTACTACAATCAAGATTTAAAAGTTATCTTATACAAAAATCATTTGATCACCTATTTCAGAGGAACACAAACGATCGATTTGCGAGATGTGCAACAACTATACTTACATGTAACTCGCGTTCGTCAATCCGGCATAGCCCGCTCTATCTTCCAATTGTGCTACACCCGCAAGGACAAACCAAAGAAAAAGTACCGTTTAGCAATTAAAAATAAGAAGAACGCAGAAGAGCAACTCTACACTCTCTTTGCACAGGTATCTGAGCGATTTCCAGATATCAAGGTTGGGATTTAAAACTTCCCAGCCCCACTTTTGAATTACTTTTCTAAGCACTAAAATCCCCTCATCAACTCATTCTGATGAGGGGATTTTTCTTTTTAGGCCGCATTTAAGAGGATTAAATCACTTTCTTACCATTCTTATAGACATCTGTCACCAGATTCGTTGCAAAGAAATAGAAGAGATATTCTAGATTTGGTGCGTCGTAAATCGTGATATCAGCCTGTTTTCCAACATCGAAAGAGCCAATCGTTTTGGCACGATCTACTGAATAAGCCGCATTAATGGTCACGGCATTAAGAATTTCCACTGGAGTCAAGCGCATCATGAAGCAACCTAGATGCATGGCAAACTGGAGGTTGGCTGTTGGACAAGAGCCTGGATTGCTGTCAGTCGTTAGCGTAATGGCCATACCAGCGTCCAACATCTTCCGAGCCGGTGCATAGGTATCTTCCATCAGGCTGAAGGTTGTTGCCGGCAAAAGATTTCCGATGACCTTAGCTGCTGCTAGTTTCTGAATGCCTTCATCCGTAATGACCATCAAGTGTTCTGCACTGGTGGATTCCAATTCAGCTGCTACATCTACGCCACCGATGGACTCAATTTCATCTGCATGAATCCGTAACTTGAAGCCCATTTCCTTGGCTTTCGACAGAAGATAGCGAGATTCATCCGCTGTAAAGACACCTTTTTCACAGAAGATGTCACAGAATTCAGCTAGATTGCCTTCTTTCACCTTCGGAAGCATTTGCTCAACGATGAGATCTAAATACTCTTGAGAACGACCCTTGTACTCTGTTGGAATCGCGTGAGCTGCCATAAAGGTCGAAACCAGATCAATGTCATGGTCATGATCCAAGGCGGCAACTACATCTAATTGACGTTTTTCTGTTTCCCAATCCAAACCGTAGCCACTTTTAGCTTCAACGGTTGTCACCCCATGGCGCAACATATAGTCCAAAAGACGTTTAGACTTGTCGTAAAGATTCTCAAATGAAGCTTCCCGTGTCGCCCGAACAGTGCTCAGAATTCCTCCGCCTTGAGCGAGAATATCTAAATAGGAAACTCCCGCTAATTTTTTAGCAAATTCATGTTCACGACTGCCACCATAAACCAAGTGGGTATGGCAATCAATCAGACCAGGGGTCGCAACTTTTCCTTCACAAGACTTCACTTCCGTATGGTCGTCAATCAATTCTGGATCTGGTTGACCTGTCCCAACTGCAAGAATCTTTCCATCTTTAATGGCGATATAAGCATCTGAAAGAATTTTTGCCTCTGCCATCTCCTTGCCATAAAGAGGATGGCCTAAATCATTTGGACAAAACAACTGGTTAAAATGGGTTAATAGTACATCAGCAGACATATGAAAACATTCCTTTCTATTTCCATTGTTATTCATTTTACAATTCTAAAGAAAAAGCGTCAAAAAAAAGTCAAAAAGTTTTCCCCTCATTTTTTTTTGCTTTATTAAAAATTAAATTTATTTTTGACTCTTTATTGACGTTTCTTGGATACAATAAAGAAAATATAAATTCATAGTTTATACATAAGGAGGTTCCTACTATGTCATTTATAGACGATAAAGAAATTGCAGCTGCTATGTCTGTCAAACTTGACTTTGATGTCCTACCTGAAAAAGCAACTTTTCAAGAGGGCATCCGTCGTGCACCTGATAGAGGCTTCCGCTTAACGCAAGCTCAGACTGAGATTGCCCTTAAAAACGCTCTGCGTTATATCCCTAAAAAATTCCACCAAGAGTTGATCCCAGAATTTTTAGAAGAACTAAAAACTCGCGGACGGATCTATGGCTACCGCTTCCGTCCAAAAGATCGGATCTATGGAAAACCAATTGATGAGTACAAAGGAAAATGCACTGCTGCTAAGGCCATGCAGGTTATGATTGACAACAACTTGAGCTTTGAAATTGCCCTTTATCCATATGAATTGGTCACTTACGGAGAAACAGGTTCTGTCTGTGCCAACTGGATGCAATACAACTTGATCAAGAAATACTTGGAAGTGATGACAGAAGACCAAACCTTGGTCGTTGAATCTGGTCACCCACTCGGACTCTTCAAGTCTAAACCAGAAGCTCCTCGCGTTATCATTACCAACGGTCTTTTGATTGGTGAGTATGACAACATGCAGGATTGGGAAATTGCTGAAGAGATGGGCGTTACTAACTATGGTCAGATGACTGCTGGTGGCTGGATGTATATCGGCCCTCAAGGAATCGTCCATGGTACTTTCAATACCCTTCTCAACGCTGGACGTCTTAAACTCGGCGTTGCTGACAATGGCGACTTAACTGGTAAACTCTTTATTTCATCTGGTCTCGGTGGGATGAGTGGTGCTCAAGGAAAAGCAGCTGAAATTGCAAAAGCTGTTGCGATCGTTGCAGAAGTGGATCGCTCTCGTATTGAAACCCGTCACTCGCAAGGTTGGATTAGCCAAGTAACCGACAGTGCCGAAGAAGCTGTGAAATTGGCTCAAGCAGCACTGGAAGCTGGTGAATCAACTTCTATTGCCTACCATGGTAATATCGTAGACTTGCTCGAATATGTCAACGAACACCAAGTCCACGTTCACCTCTTGTCTGACCAAACCTCTTGCCACAACGTCTATGATGGTGGCTATTGCCCAGTTGGGATCAGCTTTGAAGAACGGACACGTTTGTTGGCAGAAGACAAAGAAACCTTCCATCGCTTGGTCGATGAAACCTTAGCTCGTCACTTTGCAGTGATTAAAGCTTTGACGGCTAAAGGTACCTACTTCTTCGACTACGGTAATGCCTTTATGAAATCTGTTTACGACTCTGGCATCAAGGAAATTTCTAAGAATGGTCTCGATGACAAGGACGGTTTCATTTGGCCATCTTATGTAGAAGATATCATGGGACCTATGCTCTTTGACTATGGTTATGGTCCATTCCGTTGGGTCTGCCTAAGCGGTAAACACGAAGACTTGATTGCAACTGACCACGCTGCTATGGAAGCGATCGATCCAACTCGTCGCTACCAAGACCGCGATAACTACAACTGGATTCGCGATGCTGAAAAGAACCAATTAGTCGTTGGTACACAGGCTCGTATCCTCTATCAAGATTGTATGGGACGTGTCAATATCGCTTTGAAATTTAATGAACTCATTCGCCAAGGCAAGATTGGACCGGTCATGATTGGACGTGACCACCATGACGTATCTGGTACAGATGCTCCATTCCGTGAAACCTCCAATATCAAAGATGGTTCAAACGTTACCTGCGATATGGCGGTTCAATGTTACGCCGGTAACGCCGCTCGCGGTATGAGTCTCGTGGCTCTCCACAATGGTGGTGGTACTGGTATCGGTAAGGCCATCAACGGAGGATTTGGTCTCGTTCTAGACGGTAGCCACCGGATCGACGAAATCATCAAATCTGCGATTGCATGGGATACCATGGGTGGGGTTGCTCGTCGGAACTGGGCAAGAAATAACCATGCCATCGAAACAGCCATCGAATACAACCGCCTCCATGCAGGAACAGACCACATCACCATTCCGTATCTGGCAGATGAAGATTTGGTCAAAGATGCGGTTCAAAAATTGTTTTAACATCAAAAAATAAAAATTGAGAAAGGGGAGGAAATACAAAGACTCCTCCTCCCCAACTTCTCCTATAAAAAGAGGTAATCATATGGCAAAAATTGTTGAGTGTATTCCAAACTTCTCTGAAGGACGCAATCAAGCTGTGATCGACGGATTAGCAGCCACAGCAAAAAGTATTCCAGGTGTTACGCTGCTGGACTACTCGTCTGACGCCAGTCACAACCGGAGCGTCTTTACACTCGTTGGGGATGAAGAAAGCATTCAAGAAGTTGCTTTCCAATTGGTAAAATACGCATCTGAAAACATCGATATGACCAAGCACGAAGGCGAACACCCTCGTATGGGGGCAACAGACGTTTGTCCTTTCGTTCCAGTCAAAGATATCACAACAGATGAATGTGTCGAAATCGCCAATAAAGTAGCCGAACGCATCAATCGTGAATTAGGTATTCCAATCTTCCTTTATGAAGATGCTGCAACTCGCCCAGAACGAAAAAACTTGGCGAAGGTTCGCAAAGGACAATTTGAAGGAATGCCAGAAAAACTGTTGGAAGAAGACTGGAAGCCAGACTACGGTGAACGCAAGATTCACCCAACTGCAGGGGTTACGGCTGTTGGTGTCCGTATGCCACTCGTTGCTTTCAATATCAACCTTGACACAGATGATCTAGAAATTGCCAACAACATTTCTAAAATCATTCGTGGATCTAGCGGTGGATACAAATACTGTAAAGCAATCGGTGTCATGCTAGAAGATCGCAACATCGCCCAAGTCTCTATCAACATGGTCAACTTGGAAAAATTCCCATTGTATCGCGTCGTTGAAACCGTTCGTTTCGAAGCACAACGCTACGGGGTTCGCATCACTGGAACAGAACTCATTGGACTGGCTCCTGCTAAGGCTTTGATTGACTCTGCTGAATACTACTTGCAATTAGAAGACTTTGACTATAGCAAACAAGTCTTGGAAAATCACTTGTTGGGTTAGAAAGGGAGTTCTATGAAACTAGTTGACTTAAGTATTACAGAGTTTGCCAAGGTTCTTGGTTCAGATGCCCCAGCTCCAGGTGGCGGTTCTGCTGCTGCCCTATCTGCTGCAAACGGGATTTCACTTACAAAAATGGTCTGTGAACTGACCATCGGTAAGAAAAAATACGCTGAATTTGAAGACCACATCAAAGGGGTTCACGAAAAAAGTGCCCACCTCCAAGACCAATTACTAGAAGCCATCGACAAAGATACAGAAGCTTTCAACGTGGTATCAGCAGTCTTTGATCTTCCAAAGGAAACGGAAGAAGAGAAAGTCGCTCGTCGTGAAGCCATGCAAAAAGCTTTGAAACATGCGACAGTATCTCCTTTCTCTATGATGGAGCTCATCGTTGAGGCGCTTGAAACAACAAAAGAAGCTGTTGGTAAGTCCAACACCAATGCGGCGAGTGACCTAGGAGTGGCTGCTCTCAATCTCAAGGCTGGACTTCAGGGGGCTTGGCTCAATGTCCTGATCAACATTTCAGGAATCAAGGACCAAGACTTCGTCCAAGAATACCATAGCAAGGGACTCGAACTCCTCCAAACAGGCTCTGAGCTTGCAGATAACATTTACCAAAGCATTTTAGAAAGCCTATCTTAAACCTACCAATTAACGTTATAACTTTAATACCTACAAAGAAAGAAGGGATTCTATGGTTTTATCGGATATTGAAATTGCCAATTCTGTCCAAATGAAGCCCATCATGGAAATCGCTGCTGAACTTGGATTGACCGAAGAAGATATCTCACTCTACGGAAAGTACAAGGCAAAAATTGATAGCAATCAACTGGAACAACTAAAGGATAAGGAAGATGGCAAGCTGATCCTCGTGACAGCTATCTCTCCTACTCCTGCTGGAGAAGGAAAGACAACCACCTCTGTTGGACTAGTGGATGCCCTCTCTGCTATCGGTGAGAAAGCGGTCATTGCCCTCCGCGAACCTTCACTTGGCCCTGTCTTTGGGATCAAGGGTGGTGCTGCCGGTGGTGGGTACGCTCAAGTGGTTCCAATGGAAGATATCAACCTTCACTTTACCGGAGACTTCCATGCCATTGGGATTGCCAACAACTTACTTGCAGCCTTGATTGACAATCATATTCACCACGGTAATGAGTTGGGCATCGATTCTCGTCGCATCACCTGGAAACGAGTGGTCGACATGAACGACCGTCAACTCCGCCATATTGTCGATGGCCTTCAAGGAAAAACAAACGGAGTGCCTCGTGAAGATGGTTTCGACATCACGGTGGCGTCTGAAATCATGGCTATTCTCTGTCTCTCAGAAAATATCCTTGACTTAAAAGAACGTCTCGATCGCATCATTATCGGTTACAACTACCAAGGACAGCCGGTGACAGCCAAAGACCTCAAAGCTGGTGGTGCTATGGCAGCTGTTCTCAAAGATGCCATTCATCCGAACTTGGTACAAACGTTAGAACATACTCCTGCTATCATCCACGGTGGTCCATTTGCCAATATCGCCCATGGCTGTAACAGTGTGCTCGCTACCAAGTTGGCTCTCAAATATGCAGACTATGTTGTTACAGAAGCTGGCTTCGGAGCAGACTTAGGCGCTGAAAAATTCATCGACATCAAGTGCCGCATGGCAGGACTCAAACCTTCTGAGGTTGTGCTCGTCGCAACCATCCGGGCTCTCAAGATGCATGGTGGAGTTGCCAAAGCGGACTTAGCTACAGAAAATGTCCAAGCTGTTATCGATGGGCTACCAAACCTTGACAAACACTTGGCCAACATCCAAGAAGTCTATGGCCTGCCTGTAGTCGTTGCCATTAACAAATTCCCGCTGGATACAGAAGCGGAACTTGAAGCTGTCTATGAATCTTGTAAGAAACGCAATATAGACGTGGTCATCTCTGATGTCTGGGCACATGGTGGAGCTGGCGGCCGTGACCTAGCTGAAAAAGTCATTCAACTGGCTCAAGAAGAAAATCACTTCTCTTATGTCTATGACGAAGAAGACAGCATTGAAACAAAATTGACCAAGATTGTTACCAAAGTTTATGGTGGAAAAGGCATTAGCCTAACACCAGCTGCCAAACGCGAACTAAAAGAATTAGAAGCACTTGGTTTCTCAAACTACCCAATCTGTATGGCCAAGACGCAATACTCCTTCTCAGATGATGCGAAAAAGATCGGTGCACCGAAAGATTTCACTGTCAAAATCAGCAACCTTAAGGTGGCTGCAGGAGCTGGCTTTATCGTGGCTCTCACTGGTACCATCATGACCATGCCTGGCCTACCAAAAGTACCTGCCAGTGAAAAGATTGATATCGATGCTCAAGGCAATATCACTGGTCTCTTTTAAGAAAGAAGACGTCCTATGGTGACCATCCTTCATCTTACCCCCGCAGATTATCAGATTTCTACCTGGTCCGGTGGCCAAACCACCCAACTCTTCCTCTCTCCAAAAGAGGGAAGTTATCCAGATCGGAACTTTGACTTTCGCCTCTCTACTGCAACGGTGGAGGTTGAAAAAAGTGATTTTACCGATCTCACTGGCTACCACCGAATCTTGATGCCCCTGACATCATCGATTACACTCACCCATCAACAGAAAGAAGTGCTTTTGAAGCCATTTCAAAGCTACTTCTTTGACGGGGGAGATCCCGTATCTAGCCAAGGGACCTGCCAAGATTTTAATCTGATCTACAAACCTTCCTATCAGGGGCATATGAGTGCTATATCCCCAAAAGAGAGTGTCACGAGTCAGAGTCGCTATCAATTGATCTATGCTCTCTGTCCTCTCACACTCCAATTGGAAACAGGGCAATCCCAAACCCTCAAAACTCACGAGCTCCTGTTTATCGAACAAGCATCTCCTCTTCAAGAGATGACAATTACGTTTTCACCCCTTCAGTCTGGGAAGCAACCGATTGCTATCTGGACTGCGCTAAGATAATGTTTTAAAGGAGAGACATTATGAACGGAGCACATAAACAGTCGATTGAGGAACAAGAAAAAGCGAAATTCAGCTTTAGCGGTGCCACTCTATACGGTATCAATGCCGTGATTGGGTCTGGTATCTTCCTCTTGCCTCAAAAAATTTATGCCGGTTTAGGACCAGCTTCCCTAGCCGTCATGTTTGGAGTAGCTATTCTTGTCATGCTACTATCAGCCTGTCTGGCTGAAACGGCTGGCTACTTCGATAAAAACGGTGGAGCCATGCAGTACTCAAAAGCAGCTTTCGGAGACTTTGTAGGCTTTAACGTCGGGATCCTCGGATGGGCCGTTACCGTTATCGCTTGGGCTGCTATGCTGGCTGGTTTTGCTAAGATCTTCATCATTACCTTCCCAGCATTCGAAGGCTACAACCTACAGATTAGTATCGTTATGTTGGTTCTCTTGAGTCTTATGAACATCGCCGGTCTGAAAACATCGAAAATGTTCACACTGACAGCTACTGTTGCAAAATTAATCCCAATTGTCCTCTTCTCACTCTTCGCCATCTTCTTTATTCCTGGTGGAGTAAGCAAGGGCAACTTCACACCTTTCCTTCAACTGGAAAGTGGATCAAATCTCTTTAGTGCTATTTCTAGTACCGCTGTTTACATCTTCTATGGATTTATCGGATTCGAAACCATGTCCATCGTTGCAGGGGAAATGCGTAACCCTGAAAAGAACGTTCCTCGTGCTATCTTGGGATCCATCAGTATCGTCTCAGTTCTCTACATGTTGATCATCGCTGGAACAATCGCTATGCTTGGTGGAGGCATTATGGGAACCGAGGCACCAGTACAAGACGCATTTGTTAAAATGATTGGCCCTATCGGTGCCCCTCTTGTCTCCTATGGTGCTCTCATTTCAATCGCCGGTCTCAACATCGGTGAATCCATTATGGTTCCTCGTTTCGGTGCTGCCCTAGCAGACGAAAAACTCTTGCCAGCAGAACTTGGAAAAACAAACTCTAAGAATGCTCCTGTCATTGCCATTATCATTTCCGGTTTCTTTGCATTCTTACTCTTGTTATCTGGATCTTTCGAATCCTTAGCAACTTTCAGTGTTGTTTTCCGTTTCTTCCAATATATTCCGACTGCTTTGGCAGCGCTCAAACTCAGAAAAATGTACCCAGACAAAAAGGTTACTTTCCGAGTGCCATTTGGTCCTGTTATCCCAATCTTGGCTGTTGTCATCAGTATCTTGATGATTGCAGGGGACAATCTAATGAACTTTGTATGGGGAGCTATCGGTCTAGTAATCGCTAGTGGACTTTACTTTGTTTTCCACGGTGACAAACTAGCTAAAAAATAAAACAGTCCTCACCAATTCTATTTACACATTAGATGGGAACTTAGGCAGGAGCAAAGCATTCCTTTGCTCCCTAGCCCATCTAAGAAGCCACGAATATCAAACCTGAGCTCTTTTCTCTAAGACTTCTTTCAATCCTTCTAAGAATCATAGACAATGGGCCCACGTTTGGTATTCAAACCGAAGTAAACAAATCTACTTCTACAGAACAATTCATAATCGGAGGTTTTATATGACTCAATTGATTCATTTAGATGGTAACAGCTTAACACTGGAAGAGGTCATCGCCGTCGCTCGGCACGGTGCCCAATGTGAGTTAGACGAAGGAGCAAAAGAAGCTGTCATCGCATCTCGTAAAATTGTCGATGATATCGTCCGTGAAAAACGTGTTGTCTATGGTGTGACCACTGGATTTGGTTCCCTCTGTAATGTCAGCATTTCTCCTGAAGATACTGTCCAACTTCAAGAAAACTTGATTCGTACTCACGCATCTGGTTTTGGCGATCCACTTCCTGAAGATGCCGTTCGTGCTATTATGTTAATCCGTATTAACTCACTCTTAAAAGGTTATTCTGGCATTCGTCTATCAACCGTTGAAAAACTGTTAGAATTGCTCAACAAAGGAGTGACTCCTTATATTCCAGAAAAAGGTTCTCTTGGAGCATCTGGTGACCTCGCCCCTCTTTCTCACATGGTTCTCCCAATGTTGGGACTTGGACATGCCTACTACAAAGGTCAACTTTTGAGCGGTCAAGAAGCTCTCGACCAAGCTGGTATCGAAAAGATCCAATTGGCTGCCAAAGAAGGACTTGCCTTGATTAATGGTACAACGGTCCTAACCGGTATTGGAGCTCTTGCAACTTACGACGGTATTCAATTGCTCAAACTCTCTGATATTGCAGGTGCTCTCTCAATGGAAGTTCACAATGGTATTACCAGTCCATTTGAAGAAGACCTTCATACCATCCGTCCTCAAAGTGGACAATTGGCGACTGCTCGTAACATCCGTAACCTCCTTGAAGGAAGCAAAAATACCACTGTTGCGACTCAACAACGGGTACAAGATCCTTATACACTCCGTTGTATCCCTCAAATCCACGGAGCCAGCAAGGACTCTATTGCTTATGTGAAAACAAAAGTTGAAATCGAAATCAACTCTGTGACGGATAACCCAATCATCACCAAGGAAGGTCACGTCATTTCAGGAGGTAACTTCCACGGTGAACCAATGGCTCAACCATTTGACTTTTTGGGTATTGCCCTTTCTGAGATTGGTAACGTATCTGAACGTCGGGTAGAACGATTGGTCAACAGCCAACTCAGCAAATTGCCATCCTTCTTGGTCAAACACCCTGGCCTTAACTCAGGCTTCATGATTACGCAGTATGCTTGTGCATCCCTTGCATCTGAAAACAAAATCTTGTCTCACCCAGCTAGCGTAGACTCTATCCCATCTTGTGAAAACCAAGAGGACTTCGTCAGCATGGGAACTACAGCAGCTCGTAAAGCGGCTGAGATTCTTAAGAATTCACGCCGCATCGTTGCTACTGAAATCATGGCAGCTTGCCAAGCCTTGGATCTCAAACCAGAAAATCATGAACTTGGTAAAGGTACAAAACCAGCCTATGACATGATTCGCAGCAAGGTGGCCTTCATTGAATTTGACAAGGACATCGAAATCTTTGAAGAACTCAATAAGGCATCTGCTGTCGTTGAAAGTGAAGAATTCTTAGCAACCATCGAAAAAGCAGTTGACTTAAGCATTCAATACTGATACAGTAAGGATACAGCAAAAAAAGGCTGAGAAATTTTCTCAGCCTTTGCCTTTCTAGCCAAATACAAACAAACGGAGGCATGTAACGTGCTTAGAGATTATTACCCAATGACTTACAGTTATTACCAAGGCAGTATTGAAGACAATCCCTATACAGCCAAATGGGGAATGCTGACGAAGTTTTTGGATTTGAATGATGAAAGCTTGACTCCTTTTGAAGAAGTCACCTTTGGAATCCTTGGCTTTAAAAGCGATAAAGGAGTCTATATCAATAACGGTCGCGTCGGTGCTGTCGAAAGCCCAAACGCTATTCGAACCCAACTTGCCAAACTTCCTTGGCACTGGGGGACCAATGTCACAGTTTTTGATGTCGGGAATATCGATGGCCCCAATCGCTCTCTTGAAGATTTGCAAGAGAGTCTCTCTCAAACCATCAAACGAATGTTGGAGTTAAATATTCAACCAATCGTCCTTGGGGGAGGTCACGAAACAGCTTACGGCCACTATCTGGGCCTCAAATCCTCCTTGCAACCAGATGAACAATTGGCTGTCATCAATCTAGATGCTCACTTTGACCTGCGTCCCTATGACCAAACAGGTCCCAACTCTGGAACAGGATTTCGCCAAATGGCAGACCATGCAAAAAAAGAGAGCCAAGATTTCCCTTATTTAATCTTGGGCATTCAGGAACATAGCAACAACCTTTTCCTATTTAACTATGTGGCTAAGACACCAAGTATTGATTTCTTAACAGGACAAGACCTCTTCCGGATGACTCATCAAGCAATCCTTGATCGGATTGATCGCTTCTTAGAAAAACAAACAGCAGTCTACCTCTCTATTGATATGGACTGCTTTGCCGTCGGATCTGCCCCTGGCGTCAGCGCCATCCAGTCACTTGGGGTGGATCCAAAACTAGCCCTGATGCTACTCCAACACATTGCAGCCAGTGGTAAATTAGTTGGCTTTGATATCGTGGAAGTCTCCCCTCCTCATGATATTGACAACCACACCTCCAACCTTGCTGCGACCTTCATCTTTTACTTGACCCAAATCTTGGCTCAACAAAAATAGAAAACAAAACCTCTCTAACAATACAAAAGGCTTAGCAACATCCATCCCTAGGGCGTTGCTAAGCCTTTTTTCATTCTTCCTTTATGACGAAGGGAAGCAAAATTGATAAGCTGGAGAGAATACACTAGAGGTCTTTTAATCTTTTGAGGAAGGGACGGTCTCTATACGGAGTCAGATGTTGCTCTGCCAGTTTCTTGTAGTAGTCCTTATCTTCTTTCAAGAAAGCGCTCAAAGCAGGAAGCAATTGCTCTCCTTGCTCCTTCTGGGCCGCCAAGAAGGCTAAGAGATAACAAACCATCCCCTTGTCTCGCGCATTCGTCGTTTGCTTCATGGTTCCTTCTTTACGAGCCAGATAAGTTGCCACCTTCTCTTGCTCTCCAAAATGACAGGCGATTAAGGATTGATAAAATTCGAGCAATTCTTCCTTCCAAGGGAAGCGAACCCCGGACAAAACCTTTTGAGCCCTGTCAAAATAGAAGCGGGCTTGGACCAAATCTCTCTTCCAATAGTAGGCAATCCCAAGATCAATTTCAAACACCACTCGGACTGAATCAACAGATTGATCTCCCACCAAGCGTAGGACCTCTTCCAAATGGGTGACAGCTACTTGAAAATGCCCTCTCACTTGCTCTATTTCAGCCAGGTAGGCTAAAGATGCTGCAATTTGAATGGCATACTTGGCCTGCATGCTATTGGTCAGACTAAAGCAATCAATGGAGCGATAGAGGTGTCGGGTCGCCTGCTCCTCATCCCCTACCATCAAATGGTACAACCCCTTCAAGCGTAACTGAATCGCAATCGCTTCATGGTTGTTGGCCTGAATCGCATCTTCTAAAGCCAAATCTGTGTAATAGGCCATTTCAGAAATATTTTCTGTTTGAATACAATAATAAATGATTTGCCGGTACCCTTCTAAAAGAAAGTCGAGCCGTTTGAGTTCCCGCGCATAGGAGATGACCTTTTGAATATCATGAATCCCCTTTTGGTACTCACCACTTCGAATGAAGTAGCGCCCCTCTAGATACAAGTAGCGCAGTTGCAAATACTTGTAGTCTCTATCTTTTTGGTGTCGTGAAAAAAGCTGATCCAGTTCTCGACGAAGACGAGAGAGTTCCCCAAAAATGTCCAAATGGCTATTTTTCCCATCGGATACTCCCCCTTCTTCTCCCTTGGAGTATATTGGGAATAGTTCATGTTCTAGCTGGAGGATTTCTTCCAAGTAGGTCAGCTCAAAAGACAAGGAATGCAAGAGATTTTGGGACTGCTTATATTGGTAAGCTATTTCCTTATAGAAAAGCAGGTCTGTCGAATCTTCTAAGGTTTCTTCCAGTTTTTGCGCGATTTGTTGGTGGAAGAGACGCCGTCTAGCTGGTGACAGGAGTTGGTAGAAGTACATAGCTACCAATTGCTTGCAAAATTGGATTAAGAGATCCTCCCCTTCCTCCACTATTGAGATGATTCCTCTTTGAGCTAAAGGATCTAATAATGCAGTTAAAACAGAAAGATCTGTAGCTGTCAAATCGGCCAAGATAGACATGGAGATCGGCTTATGAAAACAAGACAAATAATGAAGAAGGGACTCCTCTTCACTGCTCAAGTCACCCAGCTCTTGAGACAGATAGGCTTGAATGATATCAGGTAAGGGCTCTAAACTTTCCTTCTCTTTCCACTCTTCTATATAGCTGGACAGCAAGAAGGGACTTCCTTCACTCCACTCCATCATTTGCTCGATCAGGGCTGGTTCTATCTGCCCCAGTTGCCCTTGCAAGAGTAATCGACTTTCCGTCGGATCAAAATTGGTCAACTCGAGCTGGGACAACCGTCTCTCGACTTTTAAACTCCCAAAGAAGGTGACCAAGAATTCCGGCAAGGGCCCTTCTGCTGTAACAATCAGTTGCCATCTTTCCCCGCTACTTTTCTCCTCCAATTGCTTTACTTTATTGAATGAGGCCGCATCCATCCACTGAGCATTTTCAAGCAGAATCAGGAGAGGTTTTTCTTGGCTGAGTCTTTGAAGGTGCTTCCGGACAGCAGGGAGATCGTCCGCTTTTCCTAGAGGAGAGACTTCTAGCTCTTCACTCACTTTCTCTAGGGAAGCTTTGAGGTCACCCCAGATTCCTCCTTCTTCTTTGCGACTGCCGACTTTGCCTTCCACCTTAACAAAGCTAAAACTGCGATTGGACATCAAGACCAATTGACGCATCAAACGTTTCTTGCCTGTTCCCGATTGCCCCATGACTAAGAGAGGGCCAATCGCTTCCCCCTTCTCTACTAAGGAGAGGTATTCTTCTAGTTGGGACAGTTCTTGTTTGCGACCAAAGAAAGGGAGTTCTCGGACATTCACACGATTGCTCTGTTTATGGGTGCGTTTAGCTTCCAAAACAGAATGATACAGTTCTTCTATCACTCGACTGGGACGAACATTCAGCTCACGATCCAATAAATCAACCAGCTTGTAATAGGTCTCAAAAAATTTCCCCAGCTGGTGATGGACTCTATAATACTCCATCAAGAGTTGGTAGTTCTTTTCTTCAAATTCATCCAGCTCTACTAAATGGTGGAGTAAGGACTCTATACCAGGATCCCCCAGCCCCTCTTTGTCAATCTTTTGATAACAGCTTTCAATATAGAGTTGCTTATAAGCGCTCCGTTTGCGAGAAGCCCACTGATCAAAGTCCTCATCATCCTTGACGTAGAAGCCTTCTAGAAAATCTCCCTGATAAAGATGTAAATTTCTTATCGGATCTCTTTCAAAGAGTTGAACATCCAAAGAAAAACTTAGCTCAGGATTCAGAGCTAGACTACTCCTACTGGGAGAGACGATGACATCCCCTTCAAAGATTTTATTGGCTTGGTAAACAGTATTCCGCAGATTTTTCCGGGCGACTTGATTTTCCTTGTCTCCCCATAAAATACCAGCAATTTCATCACGATTGACCTCGCCCGATACGGCTAAGTAATAAAATAAAGCCTCCATCTTCGAGAAAGAAAAACGGATGTCTTTCTGTTGGAAAACAACCTTAGGGGGTCCAAATAACTTCAACGTGAGTTCTCTCTTCATTGCAAGCGCCTCCAAAATCTTCATATTAATACTATAAAAAAAAAGTTGTCTTTTAGCAAGCAATTGGCCCAAGAAAAAAGAGACTGAGAAAAATTTTTCTCAATCTCTACAATTCCTTCTTAGACTGTTGATTAGATCACCTCTAAGTTTGGTTGATGATCAAATAAAGCTTTTGTTGCATGATGGACATGATAGGCTACATCTTCATTGTTCATGGTATAGAGATGGACACCTGCAACATCTTGTGTGACCAAATCTACGATTTGATCTACCGCATAAGCTAAACCAGCTGCACGAAGGGATTCTGGATCATGCTCATACTTATCAAGGATGGCTTTGAACTTCCGTGGGATATGAACATTTTCACAAGTTTTCAACAAGCGAAGGGCCTGGTTTCTGTTAAGAATTGGCATCACCCCTGCATGAATGGGAACATCAATTCCCGCTAAGATACACTTATCTTGAAAATCGTAGAAACGCTCATTGTCAAAGAAAAGCTGAGTCACTAGGCTTGAACATCCAGCATCCACTTTCTTTTTCAGATTTTGAATATCTGAAATTTGATTTGGAGAATCTGGGTGCCCTTCTGGGTAACAAGCACCGATTACATCAAAATGAGGAGCTTCTGTTTTAATAAATTCAATCAAATCCGTTGCATAACGAAAGTCTTTCAGAGGCTCCACACCTGGAATAATATCTCCACGAAGGGCCAAGATCCGATGAACTCCCACTTGATCTAAGTCATGAAGGGTATCTGCCACTTTTTCCTTACTCAGATAGATGGCAGGCAAGTGGGCAATGGTCGGAATAGACAATTCATTTTGAATATGATTGGCTAAGGCAACCGTCGTCTCTTTGATATTGTATTTGTTATTACTAGCTGTCACACTGATAAAGTGAGGAGCTAATTCCTGCATATTTTCCAAGGCACGTAAGAGCTTGGCATTGCCTACTTCAGGATTTGGAGGGAAAACCTCAAAGGAGAGCGACGGTGTTTGCTTAGTCATCAAATGTATTCCTTTCTTGATTGAGC
Source organism: Streptococcus ilei (assembly GCF_000479335.1). NCBI lineage: Bacteria > Bacillati > Bacillota > Bacilli > Lactobacillales > Streptococcaceae > Streptococcus > Streptococcus ilei. The sequence continues at coordinate 1,133,979 of NC_022584.1, forward strand.
ATTTTTTTCTTTGCTATCGAGCAAGCTTAGGAATTTCTACTTGCCTTATAGCGCTTTACGAGCAGCTTTTGCCGCTTCTACAAGACGGATCAAGCTTTCTCTCGTTTCTTTGATACCACGTGTTTTCAAACCACAGTCTGGGTTGATCCATACTTTCTTACTTGGTACTTTCGCAAGGATGGCTTCGATGGTGTGGTCGATTTCGCCTTCGTTAGGCACACGAGGTGAGTGGATATCATATACTCCAGGCCCCACTTCTGTCTGGAAGTTTTGAGCTTTGAGTTCATCCAAGATTTCAAGGTTTGAACGGCTCGCTTCAAATGAGATCACGTCCGCATCCATGTTGTCGATAGCTGGGATGATATCTGTAAATTCTGAGTAACACATGTGAGTGTGGATTTGAGTATCAGGCGCTACTGTTGAGTGTACCAAGCGGAAGGCTGGAATAGCCCAGTCAAGGTAGTCTTCGTACCAGTCGCTACGACGGAGTGGCAATTTTTCACGAAGAGCAGCCTCGTCGATTTGGATAATCTTCACACCTGCAGCTTCAAGGTCAAGAACTTCTTCCTTGATAGCAAGAGCGATTTGAAGAGTCGAATCTTTGATAGAGATGTCTTCACGTGGGAATGACCAGTTAAGGATAGTAACAGGTCCAGTCAACATCCCTTTGACAGGTTTGTCCGTACGGCTTTGTGCATAGCTAGACCATTTAACAGTAATAGGGTTGAGACGAGTGACATCACCCCAGATGATTGGTGGTTTCACCCCACGCATACCGTATGATTGTACCCAACCATTCTTAGAGAAGAGGTAACCTGACAAGTTTTGACCGAAGTACTCAACCATGTCGTTCCGCTCGAATTCACCGTGTACAAGCACATCAAATCCAACTTCTTCTTGCCATTTGATCCATTCGTCGATGGTTTCAGCAAGGAAGGCATCGTATTCTTCTTGCGTCAATTCACCCTTACGGAAGGCCAAACGTTTAGCACGCACTTCCTTGGTTTGAGGGAATGAACCGATGGTTGTTGTTGGAAGGGCTGGAAGCTTGAAGGCTTCTTCTTGGATGGCTTCACGTTCAGCAAAGGCCGGCAAACGAGTGTAGTCTGCGTCTGTCAATCCAGCGATACGCGCGCGAAGTTCCGCATTTGCCCCGACACGTTCTGTTGCAAAGAGTTCTTTGTTGGCTGCAAGAGCTTGTTCACCTTGACCGTTGCGGATAGCATCCAAGTCACGGAGTTCTTCCAATTTTTCAACTGCAAAAGCAAAATGATTCAAGATAGCTGGTTCAAAGTCTTCGTTAGCAGTCGTAAATGGTACATGAAGCAGTGAGCAAGAAGTTGTCAAGACAACATTTTCAGCTGGAACTTGTTTCAAAATTTCCAAGCTTGCTTCGTAGTTATTACGCCAGATGTTCTTACCATTGACAATACCTGCATAAAGAGTCTTATCAGCTGGGAAGCCACCTTTCACAAGTTCAAGAGTTTTCTTCCCTTCAACAAAGTCAAGACCGATAGCATCTACTGGCAATTTCACAAGGTCAGCGTAGATGTCACGCACGTCACCAAAGTAAGTTTGGATCAAGACCTCAAGACCTTTTTTGTCAGCCAAGAGTTTGTTGTAGAGGTTTAAGAAGAGTGCTTTTTCTTCAGCTGTCAAGTCTTTGACAAGAGCTGCTTCATCCAGTTGAATACGAGTTGCACCAAGCTCTGCCAATTTAGCAAAAACATCTTGGTAAGCAGCCACTAAGCTATCTACGAAGTCTTCTGCTTTCACGCCTTCTTCAAAGTCTGACAATTGAAGGAAAGTGAATGGTCCAACCACAACTGGGCGAGTGTCAAGACCCAATTCTTTGGCTTCTTGGTACTCATCAAAAATCTTGTGACCAGCCAATTTGACTTCTGTTGTTTTTTCAAATTTTGGAACGATATAGTGGTAGTTGGTGTTGAACCATTTCTTCATTGGAAGAGCACGCACATCCCCTTTTTCACCTTGGTAACCACGCGCCAAAGCAAAGTAGCGTTCAAGGTCAGACAAGTCCAAATTTTGAACCGACTCAGGAACCACGTTGAAAAGGAAGGCTGCATCTAGGAAGTTGTCATAATGTGAAAAGTCATTTGATGGGATTTCAGTGATGCCTTTTTCTTTGACAATGTTCCAGTGTTTGGCACGCAATTCTTTTGCAGCACCCAACAAATCTTCAGCTGTAATTTCGTTTCTAAAATATTTCTCAGTTGTAAATTTTAGTTCGCGGAATTCACCCAAACGAGGGAATCCAATAATTGTAGTTGACATGTTTTGTCCTCCAAAAATTCAAGTTGAGTCTATCTTATCAGAAGAAGCACCTTCTGTATAATTGCTTTTCAATGGTTTACGATATAGCCAGAAACTATAACCTTATAGATCAAGGGTTTTCCCCTCTTGTCATTCACCAGAACTAATAGTCCTTATAAAAAATAACTATAAGCTTTCTACCAGACAGGCCCAGACCCCTCCCATTCGTCAGTCCTAGTCTTCTCAAAAACAAAAAAAGAAGCTATCCGCTTCTTTTTATTAGGAACTTATGCTCTAGTTTGTTGCACACAGAAAGCATCCCAAGGCTCCAATACCTTCTTCTCTTTGACCTGCTCTACTTCTGTATTGCTAATGAGGACAGACTGGTAGTCTTCCTCCAGTTCAAAACTCTGGATTTGGCTAGACAGATTGACCACAATCAAATAGCGCTGGTCCCCGTCTACACGTTGGTAGGCAAAGACTTGATCTGCTGTATCAAGTAGCTCAAAATCTGCAGAAATCAACCAGTCTTGTTCCTTACGGAGAGCAATCAATTGCTGATAGGTATAAAAAATGGATGAAGGGTCGGCCAAAGCCGCTTCTACATTGATTTCCTGATAGTTTGGATTGACGACTAGCCAAGGGTGACCGGTCGTAAATCCAGCCTGTGACTGATTGGACCACTGCATAAGAGTCCGAGCATTGTCACGGCCAATATGCCGGATCTGGTCCATAATGGTGTCGAGGTCTACTCCCTTTTCTAGACTTTCCTTGGCATAGTTAATAGACTCAATATCCTCGATTTCGTCTAGGCTCTTAAAAGGATAGTTGGTCATGCCAATCTCTTCTCCCTGGTAGATATAAGGCGTCCCTCTCATCAAATGAAGAAGAATGGCTAAAGCCTTAGCGGACTTCACCCGGTAGGCTTGGTCAGCTCCCCAGGCAGAAACAACACGAGGAAGGTCATGGTTGTTCCAAAAGAGGGAGTTCCAGCCTTCGTCCATGCCCAGTTCTGTCTGCCACTTATTGAATATGTCTTTCAGCTTAGGAACATTGAGCTTCTTTGCATAGCGCCATTTGGGCTGACCTTCTTGGAATAGAAGCCCGATGTGTTCAAATTGAAAGACCATTGACAATTCCTCATTGTCAGGACCAGAGTATTGCTTGGCAATCTCAGGTGTAGCTCCCCAAGTCTCCCCAACCGTCAACAAATCCTTATCTCCGAAGGTTGCTCGATTCATTTCTTTCAGATAGGGGTGGAGCATAGGACCATTGGCTACGATCTTCTGATCCGGAATTTTCCCAATCATGTCGATGACATCCATCCGAAAACCACCGATCCCCTTGTCAATCCAAAAATTCATCATGTCGTAAATCTTCTGCCGAAGGCTCTCATTTTCCCAATTCAGGTCCGGTTGCTTCTTACTAAAGAAGTGCAAATAATACTGCTGGGAAGCTGGATCAAATTCCCAAGCTGAACCACTGAAGTTCGAGAGAAGATCATTGGGTTGGTCCCTCCAAATATAGTAGTCCCGCTCTGGACTGTTTGGATTTTCTTTCGCTTCGATAAACCAATCATGCTCATCCGATGTATGGTTGACCACCAAATCCATAATAATCTTAATATCGCGCTTTTGCCCTTCCGCAATCAGCTTCTCCATATCCTCCATGGTCCCAAAGATAGAAGCAATATCCTCATAATCAGATATGTCATAGCCATTATCATCCATAGGACTTTGCTAAACAGGAGACAGCCAAATGGCCATAATGCCTAATTTCTCCAAATAATCCAGCTTACTGATGATCCCCTTGAGGTCACCAATTCCATCCCCATTGCTATCTAAAAAACTCTTGGGATAGATTTGATAAATCACAGCATCATGCCACTATTTTTTCTTCATGTACTTCTCCTTTTTGATTTCACTTGTAATCCCTTTCATCATAACCAAACTTGAAAGGAATTGCAACTCTTAGTGGATCTATCAGTCTCCTTTAAAATAAAAAAAAGAAGTCACTTTAGAAGACCTCCTTTTTTATCCTTCTCACCCTCTTTTCATTTTGCCAATTGTGATAAGAGAGCATGGCCAATCCAAAGAGATGGCTTCCAAACAAGGGCACCACAAAAATCAGCTTGCCTCTGTCTGGATAAGAAAGCGGGAGATTGCTAAAACCATAGCGAGCCCACTCGATGAAGATCGGATGCGAAAAGTAAAGTGCCATACTCATCTGTTTTAAATACTGTAAGTCATAAGATTTTAAAAAGGACGATTTTAGGCAAGCATTGACCAAATAGACCGTCACAAAAGGAAGGAGCAAGAAAAAGTTCTTATCCATTCCTTCATGTTGAAAAATAACTACGCCTTCTAAACAGAGGAAACCAAAAGTCAGAGCAACCTTTTGCCAACGGTGAACCCTAAAATTTTGTGAATGAAAATGATCAAACAGATAGTAACCCATATAGATAAAAATAGGCGTGTAAAAGAATCCATTTCGAGCAGTGAAAAATAAGTTGCTGTAGAGCTGGTATCCCTTGAGAAGACTCGTGGTATCCAGATAAGCCGAATAGGTCTCAACCAAGCCCCAGCAATAGAGGAGCAAGCTGATCACCCCCTCCCAAACCATGCCCAAGCGTTTGACCAGTTGATTGACCAAAAACAAACCTAGCAAAAAAGCTGGGATATACCAGAGTTGGTAACACATCCCCAAATAGACCAGAGCGATGAGGACGCCAGCTAGAAAGAGAGATACTGGGAGGTTGAGACTAGAAAAAAAAGAACCAGGCATATGGAAGATAGACACAACTCCAAAATAAATAAGTTTTTATGATTTTGACCAGATAGGCCTTCATTTTCCTCGAATCCCTTAGTGATTGCTTGAGGAAAAAGCTAGCACAGACGATAAAAAATGGTACCGCCATCCTTCCCAGGATGCTCTTAAGAGCAAAATGCACCGGCTCATAGGAAGTTAAGCGACCACTATGAACCATAATCACTGCAATCGCAAAAAGGTATTGAAAGAGACTTATCGTGGAGGTGTTATAAAGGGGATTCTTTTTCATGTCCGACTCCTTGCCAAATGCAGATTCTATGGTTATTTTAGCATGAAAGGTAAGGGCAAGCAAGGAATCTTTGGATCCTTATCTACCTTTTTCCCTTTATTTTTGATATACTCAAAGCATGCACAAACAAACGATTATTGATTTTAAAGAGCTTGGATTGCGACAGCTTTTCACCAAGCCCATAAGGGAATTAAAAACCAGAGACATAGATCAAGTTGAGGGCCTTCTTAAAGAAGTGGAAACTTACCAAGAAGCTGGTTTTTATGCCGTAGGCTATGTCAGCTATGAGGCTGCTCCTGCTTTTGAGAAAAAATTAGCTGTCCATCCTGCACCTCTCATGGGAGAGTATCTCCTCTACTTCACCATTCACGAGAAAGTAGAAACCCTTCCTTTCCCAGAGGACTATGAGGTTGTGGACCTACCTGCCAATTGGAAGGAAGAGGTCGAGGCGCCTGCCTATCAAGAAGCCATTGAGACCATCCAGCACCACATCCGTCAAGGAGATACCTACCAGGTCAACTATACCATCCAGCTTTCTCAAGAGCTAGAGGCTGATCCTTTGGCCATCTATAATCGCTTAGTGGTAGAGCAAAAGGCCCATTACAATGCCTTTATCCAGCACGATGATGTGTCCATCCTCTCTATCAGCCCTGAACTCTTTTTTGAACAAGAAGATCGGCTATTGACCACGCGCCCCATGAAGGGGACTACTCGTCGTGGCCTCACCAACCAAGCTGATCTTGAAGAGGCAGCTTGGTTAGAAGCAGACCCCAAAAATCGAGCGGAAAATATGATGATTGTAGATCTCCTCCGCAATGATATGAACCGGATTTCGGAAATTGGAAGTGAGCAGGTGACCCGTCTCTGCCAAGTTGAGCAATACTCTACCGTTTGGCAGATGACGTCGACCATTAAAAGTCGCTTGCGCCCAGAGATCGACCTGGTTCAAACCTTCCAGGCCCTCTTTCCTTGTGGTTCGATTACAGGGGCACCGAAAATCTCTACTATGGAAATTATTCAAAAGACAGAGGCTGCTCCTCGCGGAGTCTACTGTGGAACGATCGGTATCCTTCTTCCAAAAGGGAAACGGATCTTCAATGTGGCTATCCGAACCCTTCAAATGCAAGGCACCAAAGCCATCTATGGCGTAGGAGGGGGCATCACTTGGGACAGCAAATGGAAATCCGAATACCAGGAAACTAAGCAAAAGTCTGCTGTTCTCTACCGTCAAGAGCCTCGATTTGACCTCTTGACAACTGGTCGTATCCACCAAGGAGAGTTGACCTTCCTGAAGCAACATCTAACCCGTTTGAGAGAGGCCAGCCGCTACTTTGCCTATCCTTATAATGAGCAAAAGCTCTTGAACAAACTTCAAGAAGAGCTCACTCATGTTGATTCTAGCCTTGACTATCGTTGTCGGATAGCCTTGCAGAAAAACGGAAACTTCCAACTGACGATTACGGAGCTAACAGACTTGCCAGCTAGCTATCTACAGGCTCAATTACGAGAACAAACTGCACCATTAAACCGACCTTTTACCTATTTTAAAACGAGCCAGAGAGACCACCTCATCCAGTTAGATCGGGAGCAGATCTACTATTTAGAAGACGGAACCTTACTAGAGACGACCATTGGCAATCTCATCCTAGAGATCAAGGGCCAACTCTATACTCCTCCAGCTCACCTCCCTTTATTAGATGGGATCTACCGTCGCCATCTATTGGAAACTGGACAAGTAGAGGAAAAACTCTTGACCCTGAAGGATTTAGAAGTTGCTGACAGAGTCTATGCCTGCAATGCCCTTCGTGGACTTTATCCACTCGATTTTACAAGAAAGAACCCATAATGAAACTTGTTTTTTTACATGGCCTAGGCCAGGATGCTCATTCTTGGCAAAGTGTTCAAGATGCACTTTCCCCCTTGCCTTCTGACTCTTTCGCTATTTTCTCTTCTCCAAGCGAAAGCTACCAGGAGGCCAAAGAAAGACTGACGGAGTGTCTCCAACAAGAAAGCGAGCCCTTTATTCTGGTTGGACTCTCACTGGGTGGCGTTCTCGCTCTTGAACTCTCCAGCCAAGACTTACCACACCTCAAGGGCTTGGTGCTCTCAGGGACACAATACAAACTCAAGACCAATTTCCTCTATCGGCTCCAGATCCTCCTCTTTCGTCTGCTTCCCAAACAGGTCTTTGAAAAGCAGGGTGCCAACAAACAGCACATGTTGCAAATCTTGACCGAGTTAAAAAGTCTTAATCTAACCGATACTGCTAAAACTTGTCCTCTCCCTAGCTTAGTGATTTGTGGCAGCAAAGATAGGGCCAATCAGGCTTCTTCGAAAAAGTTGGCGAATCTCCTGCCTAAAGGGCACTATCAAGAAATCGCAGATGGAGGCCATCTACTCAATACTCAGAAACCCAATGAACTGGCACAAGTCATCAAGGAGTTTTTGAAGAACATCTAGTAAAAAAGGACAGAAGTCTTCTTGAATCAAGATAGGCTAACTGTTCTTTTTTACTTTTTAAAATTTTAGAAATATTTTAGAATTGCTTGATAGTTATTTGAAAAGCAAGCTGTATACTAAGAGTGTAAAGAAAACAACTAGTCATTTGGACGAAGGAGAAAACCATGGAAAAAGTATTAGAAATTTCCCATTTGAGTAAAAAATTTGGTCAACAATACGCCTTAAACGATGTGAATCTGAGCATTCGCAAAGGTGATGTCTACGGCCTGATCGGTAAGAACGGAGCTGGGAAAACCACCCTCATCAAGGTCATTACCCAGCTAATTCAAGAAACTGACGGAAGCGTCTCCCTCTTTGCTTCTACAAATCGCTCCCAGTGGACCCAAGCCCTGAAACGTGTCGGATCCGTCATTGAGAGTCCCGTGGCACACAAACATATGACTGCCTATCAAAACTTAGTCTACTATTGCAAGGCTCGCCATATCCCAAACCCCGACCAGGTCATCAAAGAAACTCTGAACTATGTCGGCCTGAGTAATACAGGCAAGAAAAAATTTCGTGATTTTTCACTGGGAATGAAACAACGGTTGGGAATTGCCATTGCGCTCATTGCCAAACCCGACTTCCTCATTCTGGACGAACCCATCAATGGTCTTGATCCGGTCGGAATCAAGGAATTTCGTCAGATGATCAAGCGCCTCAATGATGAACTCGGCATGACCATCCTCATTTCCAGTCATATCCTCTCTGAACTCTATCTGGTTGCTAATCGCTTTGGCATTGTCGACCAAGGACGCCTGATCAAAGAAATTAGCAAGGCCGAATTCGAAGAACAGGGAGAAGATTACATCATCCTCAAGACCAATCAACTAGCCCTTGCGAGTCAACTGATCCAGGATCAACTCCATCATCGCATCAAGGTCATCGATAAGGATGGAGAAATCCATATCTTTGGCCAGACTCACGATATTAAAGTCATTGTCAAAGCTCTCGTTCAAGCAGATATTGATGTAGACGAAATCTACTATGCCCGCCAAGATCTGGAAAAATTCTTTACGGACCTGGTAGACTAGTCAACCCACCGTCTTGTATTACTTATCCCACACATTTCATTTAGGAGATTTATCATGTTGCATACCATTCAAGCAGATTTTTATAGACTTTTTCGCTCCAAAGGTTTTTGGATTACAGAAGCCATTCTCGTTCTCAACATCCTGTCTGGAGTCATCTTTGGAGTTGCTGGACACGCCGGTGTCAATACGGAATCAAAAATCCCCCTAACGACAGAAGTTTGGACGGGTTTTAAAGCCTTGATCAACTACTCCGCCAGCATCAGTATGACCATTCTCTTTACTATTATTGTCATCACCCTGGTCCTGGGAACAGATTTAACACAAAATTTATACAAGAATAGTCTAGCCTATGGTGTCTCTCGCACTAGCTACTACTTTGCTAAAAGTGCTGTTGTCTTGACCATTGCTCTTTTCCAATTTCTCGTTTCTTATGGTCTTGTCTTCTCGATCGCGACCCTCTACAATGGACTTGGCACCATGCCTGACCACTTCTTCTCTCATTTTGGCTTGACCCTTCTGATTCAGTTCCTCTCCACCTTGGCTTGGGTCAGCATTATTTCCTTCCTCCTTTACGCCAGCCAATCTATCACCTTGGCTTTCGTTGGCTACTTTGTTGGAAATATCTTCTTAAGCCTTCCTGCGCTCTTCTTTAAAGACATCGACATTTTGCACTATCTAAACTTGGAATTCCAATATTCCATGGTCCAAAGTACGACAGCAACCAACAATACCCTCTCTATCGCCCTTGGATTCATCCTTGTTTTCGGCTTCCTGGGACTCGCTACTTTCAAACACAAAGATTTATAAAAAGTAGGACTTGACGATTGGTCAAGTCCTACTTTTTTAATGTAATGGTCAAGATAAACCAGTCTGCCTCCGTTGCCAGTTGCAAATCTCCCCCTAAAATCTCTACAAAATTTTGAATGATGTAGAGACCCAAGCCAGAAGACTCCTCTGTATCCGATAGATTTTCGGAGTAGAAGCGACTAGCTAATTGGTCTAAGTGTTGAATCGGCTGTTGCACAATATTTCGCAGTTCGACCCGAATTGTCTCCACATCAGAAGTCAGGGTCAAACGGGCCTCTTCCTTCCCATGCTTGAGGACATTGCTGAGCATATTTTGCAAGAGGCGCTCCCAAAGCTCAGGATCAGTAGCATAATGGAGATGCTCTTCTAACTCTACCTCTAGTGCAATCCCCGCCTCAGACAAGCTATCATAATACTGGAATAACTGCTGGGTTAGGACTTGGCTGAGATTAACGTCTGAAAGCCGAGGCTGAATGGCACCCTCCATCAAGCGTCTGTATTCCAAGAGTGATTCCAAGCGTTTTGAGACGACTTGAAGATTGGAAGAAATTTTTTTCAGTTTTTCCTCTTCTTGCGTCCCACTCTTGATGATTTGTTGGGTATAACCAGACGCAATGGTCAAAGGCGTCCGAATATCGTGAGCAATATTACTGATGGCCATATCCAAGGTTTTCTTCTCTTGGAAGGCAATCCGATTGGTCCGCTCGATCTGGTCAAAGAGCTCACTGACCTGTTTGGTCAAGGCGACCAATTCTTTATTTGAAACACGTGACGTCAACCGTACCCCACTCCCATTTTGGAGCTTCTTTTGAATCTGCTCCTGCAAATCCTTTAAAGCTGAAAGCAAGCGAACATAGCCCAGTCCCAAGAGAAGGACAAGGAAGACTAGAACTAGAACCAATCCCCACATTACTTGTCTCCTTTCAAGCGAACACCCAAGCCCCAGACGGTTTCAATGTAATCCTCATTAGGATCGAGTTGGGCAATTTTCTTTCGGAGATTGCTCAATTGGGCATTGAGCGTATTGTCTCCAGGCAGATAGACCTCTTCCCAGACTGCCTCATACAATTCTTCTTTGGTGAAAATCTTCTTTGGATGCGCCAATAAAGTTTCAAAAATTTGAAATTCCTTTTTACCTAAGCGAAGCGTTTTTTCTCCAGACTCCAGTTCAAAGCTTTCTGGGTTCAGGACCAGATTTTTAACAGTCAGCTTTTTCGATGATGGAGCTTCCTGTGCCGGAGTGAGGTTATTTCTCAGTTGCACTGTCACCCGAGCAGCCACCTCATCCAGATTAAAGGGCTTGACGATATAATCATTGGCACCTGCAAGGAGATACTGGCTAATGAGGTGTTTGTCACCAAGAGCTGTCATCATGATGACCGGTACCTGACTCTGCAAACGGATTTCCTCAAGGACCTGATCCCCATTTTTCCCAGGAAGCATGATATCGAGAAGGACCAAATCAATGCTTTCTTGCTGGAAGAGTCGTAGCCCTTCTGTACCTGAAAAAGCCTGAAGCACCTCATGGTCTTCGCTTAAGAGACTATACAAAATTTCTTGGATATCATTATTATCTTCAATTAATAAGATGCGTGCCACTTGCCTCACTCCTCTTTTCTATGCTTACGAAATCATTTCTATTCCCCTAGCCTATCAAATAAAGGGACCTTCGTCAATGAAAATCTGATAAAATCCTATAGTCCCCAGGTAGAGCTGCATGGTAGGTCATCACAAGATGAACTTGACTATCCTTTCTTTCAAAGGGTATAATAGGACCAATGACACAATAGGGAGAATCATCTATGAAAAAAAATGCCAAAACTCAAATCAGCCTTGTATCCATTCTCGTCATCCTGGGCGTTGGTGCAAGAATGATGCGAGTCATCCACCGCCAGCAAATCAGGGAGCAAAACAGACAAACCGTCCAAACGACTAAAAAGGTTGCAGAGTTTCAGAAGACACTAGACGAGGAAGAAACCAAGAAACGGAACGAAACCTTCAACAAGATTTTTAATGAATCCCTAGTTCAGAAAAATTTTGAAAATTGGCAAAAAGTCGATGATCTTCATGGTTTGGGACAAAGAACTGGGCAATTTTATATCTATAACTTTGAAAAAAAAGAAGAGATTCTCTTAGAGAATACAGATCAAGCATTTGTTCTGCCGATTCGAGACAAGAGTGATAACGTAACATTTCAGGCTATCTTTGCTCACAAGGACGGTCAGTGGCACATCATGAAACCAGACGGAAGTTCACAGTTGCAACTAGGAGAAGCTAGCATTTCCGCTGAATCTAAGTTTGTCATCGAAAACAATGTCTTAGACTACGACCAGTAAATCAATAAGGACTTGCCTTAACGACATACAAAAAGCTTAGAACCCCAGCTTTGGTTGGGATTCTAAGCTTTTTAGTTTGCTGTCACAGAGTCATCCAGAAGATGGTGAAGCTCTAAAGGAGACTTTTATTTAACAAAAGCTCCATTGGTCGCAATGACCTCTTTGTACCAATAGAAGGATTTCTTACGCGAACGGGCTAAGGTTCCCTTGCCTTCGTTGTCCCGGTCAACATAGATAAAACCGTAGCGCTTCTTCATTTCTCCTGTCCCAGCAGAGACCAGGTCAATACAACCCCAAGTCGTATAGCCCCAGAGGACGACGCCGTCTTCATGGATGGCATCTCGCATAGCCTTGATGTGGGCAGCCAGGTAGTCAATCCGATAATCATCCTCGATTTCCCCCGCTTCATTAGGTGTATCCACTGCCCCTAATCCATTTTCCACGATAAACATAGGCTTTTGATAACGATCCCAGATGGTATTGAGGGTAATGCGGAGACCAAGAGGGTCAATCTGCCAACCCCATTCTGAACTTTCTAGGTAGGGATTCTTCAAAGAGGCAAAGATATTGCCCGCTGTTTTCTCCCTTTCAGCTGGATCACCTGAAGCGACCCGACTGGCATAGTAGGAGAAGGAAATAAAGTCCACCGTATAGTCTTTCAACAATTGAAGGTCCTGCTCGGTCATCTCAACCGTGATGCCCTGACGTTCCCACTCTTTCTTAGCATAGTTAGGGTATTCCCCACGCGCCTGCACATCGATGAAGAAGTAGTTCTTGCGGTCTTCTTCTAGACCCGCCCAAACATCACGCGGAGCACAAGTATGCGGGTAATTTTGCCCTGCTGCCAGCATACAGCCGACCTTGTTGTTCGGATCAATCTCATGGGCAAGCTTAGTGGCAATGGCTGAAGCGACCAACTCATGGTGGGCTGCCTGGTATTTGACCTGCTCCTCATTCTCTCCTTCCTCGAAGCAGAGACCCGCTCCCATAAATGGCGCATGGAGGATCATATTGATTTCATTAAAGGTCAGCCAGTAGTTGACCAAGCCCTTGTAACGAGTAAAGAGGGTCCGACAGAGACGTTCATAAAAGCCCAACATCTTGCGGTTGCGCCAACCACCGTACTCGGTAATCAAATGCATGGGACAGTCAAAGTGAGTAATGGTCACCAAGGGCTCAATGCCATACTTGTGACATTCCTTAAAGAGGTCTTCATAGAACTGTAGTCCCGCTTCGTTTGGCTCCAGTTCATCCCCTTGTGGGAAGATCCGTGACCAAGCAATAGAAAGTCGATAAGTTTTAAAGCCCATTTCCCCAAAGAGGGCAATGTCTTCCTTGTAGCGATGGTACATATCAATACCATCTTTAGCCGGGTAAAAATAGCCCTCTTCAAAGTCGAACATCTTTTTCTGACCCGTAATAATCGCGTGACGATCAGGCCCAATCGGTACCACATCCACATTGGCCAAGCCGCGGCCATCTTCATTATAAGCTCCTTCACATTGGTTGGCAGCCGTCGCCCCACCCCAAAGGAAACCATCTGGAAATTGTAGTTTGTCAGTCATATTCCTACCTCGCTTTCATCCTTAAATCTATTATATCCCTGTCTAATCCGAAAGTCTTACAGCATCCTAGGAAAAACTGATACTATTCTAAGATTGTTTCTATTCAAGCGCAACATAAAAAGACCGGATGACTCCGATCTTTCAATAGTTCATATTTTCACATTCTGTTTTAAGAATAATTAAGGTTGACTTCAAATGACTAAGCGTCCTATTTCATACGATAAAAATCAATGACTAGACCAGCAGGGCCTTTAACTAGCAAAGATTCTGTTCCCCAATCAGTTGCAGATGGGCCATGTAATATTTCAGCGCCAAGCTCTTTCAACCGTTTGTAGTTCTGGTCTACATCCTCAACCTCAATGTGAAGAATGATTCCTGACTGAAAATCTTCCAAAGGAATCAGGTGATTTTGTGATAACATGAGACAATGACTGCCAATTGTAAACTGAGCAAAACCGTCATCAACATAATCAGCCTTTTTATCCAAAAGACGCTCCAAGTCAGAACAGACTTTGGGAACATTTGAAACGATAATATCTAATTGATTTAAATTCATTTACTATTCTCCATAAAAAGACCGGATGACTCCGATCTTTTTAAGTCCCACTCTATGAAAATCAAAGAATAAATTCGACGAGAGGAATTATTTGATTGCGCGTGATTGCAACCCTTCTTCTTCCAAGAAGAGGCGGAATGGTACGAGTTCTTCTGCTTCGTATTTTTCCTTGAAGGCTTTGATCGCTTCTTCTGAGTGAAGTTTTGGATCCAACTCAAGTACCTCTACTGGAAGTGGACGGTGTTGTGTGATGCGGGCATCAATAACAACAGTTTTACCTTCTTTGTTGAGTTTAACAGCTTCAGCAACCACAGCATCGATATCTTCAATACGGTTAACGGTAAATCCAACTGCACCTTGTGCTTCAGCAATTTTCGCGTAGTCAGCATTTGTAAAGTCTACACCAAACAAGTGTTTGTTTGTATCTTCGTATTTGTTCTTGATGAAGGCATACTCATCGTTTGTGAAGACAACGTTGATAACTGGAAGGTTGTATTGAACGTTCGTGATCACGTCTGGGTAAACCATGTTGAAGGCTCCGTCACCCATGATATTCCATACTTGGCGGTCTGGATTGTCTTTCTTAGCAGCGATACCACCAGGGATAGCGATACCCATTGTTGCAAAGAGTGGAGATGTACGCCACATATTCTTAGGTGTCATGTGAAGGTGACGAGTAGATGTTTGAGTTGAGTTACCGACGTCGATTGAGTAGATCGCATCTTCATCAGCGTATTTGTTGATGGCATTGTAGACTTGGTACAATTGCAATTCACCCTCAGTTTTACCTTCGAGTTTGTTCATGTAATCACGCCAGTTTTGGTTGTTCTTCACGTTTGCACGCCACCATGGAGTAGACTCAACTGGGTTTACTTTGTCAAGGATCGCTTTAGCTGCTTGACCTGCATCTCCAAGGATTGAAGCGTCAAGGGCGTGACGTTTACCAAGTTTGTAAGGGTCAATATCAACTTGGATGAATTTTTCAGTGTTCTTGAATGCTTCGTAAACTTCAGCAAATGGGAAGTTTGAACCAAGGAAAAGAACTGTGTCTGCTTCAAAGACAACTTCGTTGGCTGGTTTCCAACCAACACGGTAAGCAGAACCTGTCAAACCTTCATAGTTCCATTCGAAAGCTTCAAAGTTTTTACCAGTTGTGATGATTGGTGCTTTGATTTTACGTGACAATTCAGTAATCACTTCACCAGCTTTAACACCACCGTAACCAGCATAGATAACTGGACGTTCAGCGTTGTTCAAGATTTCAACAGCTTTGTCGATTTCAACTTCGTTCAAAGCAGGAGCGATGAATGAACGCTCGTAAGAACCTGAACCGTAGTATGAGTTTTCGTCGATTTCTTGGAAACCAAAGTTTACTGGAATTTCAACGACAGCTGGACCTTTTTTAGAAACGGCAGCACGGCAAGCTTCGTCAATGACTTTTGGCAATTGCTCTGCGTAAGCGACACGTTTGTTGTAAACAGCGATACCGTTGTACATTGGGTTTTGGTTCAATTCTTGGAAGGCATCCATGTTGAGCTCGTTGTTTGGACGTGATCCAAGGATCGCAAGGAATGGAGTGTTATCCATCGCTGCATCGTAAACACCGTTGATCAAGTGAGTGGCACCAGGTCCACCTGAACCAACTGCAACACCGATAGATCCGCCAAATTTAGCTTGCATAACCGCTGCAAGAGCACCTGTTTCTTCGTGGCGAACTTGCAAGAAACGGATATCTTTGTCTTCAGCCAAAGCGTCCATAAGTGAGCTAAGTGTTCCTGATGGGATACCGTAGATAGTGTCTACGCCCCATGTTTTCAATACGTTGAGCATTGCTGCAGATGCAGTAATTTTCCCTTGAGTCATAATGATAACTCTCCTTCAATAAAAATAATTGTCAGTCTTTGAACTGAATTCGACAAAGAGTGAAAACGTTTCAAACAACTTTACTATATCAATTTATCACGTTTTATTGTCCTTGTATAAGAATATGCTCACTGAACACCTGGAACTATTACATAACACAATAGAGAAAACTGTTCTGTTTCCGCTAACTATTTTATAACAGAAGGGATAAACCGCATGACAGCAAGGTTTTTAGATCGTATAAAATTAGTACAAAATAGAGCATGTTCCCAAACTGTTTCACAGAAGGTATCAAAAAATCCTAGCGGAAAATAGTTTTTCCCTGCTAGGATTGGTTAAATTTCCTTTTGAAGAGCCTTACTTAAGACCCTGTATCCTTCAATTGTTAAATGAAGACCATCTGTTGTATAAGCTGGTTTGAGCTGACCATCTTCACCGAGCAAGCTCTCAAAAACATTGATAAATTCGACATTCATCATTCCTTGAGCCAGCTCATGATAAGCCTGATTCAGGGTCTGAATCTTTTGATTGGTCCGGATATAGACTGTCCCCTTGTAGGTTTCTCCCTCATTCACAGGGAGAACCGAAACAAGTTTGATTTGCGCCAAGGGCAAGAGTCGTACCATCTCCTGTAAGATTATGGACATGTTATCGATGGTTTCTGACAGGGGCATTTCCTTGCCAATGTCATTGGTTCCGATTAGTAGGAAAATCTTATCCACTGCTTGACCAAAAATATGGGCATCTAGATTCTCTCTTAAGAGGTCTGTCTTGTAGCCTCTGATTCCCCGATTCACCATATACTGATCCGTCAAAAGTAACTCCTGAAGAGGATAGTATTCGATGATAGAGTCTCCTATAAAAAGTATATCGGGTTCCTTCAAAGGTTTTTGATTCAGCTCTCGGTAGTTCTGTTGTATTTTTGCCTGTTCTTTCAAGAGCCAGGTCTCCAATAATTGTACAGCCATAAAGACTCCTTTCGATTCGTATGGTAGAAACTATGTGCGGTAGAATATTCGCCTAGTCGAAACTTAGTCTTCCATCCAAATAGGCTTCAATCATTTCATAAACCCCACCTTCTTGGTGAGATGACGCTGTGTAGCGGGCTGCTTGTCGAGCATGGACGTCCGCATTTTCCATCGCATAGGAATAGGTCGCTAACTCCAGCATTTCCACATCGTTTTGGCTATCGCCAAATGCCATTAAATGCCCACCATCAACGCCCCAGTGTTCTTCCAAGAATTGAATGGCTGTAGCCTTATTGACCTCCGGTTGCAGAATATCGATGGCTCCATAGCCACTAGCTGCTGGAAGCAGTCGCTCCCCAAACTCTTCTCGCAACTCTTGCACAAAGACTTCGACTTTTTCAGTGTCAGTGACGACACTTATCTTCAGAACCTGCTCACCATGCTCTTGGACCAAATCATCCACAAAGCGCATCCGTCTGTAAAAAGCTGTAGCTAACTCAGGCGTCATCAATTGCTCTAAAAGAGGAAACTCTGTTCCTTTCTTGGCATAGGCTCCAGATAGGCTACTGACGACCAGATGAAGTTCTTCTTCTCGACCTTCTAGATAACGCAAGACCTCCTGCACCAGCTCTTCAGGCCAGCTACACTCTCGGATGAGCTTTCCCTTCTCTAATATCCGTGCACCATTGGCTAGAACCAAGGTGACACGATCTTTCAGCTCTCCCAAGACATGAGCCATACGGCTATAGCCATTCCCCGTCGCAATAACAAAGGGAATCCCTCTTTGGTCTAGCTGATCCAAGATGCGGCTCAGACGCTCACGGTCAACCTCTCCTTGCGCATCCATCAGAGTACCGTCCATGTCTGTCGCAATCATTTGTATCATACCAGCCACCTCTTTCTATCTTGTCCCTATTATACACCATTTCCTAGTCATTTTGGGCCTTCTTTGCCACAAACGCTCCCTTCTCCCCATCCTTAAAATTTTAGAAATTCCACCGAATCCTCTTTAATTTTCGGTCCAATTTTATTATAATATAGATAATAGATTTTCCCTGTATGAAGTAACTAGCAGACCCTCTCTCACACCTAGCCAAAGCGTCTGCTACTCCCGAAAAAGATCTAAGAGGTAGGCATGAACACAAAGACCTTATACCGCCAAACATCCTTTACCAATAGCGATTTCCCTTTTTCAATCAAACAGATTCGCACCCAAAATGGCCAACCGGATATTTTATTTCATTGGCACACTGATATTGAGATTATTTATGTCAACGAAGGGACTGCTCAATTCCATATCGACTATGAATATTTTCATAGTCAACCAGGCGATATTATTTTGATCCGCCCTAATGCCCTTCACTCCATTCATCCCATCCAGAGTTCTTCCCATACCATGGATGTCCTCCATTTTAATCTGGACCTGATTGGGATTACTCATAAAAATATTGCCACTCTAAAATATTTACAACCCCTCTACAATGGTGATTTTGAATTTGTCCGACGTATCCAAGTCCAATCTCCGGGTTATGAAGAAATCAAACAGAGCCTTTTAAACTGTATGGCAAACGGAAGAGAACAAGGTCCTTTCTATGAACTTCGACTCAAATCCCAGCTCAATGAACTCCTCTATCTCCTCTTTTCTCACAACTATATTGTCGAGAAGAAGTTTTCAACGGATGCTTATCGAAGAGAAGAAAAAATTCGTTTGGTCCTCGACCATATTTCGAACCATTACCAAGAGGAGCTTATGATTGAGCAATTAGCAGAATTGTGTCATTTTAGCCCGACCCACTTTATGAATTTCTTTAAGAAACAATTAGGGATCTCTTGTATGGAGTACATCATCCAATATCGGCTAAAAAAAGCCGCCCATTTCCTCCAGCATTCTGATCTGGCAATTATTGATATCGCTAGCCAATCTGGCTTCAACAACCTCTCAAACTTTAATCGCCAATTCAAGAAATACTATCAGATCACTCCAAGTCAATACCGAAAAGCTTGTCTTTAATCAAAGGATCAAATAATAAAAGCCCCCTGAACACAATTGAAACTTTGATATGTACCCTCTTTACTGGACACCCAGTAAGGTCCTCTTTTCTCACAACTATATTGTCGAGAAGAAGTTTTCAACGGATGCTTATCGAAGAGAAGAAAAAATTCGTTTGGTCCTCGACCATATTTCGAACCATTACCAAGAGGAGCTTATGATTGAGCAATTAGCAGAATTGTGTCATTTTAGCCCGACCCACTTTATGAATTTCTTTAAGAAACAATTAGGGATCTCTTGTATGGAGTACATCATCCAATATCGGCTAAAAAAAGCCGCCCATTTCCTCCAGCATTCTGATCTGGCAATTATTGATATCGCTAGCCAATCTGGCTTCAACAACCTCTCAAACTTTAATCGCCAATTCAAGAAATACTATCAGATCACTCCAAGTCAATACCGAAAAGCTTGTCTTTAATCAAAGGATCAAATAATAAAAGCCCCCTGAACACAATTGAAACTTTGATATGTACCCTCTTTACTGGACACCCAGTAAGGAGGGTATTTTCATGCGTTACAGTCATGAGTATAAGTTAGAGTGTATTGAGCTATATAGAAAAGGAATATGGCCTGAAACACCAGAAGGAATAAAAACATCAAACTTTCATCTAATGGTTCGATACTGGGCTCGTATCGAAGAAGAAAATGGACCAGATGCATTAAAGCACTTAGGTAATAACAAAGTGTGGACCCCTGAAGCGAAATATGAATTAGTTGCTAAAGTATTAGCAGGACAATCCAACAAGTCAGTTGCTGTTTCTGCAGGTATAAATAATGGAATGCTATATACCTGGGTTCGCAAATACAAAGAATTAGGTTACAATGGTCTTGTGAATAAAAAGAAAGGTCGCAAGAGTAAGAACCCTGTTATGAAAAAGAAAACGATTAAGCCCAAACCTTTAACTGAATCAGAACGTGAAGAGTTAATCAGACTAAGAGAAGAAATTGCGGCAATGAAAGCGGAGATTGAAGTAGTAAAAAAAAGGATCGCCTTGAGGCAAGAAAGATGGGCTGCGCAACTCAAGGCGAAAAAGCAGCAATCATCAAAGCGCTCAGAGAAGAAGGATACCAATTAAAGCACCTACTAAAAGGTTTAAATATGCCTAAATCAACTTACTACTACGAAATCAGTAAAGTTGATACTGTAGACTTTAGAAATATTAAGCTCACTGAAGAAATCAAGAAAATATTTAGCCAGCATAAAGGTAGATATGGTGTGAGAAGAGTGTATAGAGAGCTCTTAAGACGTGGAAATTCTGTCAATCATAAAAGAGTACAACGTATCATGCATTCACTTGGATTGCAAGGCAAAAGACCTAAAGAAAAGTATCACTCATTCAAGGGTGAAGTAGGTAAAGTAGCACCAAACATAATAGATAGAGACTTTACAGCAACAGCACCACTTCAGAAGTGGACAACTGATGTATCTCAGTTTAACTTTTCATGGGGAAAGTGTTACCTTTCTCCGATAATTGATATGTACACAAATGAAGTTATTTCATATGACTTGTCGATGAGTCCAAACCTAAATCAAATCAAGAGAATGCTAGAGATGGCGTTTAAAAAGTTCAAATCACTTACAGGATTAATATTTCATTCAGATCAAGGATGGCAATATCAACACAACTACTATCGTCAGGAACTAAAAAACAGGGGAATTATCCAATCAATGTCTAGACGTGGCAATTGTATAGATAATTGCATTATGGAAACATTCTTTGGACGTCTAAAGAATGAAATGTACTACAGCTACGAGAAAGAATATGAATCATTTGAGAGCTTTTCAAAAGCACTAGATGAATACATAAGTTATTACAACAATGAAAGAATACAAGGAAAAACAAAATGGATGCCACCTGTAATGTACAGGATAGCATCCATGTGTTCCACTTAGTTCATAACATGTGTCCAGGATTCTGGGTACATATCCTCCGATAATTGATATGTACACAAATGAAGTTATTTCATATGACTTGTCGATGAGTCCAAACCTAAATCAAATCAAGAGAATGCTAGAGATGGCGTTTAAAAAGTTCAAATCACTTACAGGATTAATATTTCATTCAGATCAAGGATGGCAATATCAACACAACTACTATCGTCAGTAACTAAAAAACAGGGGAATTATCCAATCAATGTCTAGACGTGGCAATTGTATAGATAATTGCATTATGGAAACATTCTTTGGACGTCTAAAGAATGAAATGTACTACAGCTACGAGAAAGAATATGAATCATTTGAGAGCTTTTCAAAAGCACTAGATGAATACATAAGTTATTACAACAATGAAAGAATACAAGGAAAAACAAAATGGATGCCACCTGTAATGTACAGGATAGCATCCATGTGTTCCACTTAGTTCATAACATGTGTCCAGGATTCTGGGTACATATCACTTATGTTCCAGGGGCTTTTAGTTTTTTTACAGTAGAAATATCAGATAAAACGAAGCAACTTACATCTTTAGCTCTCAATTATTGTATTTAAAGACCATTTCCCTGTTTCTTCATATTGCCTTATTAATTCTTGAGAAGTTTGGGTGATTTCTGAAGGAAAATGGAGGCTTTTTAATGTATTGACCGCATTCTTCGTTACTGCCGCCCCCTGCTTTATCTGATAATCAAAGACAATTTCCCCGTCAACATAACGACTATCAAAATGATAATTATCATTGACTGCACCAGACGCCGCAACTAACTCAATATCATGACTCGAAATCATATACAAGCAATCGTGTCTAGATAGCCAGCGGACAATCCCCAAGCCAGATCCAATTCGCTCAATGGTATTGGTACCCTTAAAGAGTTCATCAATAAAGAAATAATGAAAGCCAGACTTTTCCAGACTCTCAATCATTCGGAGAATCGTTTTGCTCTCTGTAATAAAATAACTATCTCCAACCTCGATATCATCACTGACATCCATAGAGGTCATGACATGTCCATAAGAAAGCTCCAAACTTTCACCATAGGCGAAGCCCAAGCCCTGAGCTAGAATACAGTTAATAGCTACCATTTTCAGATAAGTAGATTTCCCTGAGGCATTATCTCCACTAATCACCATATTTTTTTCAAAACGAACATCGTTAGCAACCGGATCCGTTAGTAAAGGATGGTAGATCCCCTTGCCCTTAATTCCGCCTTCTTTTTTAAAGCTGGGATGACAGACCAAATCAACATCACGCTTATGGCGTAGAAGGCTGATGGCTACTTCCAATTCTCCCAAAAGATTGATCGCTTCCTGAGCTTCTTTCTGATGAATCCTCACTTGCTGATAGATATAAACTTGAGCAATCTGCGGAATTAAGAAAAGAAAATTAAGGTAAATCAGAATAATTTCCATATCTGAGCTTCCTGTTGGACTTTGTAAGATTCCGGAAATAACTTTCGTCTTCTTAAATGGTTGGACAGCCTGTTTGAGGGCTTCTTGTTTTGGAATCGCTAAATGGCTAAGCTTTGCCGTTGAGGCAAAGATACGAACCAAGTAACTAACTCGATCCAAGCGCATTTTATTCGACCAATTCCGAATGCTCGAAAAAATGATATTGAAGGTCGCACTCGCCACCAAGACCATCATCGCTTGAATTTTAAAAAATGGAAGGAAGAAAAGCGAGAAGACCGGCAAACAGGCTAAGAAAATATAGAGAGAAAGATAGATCTTCGAATCCTGTTTCCCTGGATTAGCCACAATACTTCTAGCCATATTGTGGTTCTTTTTTCCTAATTGGTTCATGACAACTTGAACCTTGAGACGAAGATCAGGGTGATGGTCAAAAAAATCCTCTAACTCCTGCAAGGATGCTTCTGGTTGAAATTTAATCAAACGCATCTTCTGATACAAGGCCTCAGCCCCTATACTAGACTGTGTATAATTCAACTGATCAAAGACTCTATAGAGGTCCAAATCATGCCAAGTCTGACCGTCTACTTGGCTATCTGTCGGTTGGAGTGCCGAAGCCAAGAGCATTGTTTCCGCTAAACTTTCTTCACTATCTTTTTTTATGAAAAAAGGTTTACCCTCCCAAGCCTTGGCTAATTTTTTTCTCAGAAGAATCGTTGATAGCTGATTTGTTAGAGTCATAACGATGATCAGTCCAACAAATCCAATTGGTAACCATCCAAGTTTGTCCATTCCTTCATTCGCCCCTTCCTATTGCCAATTCAAATTCACACGTTCTTTCACTTCCTGGTAGGCTGTATCGACACGCGCCTTTGTTTCATCATTCAATTGATCCCGATACTTGCCTCCTTCAATCCAGTCCTCCAAGATATAGGTCTGGAAATGATAGAGTTCATAGCCTTCAGGAGAATAACTGTCCTTCGGCGTCCGGTTGACCCAAGTAGGATGAGCTGTTGCTGTTTTGATACGGGTCTTACGCCCTACTTTCTCAATTGTGATATCCATCAGAACACCCCGTTCGGTCCATTGAGCATTTTCTATCCCTTCCATGGTTTCCAGTCGCTGATTCGAAAGAAAATTCCCCATAGAATAAATGATCAATTTCTGTTGTCCATCCTTATCCACAATCTCGGCAGGTTGGACGACATGAGGATGGCCACCCAAGACAATATCAGCTCCCCAAGAAATCATCTTATGATATAGCTCCTTTTGTTCCTCTGTTGGCTCTAATTCATATTCAATCCCCATCTGAGGCATGACAATGGTAATGTCCGCTTCCATCTCAGCTTTTTGGATTTCTTGACGCATCCGCTCCTCATTGAGATCCGATAGACGATTGTCATAGTCCTCTTGTTCCAGATTATACTCCATCCCATTAAAGCCGTAGGAATAAGCCAAAATCGCGATCTTGATTCTATTTACTTCCTTAATCAGGATAGGGGCTTGACCTCGCGTCTCATGCGGATAGACACCAACCGTTTGGATCCCCGCATCTTCGAAGGCTTTCGCAGTCGAAAACAGCCCTTCCAAGCCAGAATCGAGGATATGGTTATGTCCCAGGTCCATCACCTGATAGCCCGCATCCTTGATCGAAGCAACTACCTCCCCAGGGGCATTGAAAATCGGATATCCAGAAAGGCCATAATCCGAATTGATAGTACCTTCAAAATCCCCCAAAACCAGATCCCCTTGCTTCAACCATTCCTGAGCATAGTGATAATTCTCAGAAAAATCATAGCTTCCATCTTCCTTGGCTGCACTCATATAAATCAAGTCATGGTAGAGTTGATCCCCATTTGCCATGATCCGAGCGGTATGCGGTAACTGATCCGGATGGATTTCCTCTTGCTTTTCAACAACTTCTGGCATCTCTAGTGCTGTAATGGGAAAGCCATTCCATTTTTGAACCCATAAGACCAAATTCGCGGCCGCAAATACTGTAATCAGCAAGCCATAGACAAACTGTTCGTTGGTCAAGCGAAATGCTGTCGCCTTTCCCAATCCAATATCAAGCCAGTCATTAAGCATCGTGAGGATATCTTTCCCGAGCTCACTCCATCTCTTTAGGAGATCCTTCCAATTCTTCATCTTCTTCTCTTTCTATCCAATTCTCTTGCACTTGTCAAAGACCTCTCCGTCATCTTTCAGGCCTTTTTTTCATTGTAACACAATTTTGACAAAAGAAAACAGACTGACCTAAACTTCCATGAATAGATAAACGGAGGGACTAAAGAAATTAAAAAAAGAGGGCTCAGAGCCCCCTTTCTCAATCATTCTTTTAGTGCATTTGCCTGAGTAGGTCCCCGTATCCCTCTGCCTCCATTTCCTCTTTAGGAATAAAGCGTAGAGAGGCCGAATTGATACAATAGCGAAGACCTCCTTGGTCTCTTGGCCCATCAGTAAAGACATGGCCGAGGTGGGCATTGCCTGAGCGGGAACGAACTTCAATTCGCTCCATTCCGTGACTATGATCCTGGTAATAGTGAACGACATCTTTCGCAATAGGACGAGAGAAGCTCGGCCATCCACAGCCAGACGCAAACTTATCCTTGGCAAAGAAGAGAGGTTCCCCGGTCGTAATATCCACATAAATGCCCTCTTCAAAGGTCTGGTCATAGGCATTGTGGAAAGGACGCTCCGTCGCACTTTCTTGGGTGACTTGGTACTGCTCCTCTGTCAATCGTACCTTTAATTCCTCCTGACTGGGCTTTGGATAGGCTGCCGGATCAATCAAGGGTTGGTCAGCATCTGTCACATCAATATGGCAATAGCCTCCAGGATTCTTCTTGAGGTAGTCTTGATGGTAGTCCTCAGCCAAGATATAGTGGCGTAAAGGTTCCAACTCAACTACGATCTTAGTTCCCAGTTGTTCTTCTTGCTCCGCAAACACTTGGGCGATCACCTCACGATCTACCTCGTCTAGGTAATAGACACCCGTCCGGTACTGGCGCCCTCGATCATTTCCCTGTTTGTTAATGGAGAAGGGATCAATTACACGGAAATAGTAGAGCAGAATCGCTCGGAGGGTGATCTTGTCTGGATCATAGACGACCTGAACGGTCTCTGCGTGATCCGTTTCCTTGATCAATTGGTAATTGGTCGTTTCCACCTGACCATTGGCATAACCCACTGTTGTCTTTTCTACACCAGGGATCCGTGAGAAATACTCCTCTAAGCCCCAAAAACAGCCACCTGCTAGATAAATCTCTGCCATCTTTTTTCCTCGCTTCCCGCATTCCCTACAAAGAACGCTTGACATCTATTAGCTCCATCATAATCCAATAGCCTCAGATTTTCAAGGATTCTGCATCAAAAATCCCTTCTACTGTACTAGTAAAAGGGATTCGGAGATGCTTATTTTTCAAATAAGAAAAAGAGCGAGTAACCAAGATTCCGTATAGATACTAAAAACTGATGAAAAAAATCATGCACGAGCGACATATCACACACCTCCTCAATATTTCTTAAGCAAACACTCATTTGCTTACAAGATCATGCTTGGTCCATATACCTGTAACTGAGATTTCACAGCTTCGTAATGCCAGTGATCATAAGACCGCCAGGCTTGAAAGGACTCTTTATTCAAACGCAGTCCACTTAAACCAATCAATAAACTCGCATTCTGATAAAACTTCTCCAACTCGATCAATAGGCGATTGTCTACCTGTCTTGCCCTCAATAAAACTTCCAAAATATGATTTAGATTTTCCTCAAATCGAAGGGCATCTGGACTGGGGATGAAGTCCCTAGAAAAGGCTGTTCGAAGAGTTTTGATCATCGTTCTTGCTTCTTGAATCACATCCCTTTCTCCCATATAAACCACCTTCCTTTTCACCTCCATTGTACACCTTTTTCTCTCTATAAAAATGAAAATTCTCTAAAACTAGGAACAGAATTTTTTCTTACTCGACCAGGAAACAGAAAAGAACTCCCCCAAGCATCCACTTGAGGAAGTTCTTTTCGAAAGATTAGTCAATGTAGTGTAATTTCCCACGGAAATCTTCTAGGCTTTGGTAGCCTTTTTCTTCCATGATGGCTTTAAGCTCAGCTGTAATGCGGTCAAAAGCCCCAACTCCTTCTTTATGAAGCGTGGTTCCGACTTGCACCATACTAGCGCCACAAAGGATATGCTCAAAGGCATCACGACCAGTCAAGACCCCACCGGTTCCCACAATCTGAATCTCTGGATTCAAACGTTGGTAAAAGGCATGAACATTAGCCAGAGCAGTCGGTTTGATGTATTCGCCACCAATTCCACCAAAACCGTTCTTAGGACGGATCACAACGGATTCATCCTCGATATAGAGGCCATTTCCGATCGAGTTGACGCAGTTGACAAACTTGAGCGGGTATTTGTTAAAAATCGCTGCTGCTTGATCGAAGTGGACAATATCAAAGTAAGGTGGTAACTTGATGCCAAGAGGTTTGGTGAAATAGCCAAATACCTCTGACAAGATTCGATCGGTCGTCTCAAAGTCATAGGCAATCTGAGGTTTACCAGGAACATTGGGACAAGAAAGGTTCAATTCCGTCAAGCCTTTAAAGTCACTGTCTTGCACTTTTTTCAGGATGGTATGGGTCTCTTCGGGAGACATGCCGACAAGAGATAGAAAGAAGGTCCGATCTGGATCGCTTTCTTGCAATTCTAACAAGTAATTCAAATAATAGTCCAAGCCTTGGTTGGGAAGGCCCATCGAGTTAATAGATCCTAGCGGCACATCTTGGTAGCGTGGCTCTGGGTTCCCTTGACGATACTCCAAGGTCGCAGTTTTCGTCACAAATGTTCCCGCAGTAGAATTCTTTACTTCTTCAAGTTCTGCAATTGTCATACAGGCTACACCCGCGGCATTCATCAGGCAGTTGTCAAACTCAAAACCTGCAATAGTTGTTTTTGTCGATACCATCTTCTACTCCTTGAAATAAATTCTTACAGTCATTATAGCATGAAAAAGAGGATGGATGGCTAAAAAAATAAAAAAGAGGAAGGATCGTCCGGAAATAACAAGACATTACTCGAAAAGGAGTAGATTTTCGCTCAAAAAAAGGCTAAAAATCGTATCATTATTTCAACCGGAGTAAGTCCAAGGTAGGTAGCTTTTTACCAGTCTTTATTAGCTGTGAAAATTTTCTGAAAATTCAACTTTTTCCTTTACAAGTCAAAAAAAGTCTGCTATAATTGTCCACGTAATAAAACATGACATTGCTTCTAGCAGTGCCTCCATATGCCAGTAATTTAGCCAATTTGCTGGAAGTCGTTTCAATCAAAAAGGAGAAACAAGATGACAACTGCAAAAGAATATATCCAAAGCACTTTCGAAACCGTAAAAGCTCGCAACGGCCATGAAGCAGAATTCCTTCAAGCTGTTGAAGAGTTCCTTAGCACTTTGGAACCTGTATTTGAAAAACATCCAGAATACATTGAAGAAAACATCTTGGCCCGTATCACTGAGCCAGAACGAGTGATTTCTTTCCGTGTTCCTTGGGTTGACCGTGATGGAAAGGTTCAAGTGAACCGTGGTTACCGTGTCCAATTTAACTCAGCTGTAGGCCCATACAAAGGCGGACTTCGTTTCCACCCAACTGTAAATCAAGGGATCTTGAAATTCCTCGGCTTCGAACAAATCTTTAAAAACGTCTTGACTGGACTTCCAATCGGTGGAGGTAAAGGTGGATCTGACTTCGATCCGAAAGGCAAAACTGATGCTGAAGTGATGCGTTTCTGCCAAAGCTTCATGACAGAATTGCAAAAATACATCGGACCATCTCTTGATGTCCCAGCTGGTGATATCGGGGTTGGTGGACGTGAGATCGGTTACCTTTACGGCCAATACAAACGCCTTAACCAATTCGATGCCGGTGTCTTGACAGGTAAACCTCTTGGTTTCGGTGGTAGCTTGATCCGTCCAGAAGCAACTGGTTACGGTTTGGTCTACTACACTGAAGAAATGCTGAAGGCTAACGGGGACAGCTTTGCTGGTAAGAAAGTCGTGATCTCAGGTTCTGGTAACGTAGCCCAATACGCTCTTCAAAAAGCAACTGAACTTGGTGCAACTGTCATCTCAGTCTCTGACTCAAACGGCTATGTCATCGACGAAAACGGTATTGATTTTGACCTTCTTACAGACGTCAAAGAAAAACGCCGTGCTCGCTTGACAGAATACGCTGCAGAAAAGTCAACTGCTACCTACTACGAAGGTTCTGTATGGACTTATGCTGGCAACTATGACATCGCTCTTCCATGTGCGACTCAAAATGAGATTAACGGTGAAGCAGCTAAACGCCTAGTTGCTCAAGGTGTTAAAGTTGTTTCTGAAGGAGCTAATATGCCAAGCGACCTTGAAGCTATCAAAGTCTACAAAGAAAATGGTATCCTTTACGGACCTGCTAAAGCTGCCAATGCTGGTGGGGTTGCTGTATCTGCTCTTGAAATGAGCCAAAACAGCCTCCGTCTTTCATGGACACGTGAAGAAGTGGATGGTCGTTTGAAAGATATCATGACCAACATCTTCAACACTGCTAAAACAACTGCAGAAACCTACGGTCTTGGTAAAGATTACCTTGCTGGTGCCAACATCGCAGCCTTTGAAAATGTTGCAAACGCTATGATTGCCCAAGGTATTGTTTAATTTGATTCTTTTGCCACACCTCTGAAACCCCTAGTTTCGGAGGTGTTTTTTTGATAAAAAAAGAGAGTGGGACAGAAATCAGTAATTCGTTAGAATTCGATTTCGTCGTCCCACCTCCGCACAGTTGAGTAGGGCTGTAAAAGCTGATGAAATCAGCGTAGTAGAGTCCACTCAACCACTGCGTTTCGCTCGACAATCCAAAGACAATTGAGAGGCTAGGACTTTTGTCCCAGCCTCCTTTTTTTTATAAATCATCCAAGGCATCTTTCACCTTATCAAAGAAGCCTTTTTTCTTTGGACTTACCTTGATATCACCAGCTTCCGCAAATGCACGAAGGGCTTCTTTTTGCTTGTCATTTAGACCTGTTGGTGTCACCACATTAACAGTTACATATTGATCTCCCACAGATCCACCACGCAAGCTTGGTGCTCCTTTGCCACGGAGGCGGAATTTCTTACCAGTCTGGGTTCCTTCAGGGATGACTAAGTCGACATCGCCGTGAACCGTTGGTACATGAACCGTATCTCCAAGAGCAGCTTGAACAACGTTCAAGTTCAATTTATAGTAGATGGTTGATCCATCCCGTTCGAATTTGTCGCTTGGCTCAACATTGACGACTACATAAAGGTCTCCGTACGGCCCCCCATTAAAGCCAGCTTCTCCTTGTCCAGAGAGGCGGATTTGTTGACCTGTTTCGACCCCAGCAGGGATTTTCACGCTAACACTGTGGGCTTGTTTCTCATGCCCAGTCCCATGACAGGTAGTACAAGGATCCTTAACTTCCTTTCCTCGACCATGGCAGACATCACAGGTGACTTGGCGACGCATCATCCCAAGTGGGGTTTGCGTATCCACATTGATGACACCCGAACCATGACAGCGTCCACAAGTTACTGGACTTGTTCCTGGCTTAGCACCAGTTCCATCACATGTCCGACAGCTAGCTTCCCGATGGTACTTCACTTCCTTCTCAGTTCCAAAGATGGCTTCTTCAAACTTGAGATTTACGCGGTACTGAAGATCATCTCCCTGACGTGGAGCATTGGGATTGCGACTTCCACCTCCACCAAAGAAGCTTGAGAAAATGTCCTCAAAGCCACCAAAGCCAGCGCCATCAAAACCACCGAAACCACCAGCTCCGCCACCGAAACCGCCAAAACCACCGTTGGCTCCTGCAGCACCGTATTGGTCATAAGCCGCCCGCTTTTGTTCGTCACTTAAAGTCTCATAAGCTTCTTGAACTTCCTTGTACTTTTCCTCAGCGCCAGGCTCCTTGTTGATATCTGGGTGATATTTCTTAGATAATTTCCGATAGGCTTTCTTGATCTCATCTTGAGATGCATTTTTCGAAACGCCCAAACGGTCATAAAATTCAGTATTGTTCATACAAGATACTAAGAGCGAACAGAAAGCGACTGAAATTTAGGAAACCGACAAGAAATCCTGATTTCTTAGGAGGTTTATCTAATTTCCAAGCTTTCCGCTCGAGTTCAATTTCTCGAACACTCTTTATCCTTTCTATTGATATTGTGAATCAAACCACGATTTAGGTCGGGTTCAATTCCTTTCTTTTACATTGAGTAAGAAACTTCAGAGCTCAGCTACAATTTACCAAACACTCCTTGTTCCTTTCTATAATTTTCATGTAAATCTTTAGAGGGTGTTTTCTATACTCTGCTTCACTTGATCAAACTCTTCATCTGATAGAGTAAATTTCAAATCCTCTTCAGCATACTCGTTTTTTTCTTTAAAATAGTTGTCCGTATTCTCTGCCAATCCTAGACTAAGAATCACTTTTCTTGCAAACTCTTGATGTGCAAAACCGATAGCCGTAATGATCTGTTTATCTTGCACAAGGACTTTCGGTTGGAAATTTTCACGTGGAAGAAATTCAAAATAGTTAAAGAAGTTTTGCCAAATTCCACCTGTGAATTTCGTGTCCTTCAACAGACCTGCTTTGGCTAATAAAAGAGGCGCTGAAGAAATGGCTGCAATTAGGATATCTCGCTCATCAAGACTTCTCAAAAACGAGATCAATTTCTCATCTTGTAGAGCAGGACCTATATTTACCATTCCTGGCAAAATCACACAAGAATACTCTTCTATACGGATTTGATCCAATGTTTTCGTCGGTTGACAGGGCAAACCATCCTCAGAGACCACTATTGAATTCTCAAAAGCTACATAATCAATCGTGATATCAAAAGACAGAGCTAAAGTACTCGTTAAAGTGGTTATCTCATAAAGAGAAAAATTAGGATAAATAATACAAAGTACTTTTTTCATACGCAACATCCTCTATTTTACCGAAAAACAGAGGCTGGGTTGCAACCTCTGGATTTCTTCTTATCATTACGACGTTCTAAACGAGTTAGGCCGAATTGAGCACGCCCTAACCTCTTGGTGAAAAAGATAAATCTTTCTAGAAACTAAAGTTTCTGCGTCAGATTTCCTATTTTCACTGTGAGGTTTTAACGGGCTTTGCATCTTACTTTTCAGTAAACTCTCCGTCTACGACGTCATCGCCTGCGTTTCCTGTTGCTTGTGCGCCTTCTGCTCCTGCCTGAGCTTGTTGGGCTGCTGCGGCTTGTTCGTAAAGTTTCACAGCAAGTCCTTGTGCTTTTTCGTTCAATGCTTCAAGTTTTGCTTTCATTTCGTCCAAGTTGTTGTCTTCTTGAGCTTTCTTAAGATCATCAAGGGCAGCTTGTGCAGCATCACGTTCTGCATCGAAGCCTTTGCCTTCAGTTTCTTTGATTGTCTTTTCAGTCGCAAAGATAGCTTGGTCTACTTCGTTACGAAGGTCTACTTCTTCTTTACGTTTCTTATCTGCTTCAGCGTTTGCTTCTGCATCTTTCATCATGCGATCGATTTCTTCGTCTGTCAAACCTGAGTTAGATTGAATAACAATTGTCTGTTCTTTTTGAGTTCCAAGATCTTTGGCCTTAACAGATACGATACCGTTCTTGTCGATGTCGAATGTTACTTCGATTTGTGGGATACCACGAGGTGCAGCTGGGATATCTGTCAATTGGAAGCGTCCAAGAGTCTTGTTATCTGCTGCCATTGGGCGTTCACCTTGAAGAACGTGGATATCAACGGCTGGTTGGTTGTCTGCTGCAGTTGAGAAGACTTGTGATTTAGAAGTTGGAATTGTAGTGTTGCGGTCGATGAGTTTTGTAAAGACTCCACCCATTGTTTCGATACCAAGTGACAATGGTGTTACGTCAAGAAGGACAACGTCTTTCACATCACCAGTGATGACACCACCTTGGATCGCAGCTCCCATCGCAACTACTTCGTCAGGGTTTACTGATTTGTTTGGTTCTTTACCAGTTTCAGCTTTAACAGCTTCTACAACTGCTGGGATACGAGTTGAACCACCGACAAGGATCACTTCGTCGATTTCTGACAAGCTCAAACCTGCATCTGAAAGGGCTTGGCGAACTGGAACTTTTGTACGTTCTACAAGGTCACGAGTCAAATCATCAAATTTCGCACGAGTCAAAGTCATTTCCAAGTGAAGAGGTCCAGCCTCACCAGCAGTGATGAATGGCAAGCTGATTTGAGTTGAAGTCACACCAGAAAGGTCTTTCTTAGCTTTTTCAGCTGCGTCTTTCAAACGTTGAAGAGCCATCTTGTCTGTTGACAAGTCAATGCCGTTTTCTTTCTTGAATTCTGCAACCATGTGGTCGATGATTTTTTGGTCAAAGTCGTCACCACCGAGTTTGTTGTCTCCTGCAGTTGCCAATACATCAAAGACACCATCACCGAGTTCAAGGATAGATACGTCGAAGGTACCACCACCAAGGTCGAATACCAAGATTTTTTCTTCTTTGTCAGTCTTATCCAAGCCGTAAGCAAGAGCTGCTGCAGTTGGTTCATTGACGATACGTTCTACTTCAAGACCAGCAATTTTACCAGCGTCTTTAGTTGCTTGACGTTGAGCATCGTTAAAGTAAGCTGGAACTGTGATAACAGCCTTGGTTACTTTTTCACCAAGGTATTCTTCAGCGTAGCCTTTCAAGTATTGAAGGATCATAGCTGAGATTTCTTGTGGAGTGTATTCTTTTCCGTTAGCAGAAACTTTTTCAGAAGTACCCATCTTAGATTTGATAGAGATAACTGTATCTGGGTTTGTGACTGCTTGACGTTTTGCAGCGTCACCAACGATGATTTCACCGTTTTTGAATGAAACTACAGATGGAGTTGTGCGGTTTCCTTCTGGGTTTGCGATAATTTTGCTTTCAGTTCCTTCAAGAACTGCAACTGCTGAGTTTGTTGTACCTAAGTCAATACCGATAATTTTAGACATGTGTTTTTCTCCTTATTATTTTAATTCTAATTTTGATTTTTCTTGATATTCCCCTTAAGTGGTGGGGACGTGAGCAACTCCCTACGGGATTTCATCACTTATTTTTGAGCCTATTGTCTCAAAAATCCCCTGTTTCACCACGGCGGGAAATATCTTCCTTGCAAGCCTCCGGCTTGCATCTTATCTTTCTTTCATAGTTTAGTGTCGTTTCGGACAAGGTAGCCTAGTTATAGACAACCACCATGGCTGGGCGTAGGATCCGGTCATGGAGTTTGTAGCCTTTTTGGAAGACTTGTGCGATGGTATCAGCCGGATGCTCATCATCCGCTGGAACTGTTTGAATGGCCATGTGGTAGTTATGGTCAAATTCTCCGTCCGCTGCGATTTCTTCGATTCCTTCTTCTTTCAGAGCATGAATCAAGCTTTCTTGCACCATTTCCAAGCCTTTCTTCACATCATCTGTCAACCCTTCTACAGCAAGGGCACGTTCAAGGTTATCAAGTGATGGCAAGATTGCTTTTGCCAAATCTTGGCTACGATAGCGTTGCAAGAGCTGGCGTTCTTCATTGGCACGACGTTGAATATTTTGCATTTCTGCGTGGGCACGAAGGTATTTGTTTTCAAATTCTTCGGCACGCGCTTGTGCTTCTTCTAATTCAGAAGGTTGGTTGGTTTCCTCTACAACTTCTTCAGTTGTCTCGACAACTTCCTCTTCTTTCACGTCTTCTTTTTTGATTTCTTCTGTCAAGGCATACACCCCTTTCATTTGGTCTTAATTTACTTCATAATGGTTGCTGTTGAGGTAACGGTAGTAGTCCGTTAACTTCATGACCAGCACTCGGCCGATAACATTGACGAGGCTAATCACACGCCTGTAATCCATCTCTACGGGACCAATCACATGCATGAGGGCCATCCCACGATAAGGAACCAGGAATTTGTGACTAATCACGGTCACATTTTTCAAGGCCTTCTCTTGGGATTCAGCAACCAGGATCTGGGTCATTTGGTCCTCCGCCATCCCCCCTCGCAACTCAAGAGCTACGTGTTGAGGGTTATCTAAGAACTGATAAGTCTGAAGATCGGCGTAGGTTAAGGATGAAACCTTTCCTTCTACAAAGACCAGTTCTTGAAACAATTGCGAGAAGACGTAATCAAACAGATCCAATACATTGTCTGTCGTCTTAAAATAGCGCTGTACAATCTGTGGAATCTCCGTCCGCAAGCGGTAGTGGATATCCAAAACTGTATTTCCAATGAAACGTTCTTGAACCAACTGATGGAAGATTTCCAAGTCACTGGTTAAGAAATTCTTTGGAATCGCAAACTGGACGGTAACAGGCTTTGATTCATCCAAGGTCAGAACCGCTAAGGCATCGTGGTTGGATAATGGAACAATCTCAAAACCAGTCAAGCGCTGTCGTGTCGGTTCAACATCCTGAATGACTGCGGTGTAGCCCGTCATCTGGGCCAGCAACTTAGCCGTAGCATCCAAAATATCATCTAACTTAAAGGCCTCAAAATCAAAGGCTTTCACCACCTGGTAGACATCTTGTTCATCAATCAGCTCTAGGTCAAGTGAGTTCTGAACAAAATATTGAAAACCAGCTCGGCTAGGCATTCGGCCACTCGAAGTATGGGCTTTTTCTAATAAGCCTTTCTTTTCGAGGGCAGCCATGTCGTTTCGGATAGTGGCACTACTAGATTGAATGACATCTTGCAGTGCTTTTGAACCGACTGGTTCGTGGGTCTTGGTAAAGATATCAACGACAAGATTTAGAATCTCATTTTGACGTTCTGTAACCATGACCTCACCTCTCTTTCATATTTAGCACTCTAAACACTCAAGTGCTAAACCATGATTCTATTATACACCCTCTCAAGAGAAAGTCAAGAGAAAAATCCAAAAAATTAGCACTCTTTTTCAAAGAGTGCTAAAAATCATTCTTAAGACCGATACTTGTCTAAAAAAGCCTATAAACCTGCTTCTTTCAATTTTTGAATGTATTCTTCTAAAACCAGCTGATGCTTGACCATATACTGGGCATTTTCTACACCAACGTAGCGGAAATGCCAGTTTTCATAGTCCACACCTGTAATCGCATTTTTCCCTTCTGGATAGCGGAGAACAAAACCATACTGGGGAGCCAAAGCAATAATCTGCTGGGCTACCTCTTCAGACTGTCCATTTGGAGCACTCATATCAATCGCAAGACCCGTTTGGTGTTCACTAGCACCTGGAACCTGTACTTGAGCTTGAGCTTGAGCTTCTGCTTCCTCATGAGAAAGTCCCGTAGCTTCTAATTGCGCCACCCGCTCATTATAGAGTTCTGTTTGCTCCTCCACACTTCGATAACCCGAAATCAAGGATTCTTCAGGCGCGACAGCTCTCGCCGCTGCTAGAAACTGTTTCGTTTGTTCTGCAATCCGACTATCCACCTTGATTTCTTCAACATCAACTAACTGAGGGTTCAGCTCAGCTAACTTGTTGTCCCGATTGACCAGGACTAGGTTCCAATCCTTAGTAGAAACTTGAGGAAGGTCTGTTTTAGGTTTTTCTTCCTTTTTCTCAACCTTTTTTGGAGTGGTTGTTTCTACTTTTTTATCTTCAACAGAGCTCATATGAAGCCATTGAGGTTTCAAATAGAAAATACCCACTCCTGCTCCGATCAGACAGAGACCTAAACAGCAGAGCACGATCCAGCTAACTTTCTTTTCTCTTTTCTTGGCAAGTTTGTATTTAGTCATGATCTTCCTCTAACAATTTTGCTCCAACCTGTCGGTATGACATATCTCCAACTGCTTCTAGTTTAAGTTGGCCATCCTCATACTCAATAACAGTCACACTACCATTGTCCAAGACAAATTCTTTAAAAGCCTTTGGATCAATCAGGTAAATCAAGGTGCTGATGGTCATCCCATGACTGACCACGATGGCATTGCCACCACCTTGAGACTCAACATCCTTGGCAATTGCCGTAAAGCCTTCCAAAATTCGATCGCGAAGAGTTTCCCAAGACTCTGCCCAGCCTGCTGTATCCACTTCGACAATTCCTTCAGCCAACTCCATCAAGCTCAAATGATGGAAATCATCGACCCGAAAGACACGTGGCAGAACCCCCATAAAGAGTTCTCCATCGTAGGCGCCATCAAAGCTTCCAAAACACCATTCGCGAATACGCTTATCATAGCGATAAGGAATTTTACCTGTTAACCCTAATTCTTCTAGCACAATCCCCATGGTTTGAATGGTTCGACCAGAGTCACTGGACACAGCTTGTTGGAACTGGATTCCTGCTTGACGCAGACCAATCCCTAATTCATGAATCCCTCGTTCGCCAGCTTCCGTCAAGGGACTATCGGACCACCCTTGGGCGCGACCGATCGTATTAAACATGGTTTTTCCGTGACGGGCAATATACAATTTTGTCTTTGCCATTTCTATCCTCCTGCAATTGTTTTCTTCTTATATAAGATAACTTATTTTTTCACATCAATTTCTTCTGAGTGGGCCTCTAACCAGTTAGCACCTAGCTTGCGATAAGATTCATCTCCGATGGTCTTGATCGAGAAGCGTCCATTTTCGTATTCGACAAGGGTAACACTGCCATTTTCAACCCTTGGATCTAGCACAATCTCTGGATTTAAAATGCACACAAAGGAACCGATCGTCATGCTATGACTGACAACAAGAACATTTCCACCACCCTTAGCTTCAACTTCTTTCGCAATCTCTTCAAAACCATCTACAATCCGTTTTTTCAACACATTCCATGGTTCAGCCCAACCGGCTGTATCCACTTGGTAGATCCCATTCGCTAACTCTTCTAGTGTTAACTTCTTGTAGTCTTCTATATCCAGAACACGGGGAACGACTCCACGGAACAGCTCTCCTCCATAGGCACCATCAAAACTTCCAAAACACCATTCCCGGATCTTTTTGTTGAAAGTATAAGGAATCTGATCTGTGAGTCCAAGCTCGTCTAAAACAATCCCCATAGTTTGAATGGCGCGACCTGAATCACTGGAAACAGCACGGACAAAGTCCAAACCAGATTCTCTCAACCCAACTCCCAATTCACGGATACCTTCTTCTCCTTGAGTAGTTAAAGGCGTATCCGACCAACCTTGGGCACGACCTATCGTATTAAACATGGTTTTTCCATGCCGAATAATAAATAATCTTGTTTTCGCCATGTGATCTCCTTTTACGTTCTTCTATTATATCATTTTTTATAAGGAAACTGGCAGCGATGACCTCTAGATTCACTTTCACTACCTTGGTCAACAGTAAAAGCCCTGAGCAAACAGTATGCTCCAGGGCCATTTTTTAATTTTTAAAACTATGAACTGGGGCTGGAATTTGACCGCCACGGGCAATAAAGTCAGCTGACGAAGCTTTGTTGACCTTCATCACTGGAGCAGAGCCAAGAAGTCCTCCAAGCTCTAACATATCGCCTTCTTCTCCATAAGGAATAATCCGAACCGCTGTTGTCTTTTGGTTGATCACTCCGATAGCTGCTTCATCGGCAATCATAGCCGCAATCGTCGTATCCGGAGTATCAGCTGGGATGGCAATCATATCCAGACCGACTGAACAGATGGCAGTCATGGCTTCCAATTTTTCCAGGTTGATATGACCCGATTGGACCGCTGCAATCATCCCCTCATCTTCTGAGACTGGAATGAAGGCACCTGACAAACCACCGACTTGGTTACAAGCCATGATGCCGCCTTTTTTCACTTGGTCATTGAGCAAAGCCAGTGCTGCGGTTGTCCCGTGGGTTCCTACTACTTCAAGCCCCATAGCTTCGAGGACACGGGCAACCGAATCCCCAACAGCTGGAGTTGGTGCGAGAGACAAGTCTACAATCCCAAACTCCACACCGAGACGTTCACTAGCCATTTGACCCACTAATTGACCGACACGGGTAATCTTGAAGGCTGTCTTCTTAACGGTTTCTGCCAATACATCAAAGCTTGCACCTGGAACTTTTTCAATCGCCCGTTGGACAACACCAGGACCAGAAACCCCAACGTTGATGACAACATCCGCTTCACCGACACCGTGGAAAGCCCCTGCCATAAAAGGATTATCTTCTACTGCATTGGCAAAGACCACCAGCTTACCTGGCCCCATCGGATCTGCTTGGGAAGCTTCTTTAATGATACGGCCCATGTCTCGGACAGCTGTCATATTGATCCCTGTCTTAGTGGAACCAATGTTAACCGAAGAGCAGACAAAATCGGTCTCTGCTAGAGCGCGAGGAATGGAATTGATGAGGATTTCATCCCCTTTTTGGTAGCCTTTTTGAACCAGGGCTGAGAAGCCACCGATAAAGTTGACCCCAACTTCTTTAGCCGCACGATCCAGCGCCTTGGCAAAGGGCACATAGTCTGTCGCATTGGTTGCTGCTCCAATAATGGATATAGGAGTAACCGAAACCCGCTTATTCACAATCGGAATGCCGAGTTCTGCCGCAATCTCATCCCCGACAGCTACTAAGTCCTTGGCCTTTGTCACAATCTTCTGGTAGACTTTTTCAGCCGCCTTATCGATATCTGGATCAATACAATCTAGAAGGGAGATGCCCATGGTGATGGTCCGAACATCAAAGTTCTGCTCCTCAATCATGGCAATGGTTTCTGTTACCTGTTTAATGTCCATATTTCTACCACCTCATTCTTACAAATTGTGCATGGCATCAAAAATCGCTGCGCTCTGGATATTGATTTTTACATGAAGAGACTGACCGAATTCTTCTAATTCTGAACGAAGCTGTGTGAAATCTTTTTTCTCATCCGATGTCACAACCGCCATCATAGTGAAGTACTCATCCAATACGGTCTGGGAAATATCATCGATATTGAGTCCCAACTCTGCCACTTTAGTCGCAACACCTGCTACGATTCCTTTTTGGTCTTTTCCGACAACTGTAATAATTGCTTTCATTTCACTGCTCCATTCTATTTATTTGCTTCCATTGTAGCATATTCCCCTTAAAATCGCTTAAATGTTTTAGAGAAGGTTCGGTTTTACAAATAAAAATAAGACATCCAAGAGAATCTCTTGAATGTCTGTAAATCTTAATATCATGATCAATCAACGGATGGCTCAAGCATTTCCCTTAAGGTAGTAGCTGAAGATAAAACCAAAAGGTAACTAGCAATCCCCGAAAGATGCAAGAAGGTCGAGATCCATCCGGTGATCATTGGTAGTAGCATCAGGATAGATAGAAGGATTAAGAAAAGATAACACAGTTTTACGGTGCATGAAAATTCTTTCCAAATATTCAGTAAAAGTATGACTCCTCCAGTTATAAAAGCATAGCCAACCGCAGAAATCCCCGTCGCCTGAATTTTTTGCCCCTGTGTTAAGAAGTGAAAGGCGATGGAAGAGATGACTGTCGCGGTAACAAAAACAAGCAAGACATATTTGGAGCCTCTTTTCCTTTCCAGTAGTCCGCCAAAAGGTAGAATCATGAGCCCATTTAAAAATAGATGTACCCATAAAAACCAGAGGGGGGCTCCTTTACTTCCATGCATCAAGGTTCCACTCATATACTGCCAATAATAAACCGGTTTTGAATGAAAGGCCAATAGGTCGTACATAGCATTCCCATAAATAGAAGTGAGAATTCCTAACAATAAACAAATAAAAGTTAAAGTAATGACAACTGGGTAGGTTTTGAGGATGTTTTTCATGTTGCTAATTCTCTTCTATATACTTCTAATTTTTGCAGTTCTTCATCTATGTCTATTATACTACACTCCGATTTCTAATTTCCCATTTTATGCCAACTTCAAAGACAATAGATATTAAACAAGAAAATGCCAGTAGATATAGTTGTAGATGAAAATCCAGATTGGTTTCCAAAAAGTGAGAAAATTGCTAAAGGCATGCAAGAAGATGGGCAACCGGATATCTTTGTGTTTCTTGTAGACAGCTGCCAAGAAGAGTCCTGAACAGAAATAAAGAGAAAAGGTTATAGGGTCCCGATATTGATGGATCAAATGAAAGACCGCAAAGAGAAAGCCCGAAAGCAAAACATCTAAATGAAACTTACTTTCTTTAAAGAAGACATTCATCAGATAGCCTCTAAAAATAAATTCTTCGATCATAGGAGATGTAACAGTTGCTAGGACAAAAAACAGAGTACCCGAAATACCAGGGCCATTTAGATAAATGGAGGATGGCAATTTGGTTTGATGAACGACAGGAACCAGCAAATCCTGAAAAGTTTGCAGCACCCATCTTTCAACAAAGAACCACAAGAGCACCAAAGCAAAATACCCCAGATAGGACCACTTCCATTTCTGTCTGTTTGAATGGGTGGCTATCTTCTGTCTTTTAAACCAAAGTAGAATGCCGATGAGAAGCAAAGAGTAGAGAACCAAATACATGAAATAAAGAAAACTTACATCACCATTGAAAACTCCGGTTAGGTAGATAACAAGGCCATCGATCCCAAAAACAAATAGATACAACAGAAACAGTAAAGCGACTCCATGTTTGGCATATTTCATAACATCCAATCTCCAATATCATTCTTCTATACAATTATTTACAAGTATAGCACATGGAAATAATTGTATACAAGTTAATCCTAAATTGTTCCTTTTTCAACAGATAGAGGCATCTACTCGTATTTTTTTGTCCACTTTAATAGAAGAAATCAGCATTTTAGATTTTCTAGTCTGACAATTCTACAATCTATTATCCCTTCATCATCTGGACGATTTTGTTTTGAAATAACTGAAGACTGATCTTTCTTCAAATAGAAAACAAGGCAGCAACTTTTTCATCCCTCTTTTTCACAATATCGGAAGGACTCATTCCAACTTTCAGATTAGCGTAGCGAAAATTTGACTTTCCATTCCAGAAGACATATACTTATATTAATCTGATATAAACAGTTTTAATTTTTTAATAAACTGTCTTGAATTCGGATTAAAAAAACTATTTACTAAACGGAGGTGGCGCTATGTCATTAGAAGATAAATTAAACCAAGTTAAAGGTTCTGTTAAAGAAGGTCTCGGTAAAGTAACTGGTGACACAAAAACAGAAGCTGAAGGCGTTGCTGAAAAAGTTGCATCAAAAGCTAAAGAAGTTGCTGAAGACGCAAAAGAAGCTGTCGAAGGAGCTATCAACGGTGTGAAAAACATCCTTCACAAAGACGATAACTAATCGTTAACGTTCTGGATCCACCCTATTTTCTACAGTCCTATTTGACTGGAGGAGATGGGGTGGTTTTTGTTTACCATTCATATGTAAACTATATATTAGGAATAGAAAAAACACCTTGCAAACTGCAAAGTGTTTTCGTTTGTATTCTGCTTTCCAGTAACGAATTAACGTTTTGAGAATTGTGATGCTTTACGAGCTTTCTTAAGACCTGGTTTGGAAAGTATGAATTTCAGTTGGACTAAAAACAGCGTAATATCAAGACTTTTCTCCGCTTTTATAAAAGCGTTTTTCCAATCAAATTCAACTAATTTTATCTAAATGGTGTGGATTTTACCCCCAAAATTACAGAGAATGGAGCTGATAAACACTAAACGTTCACACCATTAGTTAAATGATTTTTTTCATCATTTTTCTTAGATGATAGAACTTCTAATTTATTTCTTATTCAAGCAAAAACAACCTGCTATAAGTAAGAAAGAGGAAGATACAAGAAAAACACGGCGTAAAAACCGATTCAGTTCATTGTCCTCAATCCTTGTCTGCTTCATTTTCTTTTACGAGATCGTTTTGTGAATCTTTTTCAGAGAGTTTTTGATCAATATACTTGTCAATGTTTTCATAAAATTCCTTGGTCGCTTCACTATCTAATGTTGGCGAGTTCTGAACTTGATTCACTTTCAATTGAACAGATTGAATACCGTAAGAGGCTTGTTTTTGGTGGAGTGTTTCTAATTCTTCTTCTGAAATCGGATCTCCAACAACCGTCAAGACCAATTCATTGTTACTTGACTTGTAGACTTGATTAATAACCGTATAATTGGCGAACTCTTTTCCTACAAACTGTTTGATCCCTTCTTTGCGCGCTTGTTCTATTGTCAGAGTAACTGCCGAATAGCTAGCTGGAAGAATCAACAATACAATCAAAGAAATCAAGCCAATTCTCATTTTAATGCTCAGCTCTTTAAATGAAGTTAAAGGAGATTTTCTCATCAAAATTCTTGTTCCAACAATGTTGGCTAGCATGATAAAGACACAGTTGATCAAGAAAAGATAGAGAGCCCCCAATAAAAATCGTACATTCCCATTAGCTAAACCATAGCCAGCAGTACAGATAGGCGGCATCAAAGCTGTAGCAATGGCTACTCCTGGCACGATATTGTTTGCTTCTTTTTTCCTTGAACCGATCACACCAGCAATCCCACCAGCAATAGCAATGAGAACATCCCAAATGGTTGGAGAGGTTCGTGCGATCAACTCGCTACTTGCATAAGACAAGGGAGAAATCCAGAAATACAGAGTCGAGACAAGCAAACTGACCAACACTTGAGTCAATAAAACCTCTAGAGATTGCTTGATTAAACGCGTATCAAAAATAGCTAAACCGAATCCCAGTCCAACAATCGGTGTCATGAGAGGTGAAATTAACATGGCTCCAATAATAACAGCTGTTGAATTCATATTTAGACCGATAGAGGCAATAAAAATTGCACACATCAAAATCGCTGTATCTCTCAATCGAACATGAAGGTCATCGTATAATTTCTCACGGTATTCCCGTGTTGAATAATTGGCAGTCATTTGTCCTCTCCTCTTTCCTTATTTAAATCGGTATAATAATTAATAATAACAGCTGATAAACAGCCAAAAAATATGAGCCCATAAATCGTCAAGAAGACACTGGTAATCCTTCCAATCAAGGTCACAGCTAGGAGATCCCCGTAGCCGACAGTCGTCGAAGTCACAAAAGCATACCAAAGACCGTCTCCGTAATTTGTGATAGCAGGTTCAACTAGGAAAAGCACGCCTCCTGACCCAAAAACAAAGGTCACAAAACTCAGAGCAAACCGAGTAAAACCCGTAACCTGTATAATATGCCATAACATTTTTAAACGTCTCATTTGTTCTCCTTATTCATACTAGCTCCTGACCGAGCCGTTTTTTCCAATAATCAAAGTGAAGATAGGACATGATCTCCATCAGAGAAAGATAGACAAACTGATAGATCTGATTTAAGCTGATTATCAACTGATATTGTTTGAAAAATGACTGGAAGAAAGACCAGATATGACTGTCTTGAATCAGTCCCTTCTTAACATCAGACAGGATATTAGCTAAAGCTCCCAAGGACTGAAACGGTAAATCCTTGACATTTATATAGATCCGGTCCACCACATCATTCAGACTGGTATCTTGGATGGCATGAAATTCTCCAAAGAGAACTCCTGCCGCTCCAAGAGTAGAAACAAATTCCACCAAATAATTTCTGAGGAAATTTTCTCAACCTTTTCCCATAATGTGTTTAGTGCCATCCATAACGATCCCAACCAGAAAAAGGAAAGAAAACAAGCAAAGAAATTTTGCCGTAAATCCCAAAAAGCTTCAAGACTTGGTGTTGTTGGTTTTTCTAACTCTAAAATCAAGATGGTCATAATAATTGCTAGAACAACATCTGTCAATACAATTAATCTGTCTTTCTTCATCGGATTGCATCCCCTTTCTTTTTTGTAACATTCTATCTTATCGCATAATATTGGATATTCTTTCATAATCCGACTACAAACAAAAATAAACCAAAAAGTCTGTCCCTATTATGCTATATTTAACTCTAGAAGTATTCATCCATCTAATTAATAAATATATCATATTTCACAATAAATGAATACTATCAAAGATTCATCCCCTTTCACTTCATCATTTAGTGTTGCTTAGATTTATCAAAAACAACCAAATTTGTATTAATTTCAAGTATCACCTAGTTACAAAAATTTGGGGTGAACAGAAAAAGCATCCCGTATTTTTGATACGAAATGCTTTCAATAAGTTTAAATAAGTTTTAACGTTTACTAAATTGTGATGCTTTACGAGCTTTTTTCAAGCCTGGTTTGGAAAGTATGGGTTTCAGATGGACTAAAAATAGCGTAATATCAGGGCTTTTCAGAACGATATCTACTAATTGATTTCATAAAATTTGAATCAATATTTTTTAAACGGGGAAATAGTTTAGGTCTCTAAGCATTAAAATAATACACCTAACTTTGGTCACCGTTTTTTAGTTATTCACTCTTTTTTCGGATAGTGTTTTTAAAGTTATGATGTAAAATGCCGC
Source organism: Streptococcus ilei (assembly GCF_000479335.1). Classification (NCBI taxonomy): domain Bacteria; kingdom Bacillati; phylum Bacillota; class Bacilli; order Lactobacillales; family Streptococcaceae; genus Streptococcus; species Streptococcus ilei. The sequence goes on from NC_022584.1 coordinate 1,178,623, forward strand.
AATTAAAACACTATACATCATAATCAGAGGATAGACAATTAAGGATAGAATCAATCCCACTCCTTTAATTATTAGGTCAGGTATCAATAACTTCCTATATTGTGCGGTAGCTTCAAGTAATTCTTTCTGATCTATATTGGGTTTATCAATTACTTTATGTAAAAAACAGTTTGCTACCGTTGAAACAATAACGATCAGTCCATAAAAGAGCTGTGCCGTATGATTCATGAAATGACTACTAACTATTCCAGTAGCATAGGGCATAAATGAAACAAAAAATAAAAGATACAAATTCTTTCAAATTTCTCCCTTTTCAATTTGCCTAACTTGACCTGCATTACCTAGGTCGCTTTGCTTTAAATTATACTTTTTTCTTAAACATTTAATACGAGTAGGTATTTCTTGTGAGTAATTTTCATCAAAAAATTTCATATATAATCTCCCTATAATCATGGAAAAGTAGTAAAAATAGTTGTTATCCTAGTTGATTAAAAAAATCTCTGATTTCCTCATCTTTTATAAAATAATATATAATTTTCCCCTCTCTTCTAGTGTCCAAGATGTTTTGATTGGCTAGTTTACGAAGATGGTGGGAGGCAGATGCCATACTGAGATTTAATAAACAGGCTATATCGCAGACACAGAGTTCTTCGACGGCAAGGAGATAAAAGATGATATTTATCTGTTTATTATCGGTAAATTTTGATAAAATGCGAAGTGATTTTTGGACTTTTTCCTTTTCAAGGTAGTTCGTTGCGGTTGTAACATTTTGTTGATTTATAACATCCACTTGACAGATACTATCTTTTTTCATAATTTTTTCTCCTAGCCTAACACAGCCCATAGCATGTCAAAGCTGTTGTTTTCAATCAGGATATACATCCCCAATCCTAAATAGACAACGGCAATAAACCATCTGCTATATTTTTCCAAAGTTTCTCCAACAGAAGGGACTTGTGCTAATTTTTGGGCAGAAAAAACCAAGAGATAAATCATGACTAGAAAAGTAAGTAAAGTCACTATCAAATTCGCTAAATTTAAGGTGGTAAAATATGGGACAAAGACACCAATATTGTCAGCGCCACAACTTGCAAAAGTAATCATAGCGACTAGAAAAATCAGGTTTTTATTGTCTTTTCGCAAACCATCTTTTGCAATAGCTTCTCCATCAGAATCTCCTAAAAGCAAAACTTTGAGGCCTAGGAAAATTGGAATCAAACCGAGTAAACCTAAAATCTCTTTACTAGGAATATAATTTAAGACAAATGCAAAAAGCAAACTTAGGAATATTAGACTAACAGAGCCTAGAAATTGTCCTAAATAGATGTTAATGATGTCCTTTCTGCTTTTTCTTTTGGCAAAAAATAACATTAGGATAATAAGTAAGTCTACGGCTGTCCCAGAATACAGGATTATTGAAGTAACAATATTTTGAATCATAAAACACCTCATTCAAATATATTTTTGAATGTATTCTAACATTAACCTTTGTAGATGTCAACTTAAAATCCACCAATTAATAATTGCATGTCAATATTTGTATTGTGAAACTAGTTTCAGAAATATATAGTCTTAAAGTATGTCCACTGCCAATGGTTTTTTCAATATTTAAAAGGAGAGAACCAATTTGGTCCTCTCCAGGGTATAATTTTCCACCAACCCACTACAGTTGACAAAGAACCGTTATTCTCAAATGAGACAACTCCTTTTAGTTTTTATAACCTCAGCTTCTCGGTCTCTTACCTACTTTTAATAGAAAGACTACGAAGGACGATTCTTAAAGTAGTCAGATTGTGCAATATCGAAAGATTAGATGGGCTTAACCAATTTAACAACCCAAATCCAATTAAACTTCCATTTATTACAACTGTTTCTTGAATATTTCTTTGAATTAATTTCTGCAACGATTCAGATAAAGAATTCAATTCCTCGAAGAAATCTAAACGATTATCTAATAATAAAATATCACTCATCTGCTTAGAAATATCAGCACTTTCATTCATCACAACCCCAATATCTGCAAGCGTCAAGGCAGCAGAGTCGTTTAACCCGTCTCCAACCATCAAAATAGTTCGGCCAGCTTTCTGTAATTCCTGAACCAACTGAAACTTACCATCTGGTTTTAAATCAGTATAAACGTTGTCAAATGGCAGATCTTTAACCAACTCTTCTGTTCTAGCCAACGTATCACCAGTTGCCAGAATCAGTTTTTTCCCTTGGCGCTTTAGCTTTTTCAATGCAACTTTCGCCTCGCTTCTCAAGGGAGTGTGGATACAAAACATCCCAATTAATTCTTTCTTATAAGCCAAAAACAATAAATTGTAATGAGTCTTATATTGCTCAATCAAGGCCAGCTGCTCAGAACTAATTCTTACCTGTTCGTCTTGCATTAGTACATAATTTCCAATGACAACCGATTGACCATCAATTTGCGATTTAATCCCTTTGCTTGCAACATACTGAAGCTTGCCATGCATTTCTTCGTGTTCAATGCCTTCAATTTCAGCTTGTTTAACAATTGCATTGGCAATAGGATGATAGATATGTTCCTCCAAACATGCACTTATTCTTAAAATATCTTTCTCAGTATAATCTCCGAAAGGAAGAACCTTTTCAACCAAAGGATAACTCGTCGTGATGGTACCCGTTTTATCAAACAAGAAAGTATCCACTTCCAGATATTTTTCTAATACATCACCATCTTTAATAACCATTTCTCGATTTAGACCTTCCTTTATGGCCGTAAGGTAGGCTACAGGTGTGGATATTTTTAGAGCACATGAAAAATCCACCAATAAAAAGGAAATGGCTTTTGAAAACGAACCTGTTAACAGATAAGTCAAACCAGCACCTAAGAAGTTATATTTTACAACCTTGTCTGCCATCCTAATAAAATGACGTTGTTTTGTCTTCTTACTCTCTTCAGATTTTTTCATCAGATTGATGAGTTGCAAAATACGACTGTTTATCTGATTATCAGTCACACGAATTCTTAACTCTCCTGTTTCCAAAACAGTATTCGCACATACAGAATCTCCCTCTTTCTTTTCAACAGGGAAGCTCTCTCCAGTCAAGGAACTCTCATTGACCATGCCTAATCCTGAAACCACTTGGCCGTCAAACAAGATTTCATTACCTTGGGAGACAACTAATACATCACCTACTTGAACATCAGAACTCTTGATGCTGATGACCATGTCTCCCCGCACTAAGAAAACATCACTTTCTTTAGCAAGAAGGCTTTGTTCCAAATCTGTTGCTGTTTTTTTTAAAGACCACTGATCCAGATGATTACCCAAATCAAGCATAAACATGATGTTGCTAGCTGTCTTGGATTGGTTCATAAACAAGGACAACAAAATGGCCGAACAGTCCAAGACCTCCATGGTTAGTTCCTTGCGCGCTAAAGTTTGATAGGCTTCTTTGACATAACCCAAAGCCTGATAACAAGTCCAAATATAACGAATAGGGTAGGGTACAAAACTTCGAAACAGCAAACGCTTAATCGCTGCACCCGATACAATTGAATAAGCACTCTCTTCTCTACGAATGGGAAGAGTCATCAAGTCCGAAACTTTCCCCTTGTCAATTTTTTTTAAAAAGGCCTCTGCATTTTCTAATACAGAGAAGCCTTCTTTCATACGTAGAGTAAAGTGCTGCTGATCCATATAAAACTGAATAGAGTCGATCCCTTTTTCATCTTTAGCCAAGGAACGAAGATAATCTTGAATATCCAAGGTCAGTGAAAACGAGGACGATAATCGGATATGTTGATATCCTCTGTGTAGCACTTTAAAAGACATATTATTCACCTGTCAGGCTATCTAATTGTTCTTCTTTCTTTTCCTGTTCGTATAAATATTTAGCGTCTTGTAAAACATCATCACCGTGTTGTTTTACAACAGAAACAGATGCATCCAGTCCATCTTTCAATTTGTAAGCTTTAGCCAAGGCCTTAGAATAGCCTTTCTTAGCTTCTTTACTTGCTAAGACTTTCAAGCCAAGCGTCCCAAATGCTACCCCTCCTAAGAAGAGAGATGATTTTTTCGCAACTTTTACGACGTTTAATACTTCTTTTAACATGTTTATTTCCTCCTTGTAACTATTGTAGCGAAAAATGACAGCAAAAGCAATTGCTGATATCTGATATATAGATAAAATTCTCTATACTGATATTTAATTATATTATGATGAAAACAATATACTTTATTTTTTGATACTGTCAATAATTATGTGTAAACACTTAAGTAGAGTTACGGAGTGTTAATTAAATAAGCTTTCAAGTGTATCAGAACATTGACCAAACCCTTTATGGATTCGTTGACTTTGCTTGAAATTATAATCTTCAAACAACGTAACTAAGTAACGTTCCAGAGCCTCCTCATTAGGAAAAAGAACCTTCTTTTTCGTTTGATGTTTGATTTCTTTGTTAAGAGACTCAATGAGGTTTGTCGAATACATGCTGTGCCAAATCTGGTAGGGAAACTGATAAAAAGTTAAAAGATTATCCGTCTTCTCCAGACTTTCCATGACTTTCCTATACTTTGGTTTCCATTCGGCGAGAAAGTCCTCTAAAGCTTGTCCTGCCATTTCTAAATTTTCAGCACGATAAATCATTATAAATTGCCCCAGAATAACCGCTCTATCTGCTCGTTTCACTTTACTAGCTAGATTTCGACTAATATGAATTAAGCAACATTGTTGTTTAGCTAATGGGTGAGCCTGACTGATAATCTGCTCAAGCCCCTTAAAGCCATCTGTAACTACAAGAGAAATCTGTTGGATTCCTTGGTTTTGAAGCTTGTCTAACAGGGTGGACCAAGAAGCATTGTTTTCTTGAGGCAACTGTGCATAGCATATCTCTATGCGACTAAAGTCGCTAGAGCTATCCTAATTGCGCACCGCCAGTTCTCATAGAAAAAAACACCTTGCAAGATGCAAAGTGTTTTCGTTTGTATTCTGCTGTCCAGCAACGAATTAACGTTTAGAGAACTGGCTAGCTTTACGAGCCTTTTTCAAGCCTGTTTTCTAGTATTTTTATATCTATTGGCAGATTATCCGACTTATCCCCATCAACATCTGACTCTAACTCAACCTCTGAAGAAATCCTAATATTGCGTACTTTGATATATTCGATATTATTGTTACCTACTAGATCCCCTTTTTAATAAATCTGGGATAGCCGATAATTTAGAAATGATGGATGAATCCTTTAAAATCAAGATATTTCCATATTCATCTGTATTTTCATCAAATAGTTTTTTGTCTGCATAGTAATTGGATAGAAGAACTAAGACCTGAGTAGCTTCACCTTCATAATTGCCATTTTTGCTTTCAAAAGGTAATAATTGCTTGTTCATAGCTTGGCGAATCAGTTGCACCAGCCAAATTAATTGTCTTGACCGACGAATAAAGCGACTTCTTTCAAGGATTCGACCATAAGGAAACAGTTGGCAGATTCTATAAAAGTGTCGATGTGATTCGGCACGCTCATCAGACTCGCTACACAGAGCTGGTACATAATATCTGCTATAATTTTCTGGAAGATTTGGTCAAGCGGTCTTTTAGCCGTGTGACAGGCATACAGGAAAAACACTATTTATTTACTTTTTGCACGGGAGGCTTTAAGATGTTGCTGGACGCCTTTCTTGATAATCACTCAGAGTCGCCAGAGTGTCTGGGCTGGGATATGGCAAAGATATACCGCTGCCTGAAACTGTTCTTTGACGCTGATAAACGCGACATATCAATTAAAATGTCGCACTAAAATGATTGAAAAGTGATTGAAACTGTATTATAATGAACGTATATATTTAGAAAAGAGGTACTAACTATGGAAAACCTAGTAGTTTCAGTCTTTAACACTGAAAGCGAAGCTTATCAGTCCTTTGCGGATTTGAAGGCTTTCCGCCAAACTCAGACGACCAAGGTTGCTCAAATCGCCTTGGTCAAAAATGAAAACGGTCATATCGTTGAAAAAGAACGCTATGACTTTGAAGATTCAACGACGGATGCAGCCCTAAAAGGTGGCTTGCTCGGTGCAGTTATCGGGCTTTTGGGTGGTCCTATCGGCGTCTTGTTTGGTTATGGTATGGGTAGCCTCTATGGTTTGGCTGCTGGTGATGCCATTGATACGGCTGAAACTGGCCTGATTGACGTTGTTTCTCAGAAATTGACTAACGGTGAAACAGCCGTTGTTGCCTTGGTGCAAGAAGACAACGAAGCAGTCATCGATGCTTACTTCACCAAGTACGACACCCAAATCATGCGTTGGGATGTAGCAACCGTCGTAGCCGAAATCGAAGCAGCTCTGCAAGTCCAAGAAGACCTCTACAACCAGGCACGTGCACAAATGAAGGCTGAACGTAAAGCCGAACGCAAGGATAAACTTGAAGAATTCAAGGCAAATGTCAAAGCAAAATTTGACAAATTGAAAGCCTAACGTCTAAGCGTCTCATAAATTTAAATGTGACTGAGACGCCATTTAAAATTTATGTGCGTCGGATTCTCACAGTTAAATAATTGCGTTGACAAAGCCGTTACAGCCGTTCTTCCATTCTTTGAAAAGAATGTTTAATAGACAAGAAATCTGGACTAGTATTGGTCTGGATTTTTTTGTGAATATAGAGGTCATAGCTTTTTGACTATGCTTCGTTATAATTAGAAAAATTTTAAGTTTTATCAAGATGAAATCAGTCAGACGAAGACATCCCGAATTAGCACCAGCATCACCACACAAACTAAGACATACTGGTGCTACTCTTGCTAAACAAGCAGGTGTTTCTCTTGAAGCCTTCTCAGAAGCTCTTACTCATAGTGATAAAGAGATTACAAAAACTTACGTTAATATCAAAGATAAAGTCAATCAGACTGTAGGTGATATTGCTTTTCGTAGTTTAAAAAATTGATGGGGTGAATATGGGGTGAATTTTGGGGTGAACTTTGATTTTTTGAAACAAAAAAGACATCCAAGAAATAATTCTTGAATGTCTGTAAACGTTGATATAATCGTATTGATTAACGTTTTGAGAATTGTGATGCTTTACGAGCTTTCTTAAGACCTGGTTTCTTACGCTCAACTTTACGTGAGTCACGTGTAAGAAGTCCTGCGCGTTTCAATGAATCGCGGAAGTCTGGGTCTACTTGAAGAAGGGCACGAGCGATACCGTGACGGATTGCTCCTGCTTGACCAGCGTATCCACCACCTACAACGTTAACGAAAACGTCGTATGAACCTGCAGTTGAAGTAACTGCGAATGGTTGGTTGATTACAAGACGAAGGTCAGCGTGTGGGATGTACTCTTCAACATCTTTTTTGTTAACAGTGATTTTACCAGTTCCTGGAACAAGGCGAACGCGTGCAACAGCGTTTTTACGACGTCCAGTACCTGCATATTGTGCTTGTGACATACTTTATTGTTCCTTTCCTTAGATAAGTCCTGAAATATCAAGAACTTCTGGTTGTTGTGCAGCGTGAGTGTGCTCAGCTCCAACGAATACTTTCAATTTCATACCTTGAGCGCGGCCAAGAGTATTGTGTGGAAGCATACCTTTAACTGATTTCTCAATCAAACGAACTGCATTTTTAGAACGAAGTTCACCAGCAGAGATTGATTTCAATCCACCTGGGTGGTTTGAGTGAGTGTAGTAGATCTTATCAGTTGCTTTTTTACCAGTCAATTTAACTTTTTCAGCATTGATAACGATTACGAAGTCACCTGTATCAGTGTGAGGTGTGAATGTTGGTTTGTTTTTTCCGCGAAGCACGCTTGCAACAACTGCTGAAAGGCGTCCAAGAGGTACATCAGTTGCGTCAACAACGTACCATTTGCGTTCTACTTGGCCTGGTTTAGCCATGAATGTAGTTTTGTTCATGATTTCTCCTATTATGAATATCGTTTTTGTTTACAGGGCGGATGTTCCGGTCCGCAAGTTATTTGAAAGGTTCCGGGGCCTTACAAATGGGGTAAACAATACCGCCTACTATTGTATCAAATTTTTAAGATAAAAGTCAACCAATTTAAAAAATTATTTGCGATTTTCTTTTCCTATAACAAAGCCGATGAGAGAATTAGGACCGACGTGAGCAGCAATGACGGGACCTAGTGGCATGATCAAGACTTGGGAGATAGCTGGATTCTCCAACAATTGATCCTTGAGCTCCTCTGCTCCTGCCAAATCATCTGTATAGGAAACCAAGGCTGTGCTGTGACCGATATCTTCCTGGATCAGAGAAAGCATTTCCCGCATAGCTTTTTTACGTCCCCGAACTTTGGCTATAGGGGCTAACTTGCCTTCTGCATCAATCCAAAGAAGGGGTTTGATGTTGACCAAACTTCCGACGATGGCTGAACTCTTAGAGAGACGTCCTCCGCGCATCAGATGGTAGAGATCATCCACCAAGAAATAGGTCCGCAACTTGGGAGCGACTTCCATCAGTTCTTCCTTAACTTGATCCAAACTCTTTCCGGCATCACGCGCCTCAACTGCTAGCATAGACAAGTAGCCCTCTCCAATCCCTGCAGCTTTTGGATCGATGATTTCGATCACAGCTTCTGGGTATTCTTCAAGGACCAAGTCTCTTGCCATGATCGCACTCTGGTAGGTCCCTGACAAGACTGAAGAGAAGGCGATATAAAGGAGGTCTTCCTTGCGCTGAGCATAGCCCTTGAAAATCTCTTGGAATTGCCCAACATTGACCTGGCTGGTCGTTGGTTTAGCACCCTTTTGCATTTCTGCTAATAATTGGGGGCTAGTAAGTTTATCTGGACCTACTGTCTCATAATGAGTCCCATCGATTTGGATCGACAAACCGACGATTTCTACATCATGCTCCTGTGCCCATCTTTCATCTAAATCTGCAGTTGAATCTGTTAAAATTTTAAAGGTCATTTACTTGCTCCCATCTCTTTTTGTAGTTGACGTAGGCCCTCTTGGTCAAAAGGCCGTATCGGTGGTTTTTGATCGTTGACGGCTCCTCGCGCCTGGTTCAAATCAGCTTTGACAACGGCGACTCTCTTCTCCAGCTCACGCGCCGAAACACGGAGCGCTCCTTGAGCAAAGACCGTCCATTGCTCATTCAAGTCACTCGTCGCGACTGATACTTGGTGAAGGGGGGTATTGAGCTCTGCCGCCAAGCGTTCAATGTAGTCATCGGCGGTTTCATCCTCCGCTGTGAAGACCACTTGGACTTGAAATTCCTCATAGGTCTGACGAATCCCTGGCATATATTGGGCATCAAACACACAAATCACGCGAATGCCTTCAAAGCTGGCATAGTGACTAAGCTTTTCTAGGAGGATCGTTCGTGCGGCATCTAGCTCACTCTTCTTAAAGAGCTGACGGGTTTCCTGCCAGAAGGCAATCATATTGTAGCCGTCCACTAACAAAATCTTTTCCTTCATCGACTCCCCCTTCCTAGGATTTTCTTCTATTATAGTTTATTGCGAAAGACCTCATACATGAGGATTGCTGCCGCGACACTAGCATTCAGACTTTGGACATGCCCCTGCATCGGAATCGCGATCATTTCATCCACTTGCTTTTTAATATTGGACGAAATGCCCTTGCCTTCGTTTCCAATGATGAGGGCCAACTTCCCACTGGTATTCCATTTGTGAGAAGGCGTTCCATTCATATCGGTCCCAAAGATCCAAAAACCTGCTTCTTTGAGCTTATCCAAGGTTTGGCTAAGGTTGGTCACTCGAGCAATAGGGACATGCTCTACTGCTCCAGTTGAGGTCTTGGCAACAACAGGTGTCACCCCAACAGCACGGTGCTTGGGAATGATGACTCCAGCCACCTGGGTAGCGTCGGCTGTTCGGAGAATGGATCCTAAGTTATGGGGATCGGTCAAGCCATCCAAAATCAAGAGCAAGGGATTGTCTTGATCAGCTACCTGGGCCAAGATATCATTCAAGTCCGTATAGGCAAATTCTGAAACTCGCAAGACAAAACCTTGGTGGACAGCCCCTTCTGTCATTTCTTGTAAGGTCTTCTTAGGAGTCCAAGAAATGGACACCTTCTTATCTGCAGCCAGATCCTTGATTTTTTCTACATTCTTTCCTCGCAAATCGTCCTGGATATACAATTTATTTCCTGTATTTGCGATCAGTGCTTCTGTGACGGCATGAACGCCGTAAACAATATCGTTTTTTTCCATGAAACTAGTATAACACAATTGCCATATCTGGTGAAACATTTGGAGTAGCCCACTTTGCTTGTGGTATAATAAAACTAGTTTAGAAAAAGGAAAGAATCAGCATTATGCCACTTATTCACCGAACCATCAAGATGGTCCTCGCCACCTGTTTGGCCATCTTGCTTGCAGAGTTTTTAGGTCTGGCCTACGCCACCTCTGCGGGGATTATTGCCATCCTCAGCATTACCGATACCCGTCGCAGTACAGCTAGATTGGCCTACAACCGCTTTATGTCCATGCTTCTAGCCCTGTTCCTTGGAAGCTTAGCCTTTCAGATTCTCGGCTACAATCTCTGGGCTCTTGGTCTTTATCTGGCTACCTATGTCCCACTTGCTTTTCTACAAGGCTGGGAAATTGGCATCACACCAAGTTCCGTCCTGGTTACCCATCTCCTGCTAGAAAAATCCACTTCTCTAGCCCTATTAGGAAATGAAGTGGCTATTTTCCTAATTGGAACCAGCTTTGCTCTCCTTGCCAATCTCTATATGCCTTCTCGACAAGAAGAAATTGATCGCTATCACGAGATTGTTGAGGAACAACTCAAGAAGATTCTCTATCGGTTTGCAGAATTTCTGGGAAAAGGAGATGGAAGCAACGATGCCAGCTTGATTCGTGAGCTAGATACTATCTTAAAAGAGGCTCTCGATTTGGTGTATCTAGACCATTCCAACCACCTCTTCCATCAGACCAACTATCATATCCACTATTTTGAAATGCGCAAGCGCCAAAATAATATCCTGCGAGACATGGCCAACAACGTAAACAACTGCCAATTAGCCGCGAGCGAGAGTCTTATTTTGGCTCAACTCTTTGCTAAAACAGCCAGCCAACTCAGTCAGGAAAATCCAGCTCAATTCCTTCTTGATGAAATCAATCGCTATCTAGCAGTCTTTCGTGAACGACCTCTTCCTCGATCTCGTCAAGAATTTGAAACCCGAGCGACCCTTTTGCAACTCCTGCGAGATCTTGAAACCTTCATCTCCTTCAAGGTCGAATTTTATCAAAATTATCAGAAGGAACTTCAAGCTTAGCTCTATCTTTAGATCTATAAAAAATAGACTGGAAAGATTTTTCCAGCTCTTTTTTCTTTGTCATCAATTTATAACGAATTTTAAGAGAAAAACCTCCATATATATTGAAAGCGCTGTCATAAAGTGTTATGATAGGGGTGCATACATGTAAAGAACAAAGGAGGTCTCTTTATGCATTCTTCTTATAAGAAGCGTTTGTACACAAACGCACTCAGTCTCTCTACCGCTGTCCTATTAGCCTTCCTCGCACAAGGCCAAGTTGCTGCGGACACTGTTGAACCAGCAAGTCCTGCTACACCTGTCGAAAACGTCCTCAAGCCAGAGGAAACCAGTACTAGTCCGGCAAGCAGCACAGAGGCAACAAATCCTGCCCCTGCAACAGAAGCGACTGCTAGTCCAGCTGGGACAGGAGAAAGCTCTCCTACCGCTTCAGACACAGCGAGTCCTACAGCCAAAGTAGAAGCCCCTGTAACAGAGCGGGCTGCAAACGCAGAGCCTACTATCAGTCTTACTGATAGCCCTATTTACATGTCTGAAAAAGGGATGCTGACGGATACCGTCAAGGATCAAGCTCAGGCTGCTGGAAAGATCAACTGGACCTTGGACGACAAACCACTAGAAGAATGGAAAACTTGGGATATGGAGACAGGTACTCTGTCCAAAGATCCCTTCATCACAGTTGAAGAGAACAAAAACGGAAATGATTTGGATCTAACCTTTACTGTCAAGGAACTCTTTGGTGAAGATTTAAGTCTTCGGAGCCCTAATAATATCCGTCGGACCTATCGGAACTATATCGGTGAACACACTTTGGTTGGAACCAGCGCAGATCTTGGACTAACTATTCGCAAGAATCTAACCTTCCGTCCATATAAAGATTTCCATACCCACGAGGAGATGCTAGCTTCTATTGAACAGACAAAGGCAGAAGCCAAAACAGACCGTCTGGTTCAGCTCGAAACTCTTGGCAAGAGCGCCCAAGGACGGGATATGAAGATGGGAATTGTGAGTAAGGACCAAGCAAGTATTGACCACTATCTCTCATCTACCAATCCAAAAGCTTTGACCAAACCAAGTGAAATGCTGGCAGCTCTGAAGGACAAAACCTTAGATTACAAACTGCCTGTCCTAGTTCATAATACGCATGCGGATGAACAACCTGGTATTGATATCATCACCGGTCTCTTCCGTACCTTCGCCACAGAAGATCAAGTCACTTTTAAAACGACAGACGAAGCTGGTAACGTCAAGAATGTGACTCTGGACATCCCAACTCTCTTAAATAAATTTATCTTCTTGTTTGACTTCACGGAAAACCCAGACGGGGATGCTCTCAACTTGCGTGCTTTGGCCAATGGACTGGATCCAAACCGGGATGCTAGCTACCAAACCAACCCAGAAGTGCGTACCGTCATCCAAATGATCAACAAGTGGAATCCAATCGCTCTCTATGATATCCATGGATTTGTCAAAGAATTCTTGATCGAGCCTGCAACACCTCCACATGATCCGAACTTTGAATACGACCTCATGTCCAACCTCATGTTGGAAAATGCCCGTCATATGGGACGGGCTGGAGTTGCCAATTCCAAATACGATAGCTACATCATTCCAAAACTAGACTGGGGAGATGGCTGGGATGATTCCTTCTCTGGGTATACAGGTGTCTATGCTGTCTATCACGGTATCCTAGGCCATACGATTGAAATTCCAGAATCCAACCAAGAATCTTATTATGCTGGTCGTAATGCTGTCCTCGGAGGCATTGACTTCCTCAACAAAGATCCAGACAAACTCCTTGAAATGCGTCTCAACTTCTACTTACGTGGTCTCAACAAAATTGAAGATCCAAAAGCAGAAAACGAACTGGTCGGTCCAAATGGGGAAATCGTTGGACGTGTGAAAAATGGTCGTCCGAAATTCTTCCCAGACTACTATGTCATCCCAATGAGCCTCGACAAGGACAATGACGCCCAAGAAGCCTTCAATATGATCGACTACTTCAAACGAAACGGTGTCCTCGTTAAAGAACTCAAAGAAGATACAGGCAGCTACAAAAAAGGGGACTTAGTCATTGATATGGCCCAAGCCAAACGGGGCTATGCCAACCATATCCTCTATAAAGGTTCGAATGAATCCGCCTGGGCAGCCATGTATGCAGAACTTCTCGTTAACTTCCCTGATATGAAAGGCTTCAAGGCAGAACCTGTATTCAAGGACGGTCTCTTTGCTGGAAAACTTGGAGAAGTCACAACCACTCGCGCGACTCGGACCTCTGAGATCGATCCAAAAGCACCTTACTACGTCATCGCCAATACATCAGCTAGCGCTGTTCAAGCAGTAAACAAGGCGATTTCCCAAGGCAAATCTGTTTACCTAACAGATGATGGTTACATCGTTGACCGCGATACCTTCGCATCGCTCCTTCCAAATTATGCTATTTACGGTGAAGCCCTCTACAAGGTTCCAAACGGTCCAACCTTAAAACCACTGAAAATCTACTCACCTAATTATCACTACAATTGGACTGGAGTAGATGCGCCTGCTCATACTAGTTTGGTTCTTGAAAAATTAGGTTTCCAAATCGTCGATACTCCTGAAGAGGCCGATGTCATTGTGCTTGAAAACAATCGCTATGATGCCTCCATCTTCGGCAAGAAACCAACCCTCGTCATCGGCGGGGAAGCCATGCAGAAACTGGAAAAATTGGGAGTTCTTTCAGGATTTGATGCTGAAAAACTAAAAGGTGGCAGTGACTACGAGGGCTTGATGAAGGCCATCATTGATGACCAAGACCCACTGACCAGTGGTTACAAGAAGAACGCCCTCTTCTACTCCAACTCAGGAAACTGGATTGAAAAAGTTCCAAGCAACTTCAAGACCTTGATGAGTATCGCTTCAAGCGACTACTACATTGCGGGCTGGTGGCCAAAAAATGAGGTCCTAGCCAATAAGGTCATGGCCATTTCTGGGGAACTTCTCGGCCAACCACTCTTTGTCTATGCTGGAAATCCAACCAATCGCCAACACCCTGTCCACTTCTTCCGCTGGGTAACCAATGCGATCTTTGGTAGTAAGTTGGCTACCTTGACAGACTACGTTCCAGCTAAAGACCCAGATCAAGTGGTAGTTCCAATTCATAACCAAACAACCACTCAACAGCCAATCTTGGCCAAGAAGGACACTCCTACAGTTCTCCTTCCACAAAAAGAAACTACAGCTGAAACTGGAGAAAGCGTACAAGCCTTGGCCTACCAAGTTGGACAAAGCTTCCAAGAAAATCCAGCCAAGCCACAATTGCCACAAACTGGAGATCACTCAAGTGGACACTTTATCCTTTCAAGCTTCTTGCTAGCCGTTAGCGGTGGATTCCTCCTCTTGAAAAAGAAAGAAGTTGAATAAGTTCCAGGTTTAGACTTGGATGGCATGAAAAGAACCTTCGCAGATGCGAAGGTTCTTTTCGGAAATAAAATATTTTTCAAAACTTTCCTTAGGTGAGTACGGACGTCAGCGAACTTCTTCGAAGTTCCATGACTTAGTTTTGAGCCTAAGGTCTCAAAACTCCCGAGTGCTTGAAACAATAATGTTTCAAGCACTTTTCTCACAGCGGAAAGTTTCAGTTTATACTTGACTGATTCTAAAGTAATAGAAATCTTCTATAAATTTTTCAGAATATTTAATGAAAATACTATTCTACATCTTAAATTCTAACAATGATGCAAAGTTCCTTCTTATTCTTGTAGTTCCAGCACGATGGTTTGGTAAGGGGCCAATTCTAATACCTGGTCTTCTTCTTGGAATAGTCCCGTGACATTATTTAAAATGACAGTTTCAATCGGAGCTGGCAAGTCCAAGCTAGCTTGACGATTTTGAAAATTGCTGACAATTAAGAGACGCTTCTCCCCACGACGTTCGAAGGCGATGATGTTTTCACGATCCCGATAAGCTGGGATCATATCTCCAAACCGGATGGTATTTCCATAGAGAGGATGGCGATACAAGGCCGTCAGCTGACGATAATAATTCAAGATGGAGTCTGGGTCCTTTTCCTGGTCTTCCACATTGATGGAATAATCCGGTTTGGGACTGATCAACCAAGCTGGTCCATCGCTAAAGCCCAGACCTGGCTCTGCTGTCCACTGCATCGGCGTCCGCGCATTGTCTCGGCTGTAGTTGGCAATCGCCGCCAAGGCTTCTTCCTCGCTCAGACCGGCCTCTTTAGCCACATGGTAGCCATTAATCGTTGCGATATCATCAAAATCCTCCACTGATTCAAAGACTTGGTTTTCCATCCCAATTTCTTGGCCTTGATAGATAAAAGGAATTCCCTTGCGCAACACTTGAATGGTTCCTAGGGCTTTTTTACTGGTATCGTTTACAGGACCTTCTGCGATATAGTGGGACACACCACGAGGCTCATCATGATTTTCAATGATGGTTGAGAGGACCCCAATGCTATCCGCGCGCTCATGCGCTTGAAAAATACTTTCCTTAAGTTCATCTGCTGTTGGAAGAGTATGGTCAAACCAGCCCTTTCCTTCCTGACCTAGCATGGTTTGCTTGAAGTCAAAAATCGAAGAAAAGACACCATCTTTTCCGATAAAGAAATGCAATTCTTCGTCGGTTTCATTGAAAACTTCCCCTACAGTGAAGGCATTGTACTTAGCAAAGGTTCGCTCCTTTAACTCTTGCAAGAAGGGTTCAATCGGTTGGGCATTCACCAATGATTCCGGTACTGGGACCAAGCCATTGGCACGATCTGATGGAAGCGAACGCCATTCCAGATCCTTTTTGATATTGATAATGGCATCGATCCGAAAGCCCGCAATCCCCTTGTCCAACCACCAGTTGATCATAGTGTAAATTTCTTCGCGCAGGACAGGATTTTGCCAATTGAGATCCGGCTGATCCTTATGGAAAGAATGGAGATAGTATTTGTTGGTGCCAGGAACCGGTTCCCAGACACTGCCTCCAAAATAACTTTCCCAGTTATTGGGCTCCTTGTCACTTTCGATAAAATAAAAGTAATCCGCATAAGGGCCATCAGGATCCGCTAAAGCTTTTTGGAACCACTCGTGATGGCTGGAGCAGTGGTTGACCACCAAGTCCATAATAATGGAAATGCCACGCTTCTTGCCTTCCGCAATCAACTCTTCCATGTCTTCCATAGTCCCAAAGAGGGGATCAATGGCATAGTAGTCTGAAATATCATAGCCCTGATCAATAAAAGGACTCTTGTAAATAGGGGATAGCCAGAGAATATCGATTCCAAGTTTTTCAAGATAATCTAGCTTTTGAGTAATTCCTTTCAGGTCCCCAATCCCGTCGCCATTGCTGTCCTTAAAGCTTTTCGGGTAGATCTGGTAAGCGACTTTTCCCTTCCACCAATCTTTTTCCATTTCTTGTCTCCTTTAATAAATAGAAGGCCAAGACATGCGTCTCAGCCTCTATATTATTCAAATTTTAGTATACTGTTTTTTCAGTTTCTTTATCGAAGAAGTGAGCTTTGTTCAAGTCAAATCCAAGTTCGATAGTTGCACCTGTTTCATGGTAGTCACGCGCATCCACTTTAGCGATGAATTCGTTGTCACCAACTTGGCAGTACAAGTGAGATTCAGAACCAAGCAACTCAGATACAGAGATGGTTGCTTTTACTACTGATTCTGGGAATGTTTCAAGGAAAGCAGCCTCTGTATTCACATCTTCTGGACGGATACCAAAGATCAATTCTTTGCCTTCATAACCTTTTTCACGAAGAACTTTCAAAGCACCTTCTGGAACTTTCAAATTCAAACCGTTAGCAACGATGTAGCCATTTTCCAATTTCACGTTAATGAAGTTCATCGCTGGGCTTCCGATGAATCCAGCTACGAATTTGTTCACTGGGTTTTTGTACACTTCTTGCGGAGAACCAATTTGTTCAACACGTCCAATTGTACCAGTACCAGCAGGGTTCTTAGTTGCTGACATGATAACGATACGGTCTGCCAATGTCATCGCTTCTGTTTGGTCGTGAGTTACGTAGATAGTTGTAGCTCCGATACGACGGTGGATTTTAGCGATTTCAGCACGCATGGATACACGCAATTTGGCATCTAAGTTTGACAAAGGTTCGTCCATCAAGAACACTTTTGCATCACGGACAATGGCACGACCCATAGCCACACGTTGACGTTGACCACCAGAAAGGTCAGCTGGTTTACGATCCAAAAATTCTTTCAAGCCAAGGATTTCTGCTGCTTCTTGTACACGTTTGTCGATATCTTCCTTGCTGTATTTACGCAATTTCAAACCAAAGGCCATGTTGTCATAAACAGTCATGTGTGGGTAAAGAGCGTAGTTTTGGAATACCATGGCGATATCACGGTCTTTAGGTGCCACGTTGTTTACAACAGTACCATCGATCGAACATTCACCTTCTGTGATGTCTTCAAGACCAGCGATCATACGAAGAGTTGTTGATTTACCACATCCTGAAGGACCTACGAAAACGATAAACTCTTTGTCTTTGATGTCCAAGTTGAAGTCTTCAACTGAATAGTGCTCGCTGTTTGGATATTTTTTGTAAATATTTTTAAGATTTAATTCTACCATGATGGTACTCCTTTGATTTTTATAATTCTATTGTAAATGAAAACGTTTTACAAAGCTATGGCAAGTCTCACAAAAAAGAAAAAGAGTTTTGTGCAAGTTGCACAAAACCCTCTATTTATTCCGTTACATCACATCCTGTAGAACCAAATGGTAACAAAGAGCTAGATCTGTCAGGTTTTTCAGTTGGAGACCCGTTAGCTCTTCCCATTTGTCCATCTTGTATTGAAGGGAATTCCGATGGAGATAGAGTTGCTGAGCCGCCTTGGTCACAACTGCTCCGTTATCCCACAGTGCAACAATGATATCCTGCAACTGGTCTTGACTCCCGATCAACTGATGCAAGCGTTCTTTGATAGGATGGAGATCCAAATCTGCCTGCTCGATTCCCCACAGATAGAGTTGAGAAAAGCGGTAGACACCTTGGTGCCCTTCTCGGATCCAGGCTCTAAAGGCTGCCCATTCTGCTCGGATGACAGGAGACACTTTTCCATCTTTTGACTCTGTCCATACCTGCCCGACCATGATGGATAAGCGAATATTAAAGTCATACTCCATGGCAGAGACGGTATCTTTTAAGATATCAGCCACAGTTAGCGACTGCTCTTGATCCAGAATGAGCACATAATCTTGTCCACTCAGTTGCAAGGTTGCTCGAAAGTTTGGCAAGAGCGTCTGCATCATCTCTAGCCAAGAAGCAATACCTTCCGCTGTCGAATGTGAGAGGTGACAATAGACGAGTTGCATCTTTTTAATGACTTGAGGGGCTTCCCCTTTCCCATCTATCAGGTATTGGTACCATGGATTGGGGGCAAGATCTTCCTCACTAGCCAACCAGGCAATCAAATGTTTTTCTCTCTCGGTCAGATCTTCTTCCTTCAATTGCAACCATTGCTGGGCCTGCAGGGGAATGGCTACAAAACCAGCTGGTGGATTGGGTTGATCCGTTACCTCTGCCTGAGGGAACCACTCTCTGATATCTTTCACTACTTTGTCCCTTCTTCCACTTTTTGAATACACCAAGCCACCAATTCCTCTAAGCGGTTGATTTCATCTGTCAAGTGCAAGTAACCCATGACCGCTTCAAAACCTGTCGACATACGATAGGTTACGACGTCGGCATTTTTTGCCTTGGTGTGACTATTGGTGTTACGGCCGCGCTTATAGATTTCAACTTCTTTCTCTGTCAAAACATCTTCCTCAAGCATGGTCGCAATCAGATTAGCTTGCGCCTTGGCAGAGACATACCTAGTCGCAGTCTGGTGGAGTTTGTTAGGCTTGGTCATCCCTTGCAAAATCAAATGCTTACGGATATACATGGAATAAACCGCATCTCCCTCAAAGGCTAGGGCAATCCCATTAATCAGATTGACATCAATCACGTGTCCACCTTACACCTTCTTTTGTATCCAAGAGCTTGATTCCTTGCGCAGCCAATTCATCGCGAATTTCATCTGCTCGCGCAAAATCTTTCTTAGCCCGCGCTTCTTGGCGTTCAGCGATCAAGGCTTCAATATCCGCATCCAAGACTTCTTCGACAAAGACCACTCCAAAGACTTCTAACATCTTTGCCAAGGCCTCCTTGACATCTTGGTTGTAATGTCCTGAGTTGATCCATTTGGCCAATTCAAAGACGACGGTGATTCCGTTTGCCGCATTGATATCTTCATCCATAGCCGCTACAAACTTGTCCACAAAGCTTTGCAAGTCTGCTGGATCCACTTCTCCTGTGAAAGGTTGCTCGTAGGTATTTTTCAAATACTTGAGGTTGGTCTCCGCATCGCGCACAGCTTTTTCTGTGAAGTTGATGGGTTTGCGGTAGTGCTGGGTCGCAAAGAAGAAGCGAAGCACTTGGCCATCGATAGTCTTGAGAGCATCATGCACAGTGATAAAGTTGCCTAAGGACTTGGACATCTTGACATTGTCAATATTGACAAAGCCATTGTGCATCCAGTAATTGGCAAAGGTCTTGCCTGTTTTAGCCTCTGACTGAGCGATTTCATTGGTATGGTGCGGGAATTCGAGATCGGCTCCACCCCCATGAATATCAATGGTATCTCCTAAAATCCCCGTTGACATGACCGAACATTCGATGTGCCATCCCGGACGACCAGGCCCCCAAGGGCTTTCCCAAGAAACTTCACCTGGCTTGGCAGCTTTCCAAAGGGCAAAGTCGACAGGATTTTCCTTGCGAGCCGTCTCTTCGTCTGTCCGACCTGAAGCACCTAGCTCCAAGTCTTCTAGAGTTTTATTAGCCAATTTGGCGTAGTTGTGGGATTTTTCCACACGGAAATAAACATCCCCTTGACTCTCGTAGGCATAGCCTTTTTCGATCAAGTCGGTGACAAAACGAATAATATCATCCATAAACTCAACCACACGAGGGTGACGGGTAGCAGGCTTGACCCCCAGAGCCGTCACATCCTCACGAAAAGCCGCTATGTACTTGTCTGCCACTTCCTGAGGCGTAATGCCTTCTTCCTTGGCACGGTTGATGATCTTATCATCCACATCTGTAAAGTTGGAAATGTAGGTAACTTCGTAGCCACGATACTCAAAGTAGCGACGAATCGTGTCAAAGGCTACCGTTGAACGGGCATTCCCCACGTGGATATAGTTGTAAACAGTTGGCCCACAAACATACATCTTGACCTTGCCGTCCTCGATAGGGTCAAAATCCCGCAAGCTGCGGGTCATGGTGTCGTAAATTTTAATCATGCGGTCCACTCCCTTCTCTATTTCTGACTTTTTCGGCTGAAAACCAGCTCTGCAAAAGGGCCAAATTGTCTGAGGCTATCCAGTTGGTAAAAGCGCTGCCCTTCCTCTTGGGTAAAGAGGGGAACCCCCTTTCCTAGGATAAGGGGCGCTATCTGAATAATGAGGTGGTCGAAAAGATCCGCATCCAAGAGCGGTCCTACCAAGGAATTACCACCAATCACAAAGACATTTTTGCCTTTGTCAATCTGGTGAACAAAGTCCACCACATCCCCAGCTACTGGCTGGTAATTGCTGACAGGCAGATGCCTATCATGCGTAAAGACATAGTTTTCCGTAGCTTGATAAAAACTTTCTACATCTTGCAAATCTTGGATTTCCTCAAAGGTCCGCTTGCCCATGATGGTGATATCCATTTGCCTGTAAAAGTCATCATAGCCTGTATCCTCTACAGAACCAAGCTGATGCAGCCAGTCTATCCTGTGCTGGCTGTCTGCCAAGTAGCCATCCATGGTGATACAGCCGTAAAAATATACTGCCATTCTTGTAGTTTCCTTTCCAGTTCTACACTTTTGGTTTCAGATAAACCACCTGGGTCTGTTTGACAAAGCCAATCTTTTCATACAAGCGTTTTGCACCTAGGTTGCTGTCTTCTACGGCAATCTGAAATGCCTTGTCATTTTGCTCAATCAGTTGGTTGATAAGGGATTTTGCTAGATAAGTTCCATAGCCTTTTCCACGTTCAAGTTCAGCTATTGCCAAGCCAAAGAGGTAATTCGTATTACTCGACAAATCAACCGTGCAAGTTCCAATAACCTGACCGTTTTTTAATAAAATATATAGGAGACTTTCTGGATCCTTCAGAGCTTTAGCGACATATCTATCCACAACTTCTCTAGATTCATGGTCCTCTGAGAATGCCTGAAATTTTAACTGACTAATTTGATCCTGATACGAACGATCTGCTAACAAAACTTCCAGATTGGAAACATTTGCTAACGGATAAGGTCTTCTATCCTTACCTAACCAAGTTTCTGTCTCTTCATCCTCAACCAGTCCCCAGTTGCTGGCGAAATCAGGATGGCGCTCTAGAAAAATACGCTCAGTCTGAAAGGTAACAGACTCAATTGGATAAGAGGCCGTTTCTTTCTCAAAACTTCTATACAAAGCCCGCGCAATGCCTTGACAACGATGGTTGGGGTGGACCAGTATCGCCACTTCCACATCTAGGTCATCTGCATAGACTGTTAATAGGCCAACAAGTTCGCCTTTTTCATAATAAAGGAAAAAGGCGGGCATATTTGGGTCAAAATTAAGCATGTTAGAGAGATAGGGCTCCCGAAAAGTTCCGTCATAGTTCTGACAGGCAGCAATCAGGGCCTTGACTTCCAATAGTTGGTGGTCATTCAATGTATTGATTGCTTGAATCATGTGGCTATCTCCTTACAAGCTAGAAGACCGATGACTGGCTTCCTTGGCGTGCTCCATCTTATTCACGTAGTATTCGCGTTTTTCTTCTTCTTGGTGAATGATTGGCTCATCCTTTTTGCCGTGAACCCGAACAATCTTGGCAGGGACTCCGACAACGGTCACATCACTCGGTACATCGGAGACCACAACCGCTCCTGCTCCTACTTTGGCCTTGGCTCCAATCTCAATTGGGCCGATGACCTGGGCATGAGCGGAGACCAAGGCTCCTTCACGGACCGTTGGATGGCGTTTGCCGATATCCTTCCCAGTTCCTCCAAGGGTCACCCCGTGGTAGAGCATGGCTCCTTTTTCAACAATAGCCGTTTCCCCGATGACAAGGCCTGCTCCATGGTCGATAAAGACACCTGAAGCAATGGTCGCACCTGGATGGATCTCAATCTGGGTCCAAAAACGCCAGAACTGACTATGCATCCGCGCCAAGAGCTTAAAACCATGATTCCACAAAAAGTGAGAAACACGGTGAGCAGCTAGAGCTTTTACCCCAGGATAGGTCAAGAGGACTTCCAGCGAGGTACGTGCTGCTGGGTCATTTTCTTTTACAATATCAATGGTTTCACGCCACCATCCCATACCGTGCTCCTTTCTTTTGATTGCTTATTCTTTCGTTTCTTGGCTTGCATCTTTAGCAAAGTCTTTTTTTGGTTTGTGGTGACGAGGACGATCACCATGACGATGAGCCTTATCCCCTTTTTCTTCTGCATGTTCTGGTTTTGGTGGACGAGGAAGAAGAGCCTTCATCGAAGCATCGACACGGCCTTTTTCATCGATCTTAATTACCTTGACATCCACTTCATCACCGATTTCTACCAAGTCTTCGACACGGTTGGTACGTGTCCAAGCCATTTCAGAGATATGAACGAGGGCATCTGTCTTATCAAAGAGGTTTACAAAGGCACCAAATTTCTCAATCCGAACCACTTTGGCATGGTAAACTTCATCCACTTTCGCTTCACGAACCAAGCCAGCAATGATTTCTTTGGCACGGTTAATCGCAGCTTGATCACTCGAGTAGATAGACACGTTACCTTCTTCGTCGATATCAATCTTAACGCCTGTTTCAGCGATGATCTTGTCGATGGTTTCTCCACCTTTACCGATGACAATCTTGATCTTGTCCACATCAATCTTGATGGTATCAATTTTCGGAGCAGTTGGAGCCAATTCTGGACGAACTTCTGGAATCGTTTCTTCAATCACATCAAGAATTTCAAAACGAGCTTTCTTGGCTTGAGCAAGAGCCTCCGTCAAGATTTCTGCAGTAATCCCTTGGATCTTGATATCCATTTGAAGGGCTGTAATCCCGTCACGCGTACCTGCAACCTTAAAGTCCATATCTCCAAAGTGGTCTTCCAAACCTTGGATATCTGTCAATACGGTATAGTTACTTCCATCAGAAATCAGTCCCATGGCAATCCCTGCTACTGGCGCCTTGATTGGCACACCACCAGCCATAAGGGCAAGCGTTCCCGCACAGATAGAGGCTTGAGAAGAAGAACCGTTTGATTCCAAGACTTCTGCTACCAGACGGATCGCGTATGGGAATTCTTCCAAGCTTGGCAAGACTTGCTCAAGAGCACGCTCACCAAGAGCACCGTGACCAATCTCACGACGACCAGGCGCACCGTAACGACCCGTTTCACCAACAGAGTATTGTGGGAAGTTATAGTGGTGCATAAAGCGTTTCTTGTACTCTGGATCCAAACCATCGATGATTTGCGTTTCACCCATTGGCGCCAACGTCAAGGTAGAAAGGGCCTGCGTTTGTCCACGAGTAAAGAGACCTGAACCGTGCACACGGGGAACGAAGTCAACAACCGCTTCCAAAGGACGGATTTCATCGACCTTACGACCGTCAGGACGAACCTTGTCTTCTGTAATCAAACGGCGCACTTCTGCGTGTTCCATTTGTTCCAAGATTTCAGCCACATCCCGCATGATACGGTCAAATTCTTCGTGGTCTGCATATTTTTCTTCGTAAACGGCTGTGACTTGGTCTTTGACTGCTTGAGTTGCAGCTTCACGAGCCAATTTTTCTTCTACTTGGACCGCTTTTTGAAGGTCACTGTTGTAGGCTGCGATGATTTCAGCTTGCAATTCCTCATCTACATGAAGCAATTCAACTTCTGCTTTTTCTTTGCCGACTGCCGCAACGATTTCTTCTTGGAAGGCAATCAATTCTTTAACGGCTTCATGCCCTTTCAAAAGAGCTTCCAACATGATTTCTTCTGACAATTCTTTGGCACCAGACTCTACCATGTTGATAGCGTGCTTGGTACCAGCTACTGTCAATTCAAGAAGCGAGCGCTCTGCTTGTTCTTGGGTTGGGTTGATGATGATTTCCCCATCGACATAACCTACTTGTACTCCAGCGATTGGGCCGTCAAATGGAATATCTGAGATAGACAAGGCCAAGGATGAACCAAACATGGCTGCCATTGGTGCAGAGGCATTTTCATCGTAAGAAAGGACAGTATTGATGACTTGCACTTCGTTACGGAAACCTTCCGCAAACATCGGACGGATCGGACGGTCAATCAAACGCGCTGTCAAAGTCGCATCTGTTGAAGGACGTCCTTCCCGCTTCATAAAGCCACCAGGGAACTTCCCAGCTGCATACATTTTTTCTTCGTAATTGACTTGGAGTGGGAAGAAATCCCCAGTTGCCATCTTCTTAGACATGACAGCTGCCGTCAAGACAGTTGACTCACCGTAACGTACGACAACAGAACCATTTGCTTGCTTGGCAACCTGGCCAGTCTCTACGATCAACTCACGACCCGCAAAAGTCGTTTTAAACACTTGTTTTACCATTTTAATCCCCTTTGGATGGATAATATTATACGACTTGCCTACAAAAATCAGGATACAAAGGGCGTGAAGAATCCCGTATGAAAATAGGAGATTGACGCAGTGTGCCACGCACACAAGGAAATCTCTCTTTTTCACTAGGGATTTAGCCCGTGTTCAACTATCAAGATATTTTGGACGGTTCGGCTTGCCGAACATTTCTGTAGAAAAATAGGAAGGTGACGCCGCACTCGATGAGTGCTAGGAAGCTTATCTTTTTTCCTAAGAAATGAGGCCAAAATTCAATTCCCAAGATACTAAGCCGTTAAACAACTCAAAGGAAAATAGGAAATCCAACGACGGAGCGACCGCTCCTAGGAAGATTTATCTTTTTCCACAGAGTTGTAGGCGGGTTCAATTACACCTGATAGCATAGGATTTCAAGCATCCATCTGTATCTTATATCCTCATCTTTGTATCCAAGCACGTATAACCTTTATTTTACCATATTCAAGCCCAAAAGAAAAAGGCTTAAAAAGCCTTTTTCGAGGAATATTTGATTTCCACTTATTTTAAAATTCTAGAGCTAGATATAGGTGCTATCTATTTTAAAGTTTACATGAAATCTCTACTCACTACACAACTAAGTGCTTCCTAGGTAAATGACAATTCTATTAATCCACACGATAGAAGAAGTCCTCTGGGTTCCAAATGTACTGCTGCCCAATCCAAATTCGATCTTTTTTAGTATCTGACGGATCACTATTCTGGTTACTATCTGGTTTGATAGATGTCCCTGCTGGTAAAAACGAAATTGCTGCTCCACCAGCTGTATTCGGTTTTGAACTGTGGATAGCTCCAGTAATATAGCTATGATCAGGATTAATGTTATTGACGACCCCACTACCATCTGTAAAAAATTGATTTCCGGTCAAGCCATCTTTATCAAATTCCAAAGTCCATCCCAAGCCATTTCGCCAAGTCCCCGAAATACTTGAAAAATCTCCGTTCTGAATCTCTTGAATATTCATCCCGACACTTCCCTTATTTGAGGTAGCCGCATTAGAACCTTCCACTCTCGTCGTGAATTCAAGCGCAATCCACCCCTGGCCAGACTGGAGCTTTCCCCAGGTATAACCGTCAGCTGAAACCTTCTCTGTGATCGTATAAACACCTTGTGGGATCATTCCAACTTCCTCTCCCTTGATCGATGCTTCTTTACGAATCCGAAGATCTGAAACTCCTACGCGGACTTGAAAACTACTTGTTTGCGACTCTGAGTTACTTGCTTGGCTCGTCGCCTTCTTACCGGTCTCTAGTTCTTTCCATCCAAATTTTGCTTGATCCAATTCTTTTGCTGTAATCCCCAAGGCTTTTTCTGGCTTCTGGCCGTCCCCATTTTTTATTTGGATCTGATTGACAGTCTCAAGCTTTCCTTTTTGGAACTTGTAATGAATTAGATTCACCTCTGGTTGAAGAGACGAAAAGCTAGCATAAATGACTGAACCATCCTCAAAAATTTGGAAACCTGAACGAGAACCGCCAGAGGAAGCTACAAAAGCCGTATGTAGCAATTCTGGTTGCTGGCCTTTTAGATAATAAATCGCTGATACTGTTTGGCCATTTCCAATCAAGAGCTCATCCCGCCCATCTTTATCCAAATCCGTATAAAAATAAGAAAGACTTGGTTTTCTACCCAGGGTTTGAAGATACCTAGCATAAACATACTCATCGGATTGAGGATCTATTTCTTTTAGTTTGGTCTCTAAACCTGCACTATCACCTGCCTCGATAGCCCTAGAGTAGGCCTGATAACGTTCAAGAACCGTTTGATAGTACTCATGCCCAGACGATGTTTTCTTAGTTTCTTTTCCATCTGCTACTTCACTCTGAACTGTAGAAGGTTGCGTCCGAGGACGTCGCTTAGGTCCACATGCCACCAGGGTTAGCAACGTCATCGCTGCCAAGCTAACTTTATAGATTTTTTTCATCATATACTCCCTAAAACTTTCTCCATTTTATTATACCAAACGAAGTTCAAAAAGCTAGAAAATCCTTGTTTTCTTATTGGCTCAGTCAGGCTTTGACAAGATCCCCCATCCACCTATCATTCTGCCCTTTTTTCTGCTATACTTAGTATAGTTATTTGATCAAAAAGGAGAACACTATGGAATTAAAAAAACGTTCTGAATTTCCTGAGAACGAACTCTGGGATCTCACAGCCCTCTACCAAGACCAGGAAGACTTCTTACGTGCCATTGAAAAGACGCGTGAGGAAATCAATGAATTTGTCCGCAACTACAAGGGCAAGCTCCACACTTTTGAAGACTTTGAAGCTGCCTTTGCGGTCTTGGAACAGATTCAGATCCAACTCAGCCACATCGGCAACTACAGCTTTATGCCACAAACGACGGACTTTGGTGATGAAGCTTTTGCTGAAATTGCCCAAGCGGGGATGGATTTCGAAACTTGGGCCAGCGTCGAGCTTTCCTTCTTTGATGATGCCTTAGTCGAAGCGGATGAAGATGTCCTCGAGCGCCTAGGGAAACTCCCTCATCTTACGTCTGCTATTCGCCAAGCTAAAATCAAAAAAGCTCACTACTTGGGAGCTGATGTGGAAAAGACTTTGACTAACCTTGGTGAAGTCTTCTACGGACCACAAGACATCTACACCAAGATGCGAGCAGGTGACTTTGAAATGGCTGATTTTGAAGTGGATGGAAAAGTTTACAAGAATAGCTTTGTCACCTATGAAAACTTCTACCAAAACCATGAGAATGCAGAAGTCCGTGAAAAAGCCTTTCGTTCCTTCTCAGAAGGATTGCGCAAGCACCAAAACACTGCTGCTGCCACCTATCTAGCCCAAGTCAAGTCTGAAAAACTGATCTCAGATATGCGAGGCTACGACTCTGTCTTTGACTATCTCTTGGCTGAGCAAGAAGTGGATCGTTCTATGTTTGACCGTCAGATTGACCTCATCATGAAAGACTTCGCTCCGGTCGCTCAAAAATTCCTCAAACACGTGGCCAAGGTCAACGGCCTTGAAAAAATGACCTTTGCTGATTGGAAGTTGGACTTGGACAGCGCGCTCAACCCAGATGTCACCATTGATGACGCTTATGACTTGGTCATGAAATCTGTGGCACCACTTGGTGAAGAATATTCTCGCGAAATCGCCCGCTACCAAACCGAACGTTGGGTCGACTTTGCGGCCAACGAAGGCAAGGATTCCGGTGGTTATGCGGCTGACCCCTATCGCGTCCATCCTTATGTCCTGATGAGTTGGACAGGGCGCATGAGCGATGTTTATACCCTGATCCACGAGATCGGACACTCTGGTCAATTCATCTTCTCAGACAACAACCAAAGCTACTTCAACGCCCACATGTCGACTTACTATGTGGAAGCTCCTTCTACCTTTAACGAGCTCCTCCTTAGCGACTACTTGGAACAGCAGTTTGACGACCCTCGTCAAAAACGCTTTGCCCTAGCTCACCGTTTGACAGACACCTACTTCCACAACTTCATCACCCACTTGCTGGAAGCAGCCTTCCAACGCAAGGTCTATACTCTGATCGAAGAAGGTGGGACCTTTGGAGCTAGTAAGCTCAACAGCATCATGAAGGAAGTCTTGACCGAATTCTGGGGCGACGCTGTAGAAATCGATGATGATGCAGCTTTAACCTGGATGCGCCAAAGCCACTACTACATGGGGCTATACAGCTATACCTACTCAGCTGGCCTAGTTATCTCAACCGCCGGTTACCTGCATTTGAAGAACTCCGAAAATGGCGCCAAAGATTGGCTGGACCTTCTCAAATCTGGTGGCAGCAAGACCCCACTTGAGTCTGCTATGATTATCGGAGCAGATATCTCAACGGACAAACCACTCCGTGATACGATTCAGTTCTTGTCTGATACGGTTGATCAGATTATCGCTTATAGTGAAGAGTTGGGAGAGTAAGTACAATTTTCAGACTTAGTTTATTCTAAGTCTGATTTTTTTGTTAAAAAAATCACTATGCAGTGATTGAAAACGATTTCAGTTTGTGTTATGATGTTCTTGGGTAAATATTCAAAAGGAGTATTAATATGAAAAAAGGATTATTTTTTATGGTTGCTACTATACTATTAGTAGGGGCGTGTTCAACGGAGACGGAGGTCCCCAAGGATAAAACGAAAACGCAAGTCAGTCTTGTACAGAAGACAAATAACAAGAACAATGATGAGGTAAGTAAAGAAAAAGTTAAAGAAGCGAAAAAGGCTGAAGAAGCAAAAAAAGCCGAAGAAGCGAAAAAGGCTGAAGAAGCAAAAAAAGCTGAGGAAGCGAAAAAGGCTGAAGAAGCAAAAAAAGCTGAGGAAGCGAAAAAAGCTGAGGAAGTGAAAAAGGCTGAAGAAGCAAAAAAGGCTGAAGAAGCTGAGAAAGCCGTTCAAACATTAGAAGCGAACCAAGTAACTGAAAACGTTGCTCCTGCTCAAGCCGCTATCTCAAATGTAGCAGATCAAGGAATAAAAGATAGCTTAACTTACCGAGTGGGATTAGTACAAAATGCTATTAATATCCGAGCGCAACAAGCTGCTGAAGCTGAACAAGCTCGACAAGCACAACAAGCTGCCGAAGCTGAACAAGCTCGACAAGCGCAACAACAACAAGCATTTGCTTCACAACCTCAACAAGGGGCTTATAGAAATTGTCGTGAAGCACGCGCGGCAGGTGCTGCACCACTTTACAGAGGACAACCTGGATATGGTTCTCATCTTGATAGAGATGGTGACGGTGTTGCCTGTGAATAAGAAATTTCTCACCATTCTATTGTCAATTTCACTTCTTTTACTTGCTTTCCTTTTCCTTATTGTTAGAAAAAAGGAAGTAAACACTCCAACTACCTATAAAGAAGCTATCCAATATGTTCAGAAGGTATCTTTATCTGACATTCGGTCCAAAATTAAGCACAAGGAGAAGTTTACACTCTTTATAGGACGAGAATCTTGCCCGTACTGCCAAAAATTTGCTCCAAAGCTAGCTGTAGCCATTCAAAAATGTAATAAGATTGTTTATTATCTGGATAATGACTCATCTGAGCGAAAAGAAATTACAAAATTTGCCCATGACTTAGACGTCAAGACGGTCCCAAATCTTTCAAATTTTGTTCATGGTTCAAAAGTAAATCAATTAGATAAAGGTAGCAAAGCAAGTGTGGAAGAAATTTTGGATTTTATCACAAAAGAATAGTTAATCGAAGTCAATTTCTTCTAAACAAATATGATTGAATTTCTGACATAAAAAAAGATTGGAACATAGCTCCAATCTTTTTTTCTTAACTCAACTCAGCCACAATGGCCTTGATTTGGTCTGCTGTGTGTACACCTGCTACTTGTTTGACAACTTGCCCATCTTTTTTAAAGAGCAAGGTTGGGATGGACATAATGCCGAAAGCACGCGCCGTTTCTGGATTTTCGTCCACATCCATTTTCAGGATTTTTAATTCATCTTCTGAAAGTTCTTGGGATAATTTTTCTAGGATAGGGGCTTGCATGCGACATGGACCACACCAGGTCGCCCAAAAGTCTACCAAGACCAATCCTTCTTTTGTTTCAGCTTCAAATGTTGCGTCTGTAATTGCTTTTACCATTTTCTTTCTCCTTTAGTTTTTGTATTGATCGAGGTCTTGCTTCATCAAATAGAAGAAGACATCTCCGTAAGTTCCGTGGTAATCAAGTTCGTGACCATTATAGGTCAATTTTTGTACTGGATAGTAATCCGCCACACCAATCAAGCAGGTCTGTTGGGAGCGTTCAAACTCTTCATAGGAATCAAAATGCATGACTCTTTCTTGTTTTGCACCATCTAGATATGTAATTTCAATCATATCAGTAACCTCTATTTCTTAAGATACACTCATTGTAACTCTGTTTATTACATCTGTCAAATAAAACGATTTACTCAGAATGATGAATCTTGTCCGAAAAAAAGACAATAAAAAAAGAGGCTGGGACAAAAGTCCTATCCTCTCAATTGTCTTTGGATTGTCGAGCAAGACGCAGTGGTTGAGTGGGCTCTACTACACTGATTTCATCAGCTTTTACAGCCCTACTCAACTGTGCGGAGGTGGGACGACGAAATCGAATTCTAACGAATTACCGATTTCTGTCCCACTCTCTCCATTCTTGCTGGATAAAACGGTTCTAGACAAGGCGCCGAGCCGAAGATAATATTGAAATTCTAGTAAAAAAAGAAAAGCCCCCTGAATCCAGAGAGCTGATTTGAGCTCGGGATAAACTCCTAGTGAAAATAAAAAATCTCCCCGAAGGGAGATGAATCTGGTTTATTTTACCTTACGATGCTAGGAACCGAAGCCGAAGATAATACTGAAATTCTAGTAAAAAAAGAAA
Source organism: Streptococcus ilei (assembly GCF_000479335.1). Classification (NCBI taxonomy): domain Bacteria; kingdom Bacillati; phylum Bacillota; class Bacilli; order Lactobacillales; family Streptococcaceae; genus Streptococcus; species Streptococcus ilei. The sequence continues at coordinate 1,209,832 of NC_022584.1, forward strand.
AGCTACTCTACAATAGAGTAACTTAACTTTTTTGTATTCAATCGAACACGGCCTTTGTATCTTGAATTAACGACGAAGTCCAAGAGAGTTGATCAACTCACGGTAACGGTTAACGTCGTTCTTACGAAGGTAAGCCAACAAGTTACGACGGCGACCGATTTTCTTCATCAAACCACGGTAAGTAGCGTGGTCTTTTTTGTGTTGTTTAATGTGGTCGTTCAAGTGGTTGATTTCCCAAGTAAGGACAGCAACTTGAACTTCTACTGAACCGGTGTCACCTTCGTGACGTGCGTATTGTGCAATGATTTCATTTTTTTTTCTCTTTTGAGATTGCCATGATAAGCTCCTTTTCTTTATGCTCTATCCGAGTGGCAGGTCTGGCATAGCCTGCTACCAAGAAAGAGTTAGTTGTCTATTCGACTTATTCATTCTACCAAGATTTCATCTTTCTGTCAAACACTTATGCTCCCTTCAAAAACAGAAATACGCTTTTTTGAATCATTTATTCTAGAAGCCCTTTAACAGAAAAAGACAAGAATCTTTTCAGATCATTGTCTTAGAATAGAGACAAATTTTTTAAAAATAAAAAAGTTAGATAATTACCCGAAAATGACTTTTATTTTTAGCCATTTAAGAAGATCAAAATTTTCCGCTGTGAGAAAAATGCCTGAAACATAATTGTTTCAGGCATTCGGAATTATTGAGACCTTAGGCTCAATAATTAGACATGGAACTTTGATGAAGTTCGCTGACGTCTGTACTCACCTAAGGAAAATTTTTCAGAAGACTTTATCTTCAATCTGAGACAATTATCTTTTCAGATCATTGTCTTATTTACATTGTAATTGTTAGTCAGCTTTCCGTTTACCACTTAACAGCATCGCTGCAGCAACAAAAGCTAACAGTACACTTGCTCCAAACAAGCCATAAGAAGTAGCTTCACCAGTTGATGGAAGAATTTTTCTCTTTCCTTCTGTTGGTGTAGTTGGAGTTTCTGGTTTCTCCGATGTGCTTGGTGTGGTGGTCGATGGAGTCGTAGATGCTGGTGGAGGTGTAGTCGTAGACGGTGGCGGGGTTGTCGTAGATGGTGGGGGTGGAGGCGTACCTGGAGGGGTTGTAGGTGGTGTATGACGGTTGGTTACCGTAAAACCATCGATAGTTGCTGTATACCCTGCTACTGGATCCTCTGTAATCGTGTAGACAATCTTCTTGCCTTCCTTGTATACTGGTAGATCCGTAAAGCTTGCCTGCCAATTGTCAGTAGCGATGATTTCTTTTACGGCCACTTCTTGACCATCCGCAAGCAGACGGACTGTTACCTTATCTGGTCGAAGGCCATCTTTATTTTCCTTATCATCCCAGACTTTCTTGACAGCTACTTCTGTCACTTCTGGTGTACGGCTATTGGTAATATTCGTTCCTTCAACACTTGTTTCATACCCTGCAACAGGTTCTTCTGAAACTGTGTAGGCAATGAGATTACCAGCATCGTCAACAACATCAAGATTGTCGAACTGATAGAGCCAATTGCCTTCCGCATCTGGTTTCACTTCTTTAGAAGCTACTTTTACACCGTTCGCTAAAAGATTGATGGTGATGACTGATGGGCGTTTACCATCATGATTGTCATTGTCATTCCAGGTTTTCTGACCAGAAATGCTGGTTTTTTCTTTTTTGTTGATGACTTCACGCGAAATCGCAAGGTCATTCCCAAAATCTTCTTTGCTGATCTTAATTGGCTCTTCTGAGAGGACGTATCCTGTCGGAGCTTGAATCTCTTGAACAGTATAAGCTTGCTTGATCAAGCCAGCAACGGTTCCTGTACCCTTCTCATCTGTGGTAATGGTTCCGACTTGCTCACCAGTGTCATCTGCTGTCACAGTAAAGACAGCACCTGCAAGTGCTTGACCATTTTCTCCTTTTTTATGGATTGTGAAGGAATATTTCTCACCATTGAAGGCTCCTTCAAAGAATTGGTATAGAATATCTGCTTCTTTGTGTTGCTCTTTGACTTCTGTGGCAGTCATCGTCGCATTGTTTTTATATTCTGTATTGATGGCTGGGACCTTGTCCAAATAGACATCATAGCGAATGGTCATCCCTTGCTCAGGAGCTAGATCCCCGATATGAACAGTTAAAGAACGACCGTCCTCACTGACAACCGGAGAATAATGGCTGGTTACATTTGTGGTATCCCGCAAATGATAGGCACCATCTTCGTCACTGATCTTCCAAGTTCCTGTATGGATATTAACTGAATCTACCTTGATTTTACCATCTGTAAAGGCTAATTGGTCCTTAATATCAATATTATGGAGGGCAGTGTGACCTTGATTGATGTTCAAGGTATAAGTCAATTTCAATTTATCGCCTGAGTTTGTCCAGCCCCATTTGCTAAAGACCTCTGGAGTTGGAGGATACTCACCTGGATTGACTCCTTTATAATCAACCTTTCCACCTGAAATGACTGTTTTATCAACTGAAAGCGTAAAATCAAGTGTTGTATTTCCCTTAATCACGGAGTGGTCCACACGAGCAAAGAAACGCAACTTCCCTGTTACATTGGCCATTTTTTCAGGATAGTCTGTATAGGTCACCGTGATGACTTTTCGTTGATCATCTACTGTCGCAGTTGCAACTTTTTGGCCAGTTGGATCCAATAGGTCAATGGTATCTGTTTCAAAAACCTTAAAACCATCTCCAAGTTGGATGACTGTTTGATCGCCTGCTTTTACACGACCATTCGGTAAAACAAAGTTTGCTTCAACATTGAAACTTTCCCAAACACCGAGTGGTTCTGTTAAGTCACCGCCAGTTGCTTTAGAGATGTTCACAGAGCTTACAACATCATTGATCGTATCGGCATGTGCTTTAGTAACCCCATTAGGTTTAGCAAATCCTAAAGCTGCTAATAAAAACAAGGCAACTGTTGTCACAACAGCATAGAGCCACTTTTTCATAAACGATTTTTCTCCTTTTTACGTTTAGTAGATAAGTCCAGCCAGTAACGAAGATGATTCCCTATTACAGATTTTCACAAAACCTATCTTTTCTCATTATAGTTGATTTGCTTTGATAGTACAAGCAATTTTATATATTTTTTGTCTGTAACGTTCATTTTTTTGACACAAACAAAAAACTAGCTCCCTGTATCCTCAGTTTGCTAGCTTTCCCTTTGTTTATAATGGGATTCCAAAGACCTCTAAAGAAGCCAATTCAGAGAGTTGGAGCCTACGCCACTGCCCCAAATTGAGAGCGGGATCTAGACTCAATGGCCCCATGGAAATCCGCTCGAGATCGGTGACTTCCTTGCCACAAGCTGTGACCATGCGCTTGACCTGGTGGAATTTTCCTTCAGCGATGCGAATCTGAACCAAGCAACTATCGGCTTCTCGATCAACTTCCAGAATTTCCAAATCAGCTGGCAGGGTAGTGAAATCCTTCAATTCTATTCCTTCTTTGAAGCGGACAACATCTTCCTGGGTCATGATTCCAGCCACTTGAGCACGGTAGACCTTGTCCACATGCTTCTTAGGCGATAGCATGGCATGAGCCAGCTTACCATTATTGGTCAAGAGGAGTAAGCCATGGGTATCAATATCCAGCCGTCCGACAGGAAAGACTTCCTTGCGTCTGGCTGTATCATCTAGCAAATCTAAGACTGTTTGATGGTGGTCGTCTTCCGTTGCTGAAATGACCCCCTTGGGTTTATTGAGCAGATAGTAAACAAACTCTTCATGGAATAAACTTTCTCCCAGATAGCTCACTTGGTCTTTATCTGGATCAATGTGAACCTTGGCAGATGTCTCCACCTTTCCATTGACCTGAATCTTTTTTTGCTTGAGGACTTGCTTGACTTCTGTTCGGCTTCCCACTCCACAGTCCACTAAATATTTATCTAGACGCATGCTTATCTCCTTCATTCTTCTTATCATTATACCATGAACTGGCCTAAGATTCTTTCCTTTCCTAGTTTACAGCCCGTCTAGTCCATCAGCACCCCTCAATCAATTGGGAAACTTTCATTCTAGAAGGAATTATGATATGATGGTTTCTAGAAAAAAGGAGTGAATGAGAACATGTCTGCAATTGAAACCATTACAAAAGCTGCCCATCTAATTGATATGAATGATATTATCCGCGAAGGCCATCCGACTTTAAGAGCTATCGCAGAAGAGGTCACTTTCCCACTGTCAGATCAAGAGATCATTCTTGGGGAAAAAATGATGCAGTTCTTACACCATTCACAGGATCCTGTCATGGCGGAAAAATTGGGTCTTCGAGGAGGAGTTGGACTCGCTGCCCCTCAATTAGACATTTCTAAACGCATCATTGCTGTCCTCGTCCCAAACCCAGAGGATGATGAAGGAAATCCTCCAAAAGAAGCATACTCCATCCAAGAAGTCATGTACAATCCTAAAATTGTCTCCCACTCAGTCCAAGATGCGGCTCTAGGAGATGGCGAAGGGTGTCTCTCTGTGGACCGCAATGTTCCCGGTTATGTAGTTCGCCACGCGCGTGTAACAGTTGACTACTTTGACAAAACAGGGGAAAAACACCGCATTAAACTCAAAGGCTACAACTCCATCGTCGTTCAACATGAGATTGACCACATCAATGGGGTCATGTTCTACGATCGGATTAATCCAAAAGATCCTTTTGCTGTCAAAGAGGGCATGATCATTTTAGAATAAGAAAAAAGACCGATCGGTCTTTTTTTATTAGGGTGTGACAGAAAAAGTTGTTGGAATCTCAATCCCATTTTGTAAGAGGGCATCATGATAGAGTTTATAATAAAGATGGTAAATGGCCACTTGGCTCCCCGACTGGACCATCATAGCGACGCGGAAGGAATAGCGACCCGTTCCCTTTTCGATTTGAGGTCCTAAAATCGTTGGACCATCTAAGATTTCTGGATGTTTCTGTGCCTGTTCATCGTTGACTTGCTGGAAGATTTGATAAATCTGATCGAGATCAGTTTGAGCAGAAATCGGCATATCAATTAAGACGCGCTGGTTGCCCCGAGAGAGATTGCTGACAACCATAATATTGCGATTGGGGATAAAATGCAAGGTCCCATCTGCATCTCTCACCTGGGTTGTCCGAATGCCGACACTCGACACTGTCCCAGCGATGGTAATCGGACCATTCGTCACTCGAACAGTATCTCCAACATCCAATTGGCGCTCAAGGAGAATAAAGAAACCATTGACCAAATCCGATAAGAAGCCTTGAGCTCCCATCCCAATGGCAACTCCTGCAATTCCCGCTCCAGCTAAGAGACTAGAAACAGGTAAGCCGAGGATGGAAAGAATCCAGTAGATCAGAATAAAATAGAGGCAGTAATTCAACAGACTCTCTACCAAGCGCAAGATAGTATTCTTACGCGCTTCATCTTGGCCCACATAATTCAATGACGGTTTTAAAATCCGTTTCACCAAGCTACGAAGTAGTTTTTTTGCAAGTAAAAATAAGATAAATAAAATAGCTAAGGAAATCAATTTCGAAACCAATTCATCCATGATTTTGGTCCAATCAAACTGACTGACATAGCGAGAAAAAATATTCTTCATACCTTCTATCAATCTCCTTCTCTCTTTTTCTAATGGTTTGATTATATCAGATTTTAGGCTATAGAACCAGCACCCTTATTTAAATAACCATTGATTTTGCGCCCTTTCTATCGTATAATGGACGATAAACTTTCGAAAAAGGAGGTCCTTATGGTTAAACGGCTCATTCAAACTTGGAACAAAACCAACCTTATGAAGCGGATTGCAATTGGAATCTTCGTTGGGGCTCTCTTAGCTCTGCTTCTTCCTCAAGCATCTGCAATTGGTCTATTAGGGGAAATCTTTGTAGGAGGCTTGCGGGCAATTGCTCCTCTTTTAGTCTTTGCCCTTGTCGCTAACGCCCTCTCCCAACACCAAAGGGGAACCCAAACCAATATGATGTCAGTCATTGTCCTCTACCTCCTGGGAACTTTTGCGGCAGCCCTGGTAGCGGTCCTGGTTAACTACGTCTTTCCTATTACCATTTCTTTAACGGGAACTAGTGCTGATGGAACTTCTCCCGATGGACTAGGGGAAGTCATCAGCAACCTTCTCTTAAAAATTGTGGACAATCCCCTCAATGCCCTTATCCAGGCTAATTATATCGGGATTTTATCCTGGGCCGTAGTCTTTGGTGTTGCTATGAGAGAAGCTAGCGAGCACAGCAAGGATCTCCTGCAAACCCTAGCAGATATTACTTCCAAGATCGTCGAATGGATTATTAACCTAGCTCCATTTGGAATTCTAGGCTTGGTCTATACAACGATTGCTGGACAAGGCTTTGATGGACTCAAGAGCTATGGGCTCCTCTTACTTCTCTTAGTTGGCACCATGTCCTTCGTTGCTCTCGTCATCAACCCGATTTTTGTCTACATCATGATTCGCAAAAATCCTTATCCACTAGTCTTTAAATGTCTACGAGTGAGTGGATTGACTGCCTTCTTTACTAGAAGTTCCGCTGCTAACATCCCTGTCAACATGAAACTTTGTAAGGAACTAGGTCTCAATCCCGATACTTACTCAGTTTCTATCCCTCTGGGATCTACTATTAATATGGCCGGAGCTGCCGTCACTATTAACACCTTGACCCTAGCTGCTGTCAATACCTTAGGCATTCAGGTCGACTTTGGGACTGCCCTGGTCCTCAGTATCGTTGCAGCCGTCTCAGCCTGTGGGGCTTCTGGAGTAGCTGGTGGTTCCCTCCTCTTGATTCCTGTCGCCTGCAGCCTCTTTGGTATCGACAATGATATTGCTATGCAAGTAGTCAGCGTGGGCTTCATTATTGGTGTCATCCAAGATTCTTGTGAAACAGCCCTCAACTCATCAACAGACGTCCTCTTTACAGCTATTTCTGAAATGAAAGATTGGCCCAAAGAAAAACGCTATTAATTCAGAAAAACCAGATCACACGATCTGGTCTTTTTCTTTTTTCATAAAGTAGCTTTTGCTTTCCCTAAACATCGGAGGCGAAAGAGCGAATAAAGCAATTAGATGATATTTACGTTTTCAGAAGTTTCCATGAAAATTCCCCAGCAATCCCCAACTAGTCACTCAAAGAGAAACGGTTGGTCATCAAGTTGCTTGCATCTAATAAGACCTTATCCAACAAGCGATCCGTCGCTTCTTGAATCTGATCACTCATGGCTTGATTTTCTTTTTCAAAGTCAACGATATCCCCTGCTGCCAAGGCTTGATCCACTCGTCCAATCCGGGCATGTCCAAGGGCCATAGTGCTTTCTTGGTAATCTTCTAAATCTCCAACATGATGACTATAGTGGGCATCTGCCAGACCAGCAATAATTCGATTGGTCCAATAGAAGGAATCCGTCGTCACTTTTTCTGTTGTGTTGGCAAAATAATCCGGTGTCGTATCTACCTGCGTAAAGAAAGGAACGGCCGTATTGAAAGGCATAGACCCATAGCAAAGCCATTGAATTCCTGTTGTTTCTTGAGGACGATTTGGTCGCAATTGGAGAATAGCCGTCTGACTAGTCCGGTTGATGCCAATGGTACGGAAGGTCCGACGACTATGAGCATCCCCTTCTGAACCATAGGGATCATAAGCTGAATCCTGATAGTGACTGCTAAGGACATACTTGACATCTTCAATCGTAATCTTGCGATAAGGTTTTTGACACCAAGGAAGGAAGAAGGAACGAGGATCTTGCTCCACTTCTGGGTTGAGGAAACGTTGAATATCCCAAGCACGTGGTGTGTTGTAATTACGGTCCTTGTCTCGTTGGCTACCAAAAGCATAACGAGGGTTAAAGGACGAACCATCGAAATCCAAGGCCAAGTGGTACCGTTCCACTAAATCTTTCAAGTCTGGATCACATAAAAACTCTTCCGGGCGATCAAACTCAAAGCGATCACTTCCCAATTGATTGGGATTGGTCACATAGGCATCGTCAGGTACACGGCGGGCCATCCAGTGATGACCTCCGATAGTTTCCAACCACCAGATTTCATTGACATCGCTGATAGCCACTCCATTAGACTCATAAGTCCCGTATTCCTCTAGGAGTTTTCCCAAGCGTAGTACGCCCTCACGAGCAGTCTGGACATAAGGAAGAACCAAGGTCAACATGTCTTCCTCTCCAATTCCACTTTCTACCAGAGGATCCGCCCCCAAGACTCGGCTATTGGTCGTAATGGTCTCTGTCTCACTCATGGCTACATTGTAACGATTGATCCCTGCTTCTCCCCAGATACCATCTTTTGGAATGGCATCCGGAACTGCTGTGTAACGAACAGGATTGTCGGGCAGGTCTATCTCAAAACGAGATAAGACTGACCGATAATGACGGGGTTGATCCTCTGGTTGAACGACGATAAATTTCTTAGGAGTAAACACTCCATTTTGAGAGTCTTCCGTGCGAGCTACAATTGTTGAACCATCATAACTGGCATCTTTTCCGACTAGAATGGTGGTGCAAGAATCTGACGAACGATTAGGGGTCATATGCTTTCCTACTTTCCGTTTAAACTGACTGTATTATAGCAAAAAGCGTGCCTGATGGAAAGGCACGACTGACTCTTTGCTCATTTAAAAGTAACAATTGTTGCTCCGCTTCCTCCTGCATTTTGAGGAGCATATTCAAAGCTTTTCACATGCTTATTGCGACGAAGGTACTTGGTGACCCCTTCCCGGATGACCCCTGTTCCAATTCCGTGGATGATATCGACTTGGGCCATATTATTGAGAAGGGCTTGGTCGATAAAGCTGTCTAATTCTTCCATAGCTTCCTCATATCGTTTGCCACGAAGGTCCAAGCGAGCCCGAGGCCCATTCGTGTTTGAACGTTTGACCACGTGGACCTGACGTTTTTTCGGTTGAGAAACGTCCTTTTCAGCTTTCAGGAGATTAAATTCTTTTTCTTCCAAGATCATTTTTATTAGTCCCACTTGGGCTTCCCAACGACCATCCTTGAGCTGCTTGGTAAGACTTCCCCTTTGCCCATAGCTGATTACCAAGATCTCATCTCCTACTTTTGGAGCACGAGCTTTTTTAGCCTGTTTCAAGACCTTGTTTTTCGATAGGTCGACCGTTTCTGGAGCCAATTTCTTCAACTGAGACTTGGCTTCAATAATTTCATGGGGCTTCAGTTGCGATTTGGCATGGAGACCTTGTAAGATCTGGTCGCTTTCTGCTAGAGCCAAATCTACAATTTCTTGCGCCTCTTTGCGCGCCTTGTTGAGCTCTGTCTCCCGCTCTCGGGTCAATTCATTGTACAATTTCTTGAGGACGCGGTTGAATTTCAGATTTTCCTGTTCGACATCTCGAATGGACTCGAGGCGTTTGCGACTTTCCAGGGTCTGAGCTTCCAACTTTTCAATGATGCGGTTGACATCCCGATCCTGATTGGTCATTCCTTGCGCTTGACTCACGATTACTTCAGCTAAGCCTAAGCGACGCGCGATTTCAAAGGCATTGGATCGCCCCGGAACCCCCTGCATAAAGCGATAAGTTGGTCGTAAGGTATCGGTATCAAATTCCATGCTGGCATTCTGGACACCAAGGGTCTCAATCCCATAGGCCTTAAGTTCTGGATAGTGGGTGGTCGCCATGGTCTTGATCCCCCGCAAACGGAGATCTTCTAGAATAGCGATAGCTAGCGAGGCCCCTTCCTGAGGATCCGTTCCGGCCCCCAACTCATCTAGCAAGACCAAGGATTCCTCATCGACCTGCTCTAAAATAGAAACAATATTGGTCATGTGACTGGAGAAGGTGGAAAGACTTTGCTCAATCGACTGCTCATCCCCAATATCTGAGAAGATTTCTGTAAAGACAGCCACCTTGCTCCCAGACTCCGCTAGGATAGGCAGCCCTGACTGGGCCATTAATTGGGCTAGTCCCAAGGTTTTCAGCATGATGGTCTTCCCACCCGTATTAGGTCCCGTAATCACAATCTCTGTAAGGTCTTTGCCAAAGTGGACATCATTGGGTACAGCCTTCTCGATCAAGGGATGGCGAACCTGCAAGAGCTGAATTTCACCTTGATCTGACAAGGCTGGAATGGTCCCTTTTCGATCCTGTAAAAAGCGATGTTTGGCACGAACGAGGTCAATATGACCAATTAGCCAAGCATTGTTCCGGATTTCCCCCGCATGAGGACGAAGAAGGTTTGAAATTTCTTCCAATATCCGAAGCATCTCGAAGCGTTCATCCGCACGATGGTTAGCAATCTCTTCATTGAGATTGACGACCGCTCGAGGTTCGATATAGACGGTATTTCCACTAGCTGAAATATCATGCACCACACCGGCAATCCGATTACGGTAAGTGTTTTTAACCGGCAAGACATTTCGCCCATTTCTGCTAGCAATGATCTGATCAGCCAGCATTTCTGACTTGGTCTTCAGCAATTCTTGGAGAATGTCTCTTACTTGGTGTTCATTCTCTTGAATCCGTCGGCGAATTTTGGCCAAGGTTTCACTGGCAAAGTTTTCAATAAATCCAGCCTCATTAATAGCATGGAGACTTCCCTGCAACTGTGGAAGATCGACTAGATTTTCAAAAATTCGATCCAGTTTTTCCAAACGGACATTTTCTAATTCATCATAAAAATTTCGCAATTCATGGGTCACACGCAAGACTTTCTTCACCGCTAATAATTCATCAATATTGAGCGATGTTTCTAGTTCTAAACGTTTGGTCACTGGACGAATTTCTTGGATGGTGGGCACACTAAAGTGCGGATGCTCCACAAATATCTGAGCCATATCCGCCATCTCAAGAAAGGCGGTTTCAATTGCTTCTTTTTTTGTAAGCGGGGCTAATTCCTGCAACTCTACTTCACCCTGCTCCGTTTGCAAATAGGGCTCTACTAAGTTTTTGACTTTTTGAAACTCTAAGGTTTCGAGAATTTTTTGATTCATGTTTCTCCACAACAGAAAAGGAGGCTGATTTTGGTCTGAGCCTCCCCTTCCTTTCTATAATATCTCTCATGAACTTTACACATAATGAGAAGCGATTACGCACCTAAGATTTTTACAACCCAAAGTTGTTTCAAGAGGCCTGCTGTAAGGGGGCTATACTGCACCATAAAACGAATGAGGAAACTTCCATGGAGTCGATCTTGAATGGCTGCCATAGGGATTGTTGATAAAATTGTGAATCCCATTTGCAGAACAAAGTAGGTCACCAGGACAGCTAAAACACCACTGGCGATCTGAAACGGAAACTCCTCCCATTTTTCAGGCGTTGGAATCAAGGGAATAAAGAGTCCAATCACTCGACCAATCGCATAGACCGAAACAAACAAGATGAAATAAGCCAAACCAGCGTAAAAAACTTTGTCTAAGTGAAAGAGTTGGTCTGCACCATAAAAATAAGATTTTGAAGCTTGTGTTGCACTCGAAAATGGAATCCATAGACTAATGGTTTTTGCCAAGGACTGATAGCCTGAGCCTGCGACCAACATGGCCACCATCATGGTTAAAAAATAATATCCTTGAAGCAAAAATCCTCGTGAATACCCAATATAAAAACTCCAAGCTAGGATGAATAAAATCAGGATTGAAAACATGCAGCTCCCCTTAATTAGATGATCTACCGACCAGGCCATCTAGGGCCTTGCGACGAAAATCTTCCAATTCTTTTTCCTTATCGTCAAACTCAATCTCACGACTTAATTGTGTTGATAAACTATTGATTGCTAGTAAAATGGCCAGAGTCTCATCATCAGCAGCTGGCATTTGTTCTTTAATCGCTTCATATTTTTCCTTCGCGACCCGTTCAACTTCTTCCATGAAGAGATTATCATGATTGGTTGTGAGAGTCAGCGATTTATTACCGAAAGTAAATTTGTATCTATTTAAGCTGGACATAAAAAATCACCTCACGATATTATATCAAAATCTAGCCCGCTTGTCAGTAGGAAAATCCCCTTCCCATAGGAAATACTGGAGGTACTAGGGCCACAGTTTACCTTTTTTCGACCCAAGCGTGATACAATAGAGAAAGTAGGAAAGGACGTATAAAATGACTATCTATGATTTCACTGTAATCGCCCAAGATGGGAGCCCCTTCTCCCTAGAAGCTTATCGAGGCCAAGTACTCCTCATCGTCAATACAGCAACAGGTTGTGGCCTGACCCCTCAATACCAGGGATTGCAAGAGCTCTATGAGCGCTACCATGACCAAGGATTTGAAATCCTGGACTTTCCATGCAATCAGTTTATGGGCCAAGCGCCGGGAAGCGCAGAAGAAATTAATCAATTTTGTAGCCTCCATTATCAAACCAGCTTCCCTCGCTTCGCCAAAATAAAAGTCAATGGGAAAGAAGCCAACCCCCTCTACCAATGGTTAAAAGAACAGGCTAGCGGTCCTTTGGGCTCCCGCATTGAATGGAATTTCGCCAAATTCTTGATTAATCGCCAAGGCCAGGTCGTCCACCGCTTCTCTTCAAAAACCTATCCTCAAGCAATTGAAGCAAGCCTAAAAGAAGTTCTTTCAGACTAAACTCGACTGGTCTTTTTCTGGCCTTTCATCTAGCTTTTATGATACAATAAGGACTATGGAAACAATTACATTGTCCCCTCAAAATGAGGATATCCAAGCATTTGTTGGTCAGTACCAAGACCATCTGGCACCTTCAAAAAATCCATATATCCGTTATTTTTTTAAGGCACCTGGTGCAACAATTTCGATTTACACATCAGGAAAAGTTGTCCTACAAGGTAGTCAGGCGACGCGCTATGCAGAGTTCTTCGGTTACCAACAAGATCCGATAGACCAAGCACAGGCAGGACAAGACTTCCCCTTAATCGGAACAGATGAAGTCGGAAACGGCTCTTACTTTGGAGGGCTTGCTGTAGTGGCTTCACTGGTCAGCCCGGACCAACATGCCCGCTTAAAAAGTCTAGGAGTTGGGGATTCTAAGACCCTGGATGATCGAAAAATTCGAGCTCTCGCACCGATTCTCAAAAAAGAAATCCCACATCAGGCCTTACTGCTGACACCTAAAAAATACAATCAGGTCATCGCCTCTGGCTACAATGCGGTTTCTGTCAAGGTCGCCCTCCACAATCAGGCTATTTTTTTGCTCTTGCAACAAGGGGCAAAAGCTCAAAAAATTGTGGTCGATGCCTTTACGACCAAGAAAAACTATGATCGCTATGTTCAGGCAGAAGCGAATCAGGTCCCACAAGTCGTCACCCTAGAAGAGAAGGCCGAAGGAAAATACCTGGCGGTCGCTGTGAGTTCCATTATTGCTCGTGACCTCTTCCTCCAAAATCTGGAAGACTTGGGTCAAGAACTAGGCTATACCCTTCCTAGTGGGGCTGGTACTCCCTCAGATAAGGTTGCTGCTCAACTATTACAGGCCTATGGCATTCAAGCCCTTGACTACAGTGCCAAACTTCACTTTAAAAATACAGAAAAAGCAAAAAAATTGATAGAAAGATAAGTTATGAAACGTTCAAAAAAATCAAATAATCCAGTCCGTTCTTTCCTGAAAGAATGGGCGCTCTTTGGCCTCATTATTGGAGGCATTATTCTCTCGCGTATTTATCTGTGGACTCCCGTCCGTGTCGATGGCCATTCTATGGATCCAACCTTGGCAGACAGTGAATACCTTCTTGTTATCAATAAACTACCTATCGACCGTTTTGATATCGTAGTCGCTAGTGAAACAGAAAATGGAAAAACCAAAGAAATTGTTAAACGGGTCATTGGACTCCCTGGCGATACAATTGAGTACAAAAACGATGTCCTCTATATCAACGGCAAAGAAACTGACGAGCCCTACTTGAAAGAATACATTCAAAAATTCAAAGAGGATAAATTACAGTCAACCTATTCTGGAAAAGGGTTCGAAGAAAATGGAGAACTCTTCCGCCAAATGGCACAGATAGCCGAAGCTTTCACCGTTGATAAAGACGGAAGTGCGACCTTCACGAAAAAGCTCTTGGATGATGAGTATCTACTCCTTGGTGATGATCGCATCGTTTCAAAAGACAGTCGCCAGGTTGGGGCTTTCAAGAAGGATCAAATCAAAGGAGAAGCCGTTCTTCGCCTCTGGCCACTCCTTCCATTCCAGACTTATTAACCCATGATGAGAGTGGGACAGAAATCGGTCATTCGTTAGAATTCGATTTCGTCGTCCCACCTCCGCACAGTTGAGTAGGGCTGTAAAAGCTGATGAAATCAGCGTAGTAGAGCCCACTCAACCACTGCGTCTTGCTCGACAATCCAAAGACAATTGAGAGGCTAGGATTTTGTCCCAGCCTCTTTCAATATCTTCGTGAGAGATAACCTCTCTCTGATTACTACTTAAAAGGAAACTCTGCATGGAATACTATTTCTCAGGAACCATTGAGCGGGTCATTTTTGAAAATCAAAGTAGTTTTTTCCGTATCTTATTGTTGGATATCAACGATACAGATGCAGAGGACTATGATGACTTTGAAATTATCGTCACTGGAACAATGGCGGATATCGTCGAAGGAGAAGATTATACCTTCTGGGGAGAACTGGTCCATCATCCGAAATATGGCCAACAGTTGCAAATGAATCGCTATGAACGAGCCAAACCCACTAGCAAAGGCTTGGTGAAATACTTTTCTAGCGACCATTTTAAAGGGATCGGACTCAAAACGGCCCAAAAGATCGTCGATCTCTATGGTGAGGATACCATTGATAAAATTCTGCAAGCACCTGAAAAGCTAGCCTCCATCTCCGGACTTTCTAAAAAGAATCGCGAGGCCTTTGTCGAAAAACTACAGCTCAACTATGGTACGGAACGGGTCCTCGCCCAACTTGCTAACTATGGCATCCCTAATAAACTAGCCTTCCAAATCCAAGATTTCTACAAGGAAGAAACCTTGCAAATCGTCGAATCGGCTCCTTATCAACTGGTCGAAGATATTCAAGGCATGGGCTTTAAAATTGCTGACCAATTAGCAGAAGAATTAGGGATTGCCAGTGATGCACCTGAACGCTTTCGAGCTGGACTGGTTCATAGTCTTTTAACCCTCTCCTTAGAAACAGGGGACACCTACGTTGAAGCCAAAGAATTGCTCCAAGCCACCATCCAACTCTTAGAAGCATCTCGTCCAGTCGAGCTCGATCCAGCCAGCGTCGCCCAAGAATTGGCCAGTCTCATCGAAGAAGACAAGGTGCAAAATATTGACACCAAGATCTTCAACAACAGCCTCTTCTTTGCGGAAGAAGGGATCCGAAGCCATATCGGTCGCCTGCTAGAAAAAGGAAAGCAAGAATCTTTCGACCCAGAAAAAATCGAACAAACGATTGATGACATTGAAGATGAACTCCACATTCACTACGACCCCATCCAACGGAAGGCTATCCAAGAAGCCATCCAGCAAAAAGTCTTTGTCCTTACAGGTGGACCAGGAACGGGGAAAACAACTGTTATCAATGGGATCATCGGGACCTATGCCCGCCTGCACCAATTAGACCTTCGCAAGAAATCTCAATTACCAATCCTCTTAGCTGCTCCAACTGGTCGAGCAGCCCGTCGAATGAGTGAACTGACGGGCCTTCCGAGCGCCACCATTCATCGTCACTTAGGAATGACGGGAGACGACGACACGAGTCACTTGGACGATTATCTTGATGCGGATTTTATCATTGTCGATGAATTTTCTATGGTGGATACTTGGCTGGCCAATCAGCTTCTCAGCAATATCTCTTCCAATACCAAACTCTTAATTGTTGGTGATGCTGATCAGCTTCCTTCTGTGAGTCCTGGACAAGTCTTGTCCGATCTCCTACAGATTCCCAGCATCCCTCAAGTCAAACTGGAACATATCTTCCGTCAAAGTGAGGATTCGACCATCGTCACTCTAGCCAGTCAGATTCGCAAAGGCCAACTGCCTCCTGATTTCACAGAGAAAAAACCTGATCGTTCCTACTTTGAAGCGCCAAGTGAGCTCATCGCTCCCATGATTGAAAAAATCACCAGCGCTGCCCTTCGCAACGGTATTCCGGCTCGAGACATCCAGGTCCTCGCTCCGATGTATCGAGGTTCTGCAGGCATTGACCAGATTAACAGTCTCATGCAAGAGCTTCTCAATCCATTAGAAACGGATGCTCTATTCTTTCAAGCACTGGACTGCCAGTATCGAAATGGTGACAAGGTCATCCACCTGGTCAATGATGCCGAAAGCAATGTCTTTAACGGTGATATTGGCTACATCACCGACCTCTTGCCAGCTAAGTATACCGAATCCAAGCAAGATGAACTCACCATCCAATTTGATGGCAATGAATTGGTCTACCCCCGCAATGAATGGTACAAGATTCGTTTAGCCTATGCCATGAGTATCCATAAGTCTCAAGGGAGTGAATTCCCTGTTGTCATCCTTCCCTTGACCAATCAGAGTCGGCGCATGCTCCAACGTAATCTGATCTACACAGCCATCACCCGCTCCAAAAGCAAGCTCATTCTCCTAGGAGAATACACTGCATTTAACTTTGCGACAAAGAATACTGGAACTGCTCGCAAAACCTATCTGATTGAGCGTTTTTCGGATGGAACCCCTCAAGGTAGAGACTCTGCCTCACAGAGCCCTGTCCACCTGGAAGAGCCCATAAAAAAAACAGAGCCCCAAAGGGAGCCCCTCTCAGTTGAAAACCACTCTGACTCACCTGCTTCCCCAGCCTCTCAACAAGGCTATCGATTAACAGAGGACAACTACTTAAGCATTAATCCCATGATTGGCCTCACAGAGGAAGAAATTCAAGAATTCTTCAAAAACTAGCTAAAAATTCCCCGTAGGTCAAGTATACCTACGGGGTTTCTTCTATTAGAGATCCTTCATGGGTTTCCCGAGACTCGGAAGAAAAATTAGTGAGGGTCACCCCTAAAAGGCGAATACCTGAGGAGTTACTTTCTAGGCTCTGGTAGAGCTCCTGGGCCAGTCTCTGAATGACTTTAGGGTCTCTGGTTGCTTCCTCTAAACTTCGTCTCTTGGTCAAGGTCGTAAAATCGGCATAACGAATCTTGAGCACCAAGGTCTTACCAATTTTCTGATGCTTGGCCAAACTGTTCGCTACCTTTTCAGATAGGTTGGCTAATTCTTTTAGCACATCATCCTCGGCCACCAGCAATTTTCGGTAGGTGCGTTCCTTCCCAATGGACTTGCGAATACGATTGCTCTTGACAGGACTGTTATGGATCCCCCGAGCCTTTCGATAAAGATCAAAACCAAAGCGACCGAAGTGATCGATGAGAGTCATTTCCGGCACTTCTAAGAGATCTGCACCTGTATAAATTCCCAAATCATGAAGCCGCTCCACTGTCCGTTTTCCCACACCATGAAACTTAGCTACATCTAGCTGACTTAAAAAATCTTGAGCTTGCTCGGGTAAAATAACGGTTAGTCCTCGAGGCTTCTGGTAATCACTGGCAATTTTTGCAAGAAACTTATTGTAGGAAACTCCGGCAGAAGCAGTCAAATGCAATTCATTCCAAATATCATGCTGAATCAAGCGAGCTACCTTGACAGCAGACTGAAGACCAAGCTTATTGTTGGTCACATCCAGATAGGCTTCATCAATGCTCATGGGCTCAATCAGATCGGTGTAGCGTTTAAATATTTCTCTGACTTGGAGACCAACAGCCTGGTACTTCTCGTAGTTGCCAGGGATGAACACTGCCTGAGGACACCGTTCATAGGCCTCTTTGGAACTCATAGCCGAATGGACCCCGTATTTTCTGGCTTCGTAATTGCAAGTCGATACCACTCCTCTTCCACCAGACAAACGGGGATCATGACCAATGATGACAGGCTTTCCCTTCAATTCTGGATGGTCGCGCTCTTCAACGGACGCAAAAAAGGCATCCATATCGATATGAATGATCTTACGACTCGTATCATTTACTAAAGGAAATATGAGCATGGGCAACCTCCTCTTTCATTATATCCCTATCACCGATTTTTTCCTACTAATTTTCACTTTCCTCAAGACAAAAATATAATACAGTTTATTCATCTGTGCTGTTCTGTATTATAAAAGAATCCAAAATCTTTTTGCTATTCCCTTTGTGAAACCGATTTCTATGTGGTATACTACTATTGTAAGTGCAACAGATTTGTTGCTAGAAAGATATAAGAGGATTTAAACATGGTTGTTAAAACAGTTGTTGAAGCACAAGACATTTTTGACAAAGCCTGGGAAGGCTTCCAAGGGGAAGACTGGAAAGAAAGAGCCAGCGTCTCACGCTTTGTACAAGCTAACTACACTCCTTATGATGGAGACGAAAGCTTCCTAGCTGGACCAACTGAACGTTCTCTTCACATCAAGAAGATTGTTGAAGAAACAAAAGCACACTACGAAGAAACTCGTTTCCCATACGATACTCGTCCAACTTCTATCGCTGATATCGCAGCTGGATACATCGACAAAGAAAACGAAGTGATCTTCGGTATCCAAAACGATGAATTGTTCAAATTGAACTTCATGCCTCGTGGTGGTATCCGTATGGCGGAAACTACTTTGAAAGAAAATGGATATGAGCCAGATCCAGCTGTGCATGAAATCTTCACTAAATATGTAACAACAGTTAACGACGGTATCTTCCGTGCTTATACTACAAACATCCGTCGTGCACGTCACGCTCACACAGTAACTGGTCTTCCAGATGCATACTCACGTGGACGTATCATCGGGGTTTATGCTCGTTTGGCCCTTTACGGAGCTGACTACTTGATGGCTGAAAAAGCAAACGACTGGAATGCGATCACTGAAATCGATGAAGAATCAATCCGTCTTCGTGAAGAAGTAAACCTTCAATACCAAGCACTTCAAGAAGTTGTTAAATTGGGTGACCTTTATGGTGTAGACGTACGTCGTCCTGCCTTCGATACAAAAGAAGCAATCCAATGGACAAACATCGCCTTCATGGCTGTCTGCCGTGTGATCAACGGTGCTGCTACTTCTCTTGGACGTGTGCCAATCGTTTTGGACATCTACGCTGAACGTGACTTGGCTCGTGGTACTTACACTGAGTCTGAAATCCAAGAATTCGTTGATGATTTCGTTATGAAATTGCGTACTGTTAAATTTGCTCGTACAAAAGCTTACGACCAATTGTACTCAGGTGACCCAACCTTCATCACAACTTCTATGGCTGGTATGGGTAACGACGGACGTCACCGTGTTACGAAGATGGACTTCCGTTTCTTGAACACTTTGGACAACATCGGTAACTCTCCAGAACCAAACTTGACAGTTCTTTGGACTGACAAATTGCCATACAGCTTCCGTCGCTACTGTATGCATATGAGCCACAAACACTCTTCTATCCAATACGAAGGTGTAACTACTATGGCTAAAGACGGATACGGTGAAATGAGCTGTATCTCATGTTGTGTATCTCCACTTGACCCAGAAAATGAAGAACAACGCCACAACATCCAGTACTTCGGTGCTCGTGTAAACGTGCTTAAAGCTCTTCTTACTGGTTTGAACGGTGGTTACGACGACGTTCATAAAGACTACAAAGTATTTGACATCGATCCTATCCGTGACGAAGTTCTTGAATTCGAATCTGTTAAAGCAAACTTCGAAAAATCACTTGACTGGTTGACTGACACTTACGTAGATGCTTTGAACATCATCCACTACATGACTGATAAGTACAACTACGAAGCTGTTCAAATGGCCTTCTTGCCAACTCACCAACGCGCAAACATGGGATTCGGTATCTGTGGATTCGCTAACACTGTTGATACTTTGTCAGCAATCAAATACGCTACTGTTAAACCAATCCGTGACGAAGATGGCTACATCTACGATTACGAAACAATCGGTGAATACCCACGTTGGGGTGAAGATGACCCACGTTCTAACGAATTGGCAGAATGGTTGATCGAAGCTTACACTACTCGTCTTCGCAGCCACAAACTTTACAAGAACGCTGAAGCTACAGTTTCACTTTTGACTATCACTTCTAACGTTGCTTACTCTAAACAAACTGGTAACTCACCAGTCCACAAAGGGGTATTCCTCAACGAAGATGGTTCTGTGAACACAAGCAAATTAGAATTCTTCTCACCAGGTGCTAACCCATCTAACAAAGCGAAAGGTGGATGGTTGCAAAACTTGAACTCACTTGCTAGCCTTGACTTTGGTTACGCAGCTGACGGTATCTCATTGACAACTCAAGTATCACCACGTGCTCTTGGTAAAACTCGTGACGAACAAGTAGACAACTTGGTAACTATCCTTGATGGATACTTCGAAAACGGTGGACAACACGTTAACTTGAACGTTATGGACTTGTCAGACGTTTACGAAAAGATCATGAGCGGTGAAGATGTTATCGTTCGTATCTCTGGATACTGTGTAAACACTAAATACCTCACTCCAGAACAAAAAACTGAATTGACACAACGTGTCTTCCACGAAGTTCTTTCTATGGATGATGCATTGAGCTAAGATTCAAATAGATTTTTCAAACCAGTCGGAAACGGCTGGTTTTTTCTTGTCCTGTCTTGACTAAATCCGTGGTAACACTAGTACAAATCAGTGAAATTTTGATATAATGGAAGCAATCTATTAACAGAACAGGAAGAACAATGGAAGCGTCTAAAGATATGGACCGCGTGATTGATGTCCTCATGTTGGCAGGAACCCTCCTTTTAGAGAGTGGTTCTGAAATCCATCGAGTGGAGGATACCATGATCCGGATTGCTCATTCTCAAGGAATCGATGATTGCAATGCCTTAGCGATGCCAGTCGCTATTTTCTTTTCAATCGAAAATGCCAATATCACGCGGATGAAGCGGATCCTGCGGACCAATTACAATATCGAGAAGGTCTGTGATGTCAATCAGATTTCTCGCCAATTAGTCTCTGGGCACATCAATCTCGAAGAAGCCTACCAAGCCTTGAGCCAATTGAAACAGAAAGCAGTCCCTTATACCAATCTGCAGTTAACCATCGCGGCTACTCTTAGTGCCCCTTTTTTCTCTATTATGTTTGGCGGGAATTTTTATGATGCGATTGGAGCAGGTATTGCGACCGTCTTTGCCTTTGCTTTCTCTCTAGTAGTTGAGAAATACGTGCGCATCCCTTTTGCCACTGCTTTTGCAGCAGCCTTTGTCTTTGGCTTTTTGGCCCATATTTGGTCTCAATATAGTGGTTTTCCTTCCAATACTGATCTCATTATTGCCGGTTGTGTCATGCCTTTCGTTCCTGGGATTGCCATGACCAATGCCGTCAGGGATCTGATGAACAACCACCTCAACTCTGGGATGAGTAAACTCTTTGAGACCCTGCTCATTACTCTTGCCCTTGGTGCCGGAACGACCGTCGCTCTTGTCCTTATGAAATAGAATCATGAATCTAATCGAATTTTTAATCCAAGCGGTGGCTAGTTTGATTGCCATCATCACTTTTTTAATCGTCCTCAACGTGCAACGCTCGATGTTAGTCCCTGGAGGAGTTCTAGGAATGGCTATCTGGTTGCTCTACTATATCTTGAAAGGACCTACCAATGTTATTGTCGCGACGTTTATTGCAGCGATTGTGGGTTCTTGTATCAGTCAAATTTTAAGTATTATCTATAAGACACCTGTCGTTGTCTTTATGCTGGCTATTCTTGCTCCCTTGGTTCCTGGATATATTTCCTATCGGACCACCTCCTTCTTTGTTAGCGGCCAATATCGGCAAGCCATGACCAGCGTAACCTTGGTGGTTATTCTAGCCTTGGTCATCTCTATCGGGATGGCTAGCGGGTCTGTCGTCTTGAAACTCTACCATTCTTATCAACGCCATCAAAAAAGAAAAATGACCAATGCCAACTAGCATTGGTTTTTCAAAACTTATCTATGTAATCGCTTGCATTTTTATTTAAAAGGAGTACAATGATAGTGAAAAAACAAATCCTTTAAAGTATGCGAGGTGCTGTATGATGCTAAACAAGTATATCAAGTATCTTCCTTGGATGATCCTAGGAGCCCTCCCCTCCTATCAATCAGCGACTATCTATGCCCGTAATTCATTTGACTTGTTCTATCTGACCTTGAACTTTCTGATTGTATACATCGCTTTAATCGTCTTCTACGAAAATGTTCTAAGAGACAAATGCAAAGAACTCTTCATACGGGTTATGAGTAACCCTAAGAAAGATAAGCAAGCATAAGAGTTGAAGTGAGTGGGACAGAAATCGGTAATTCGTTAGAATTCGATTTCGTTGTCCCACCTCCGCACAGCTTCAACAGTCTGGGAGACTGTTGAAGGTTGCAGATAAAGGAAACATAGTTTCCGTCAACATAGGGCATCTTTGAAGCTTAAAAAGCGAACAAAGACTTAGGATACTTGATTCGCAAGTTCTATCCGCCACCTCAAAGCAGTGCTTTGAGCACTCGACCACTGCGTCTTGCTCGACAATCCAAAGACAATTGAGAGGCTAGGACTTTTGTCCCAGCCTTTTTTGTTTTTCGTCCTCTTTTTTTCAAAAAATCCCCTTGCCCAACTCGGTCCTAAGAATGATTTCCAGACTGTTCTGGCTTTTTCAAGGGAGTTTTGCTCTCAAATATGGTAAAATAGTAACGAAATATACTAGTAGATATCAAATTAAAAGAGGTTATTTATGACAATCGGTATTGATAAGATTGGATTTGCGACCAGCCAGTATGTCTTGCGCTTAAGTGAGCTAGCGGCTGCTCGAAATACTGATCCAGAAAAACTCAGTAAAGGGCTCTTATTGAAAGAACTGAGTATTGCCCCTATTACAGAGGATATCGTCACACTTGGAGCAAGTGCCAGCCATAGTATTTTAACCGAAGAAGAAAAAGAAGAAATTGATATGGTCATCCTTGCGACCGAGTCAGGAATTGACCAGAGTAAGGCTGCTGCTGTTTTCGTTCACGGTCTCCTAGGAATCCAACCCTTTGCTCGGAGCTTTGAAATGAAGGAAGCCTGCTATGCTGCAACGGCCGCTTTGGACTATGCTAAACTTCATGTTGAAAAGTTCCCACAGAGCAAGGTCTTGGTCATTGCCAGCGATATTGCAAAATATGGGATCGACACCCCTGGAGAACCGACTCAAGGAGCTGGATCTGTCGCTATGCTAGTGACGCAGAACCCACGTATCCTAGCCTTTAATGATGATAATGTAGCTCAGACCCGTGACGTCATGGATTTCTGGCGTCCTAACTATTCCAGCACTCCCTTTGTCAATGGGATTTATTCGACCCAACAGTACTTGGATTGCCTGAAAACAACTTGGACAGAGTATCAAAAACGAACTGGCTTAACCTTGGATGATTTTGCAGCGGTCTGCTTCCACCTTCCTTATCCCAAGCTCGCCCTCAAGGGCTTAAAAAAGATTCTTGACAAGAGTCTTTCTCCTGAGAAACAAGCCCAATTGCAATACAATTTTGAACAATCCATTCTCTACAGCCAAAAGGTTGGGAATATCTATACAGGTTCCCTCTTCCTAGGTTTGCTTTCTCTCTTAGAGAATCAGCCTCAACTAGTGGCTGGCGACCGCATCGCCCTCTATGGATATGGAAGTGGCGCAGTCGCTGAGATTTTTAGTGCTCACTTAGTCGAAGGATTTGAGCAAATGCTCCATCCAAACCGTTTGGCAGAGTTGGATCAGCGAAAAGCTCTTACGATTGCCGAATATGAGAAGATCTTCTTCGAAGAGGCACAATTAGATGCTGAAGGCAATCAAACCTTCCAAGGTTACCAAGATCAAACCTTTGCCTTATCAGAAATCAACGAACACCAACGAACCTATGTAAAGGTAGAACACCATGGTTAAATTAACTGGTTTTTCAAAAGCAAGTCCAGCAGAGCGTATCGAGAAACTGGCTCAGGCCGGACTCCTTTCAGAAGAAGGACTACAAACAGTAAGGGACAATGACACATTGCCCCTTTCTCTTGCCAATGAAATGGTCGAAAATGTCCTCGGCACCTTAGCCTTGCCCTTTGGTATAGCTCCTGGCTTCCAGATAGATGATCAGGAAATTCAGGTCCCAATGGTGACGGAAGAACCCTCTGTCATTGCTGCTGCTTCTTATGCTGCAGGGTTGATCAAGCGTTCAGGTGGGTTTCAGACCCAGGTTCACAAGCGTCAAATGATTGGGCAAGTGGCTCTCTATGATGTCAGCAATAAAGAAAAGGCCAGTCAGGCGATTACAGAAGCTAAAGAAGAACTGCTCCAACTGGCCAATCAAGCCTATCCTTCCATCGTTAAACGGGGAGGTGGGGCACGAGATCTCTGGACAGAGGTGAAAGGTGACTTTCTCATTTGCTACCTATCCGTTGATCCAAAAGAAGCCATGGGGGCTAACATGCTCAACACCATGTTGGAAGCTCTGGTCGACCCTTTAGAAGAGTTATCCGGGGGCCAAGGCTTAATGGCTATTTTGTCCAACCTAGCAACAGATGCCCTCGTCACTGCAAGGTGTCACATAGACTACCGCTTTCTCAGTCGTGATCCCAAGGAAGCTGCCGAAATTGCTCAGAAAATAGCTCTGGCCAGTCAATTAGCGGCTGTTGATCCTTATCGAGCAGCGACTCACAACAAGGGAATTTTCAATGGCATCGATGCTGTCGTCTTAGCAACTGGAAATGACTGGCGGGCGATTGAAGCAGGTGGCCATACCTATGCCAGTCGAACAGGACAAGCTCTAGGACTATCTAACTGGATGGATCATCCAGAACAGCAAGTCCTAGAAGGTCAGCTGACCCTTCCCATGCCTATCGCTACCAAGGGAGGCTCCATCGGACTCAATCCAAGTGTTCAAGTGGCTCATGAACTACTTGGAAATCCTGACGCCCAGACTCTTGCACGGATTATTGTATCCGTTGGCCTAGCTCAAAACTTTGCAGCGCTTAAGGCCTTGGTCAGCACCGGTATTCAACATGGGCATATGAAACTCCAGGCTAAGTCACTCGCCCTGCTTGCTGGCGCTACTCCGTCAGAGGTAGCTCCCGTGGTGCAAGCCCTGCTAGAGGATAGACCCTTTAACCTAGAAAAAGCTCAAGCTGTTTTAGAGAAAATTCGTCAAAATAACTAAAAAATCCTTCCGTGTAAACGGAGGGATTTTTGCTAGTTTCTTGAAGTTAATCATGGATGGAAGAGATTTGTTCGTGTCCTTCTTTTACTCGTCCGTAAAGAATATAGGGAACCTTTCTTAAATCGGCAATTGTCTGACAAGAAAGGGCACACATAATCAGGCGTAAATCCTCTTTCCAAGCATTGACTTGGGCGATGGCCTCGTCAATCGGCTTTGTCTCTACCAATTCTAAAATGGTCCGAGAAAGACCGACCCCCTTGGCTCCTAGAACCAGTGCCTTGATCATATCCAAGGGATGACGAACGCCACCAGAGGCGAGAACCTCGACCTGATCCATCAGTGGTTGAGCCCCAAGTAGGGCTTGGACCGTTGTTTGTCCCCAGTCATTGAGATAGGAGCGATTGCCTCCCCGACGGTTTTCGATATAGGCAAAACTGGTCCCACCTCTACCAGAAATATCAACTGTCCTGACACCTAGTTCGATAGCTCTTTGGATAGTTCCGGCATCCATACCAAAACCGACCTCTTTTAGCACCAAGGGCACTGGAAGTTGCTTTGCATAACCTGCTAAATGGCCTTGCCAGTTTCTAAAGCTTCGTTCCCCTTCGGGCATGAGAAGCTCCTGCATGAGGTTGACATGGAGTTGGAGAAAGAGGGGCTGGGTCTCTTCAATCGTCTGTATGCCCAATTCAAGCGGTTTGTCAATCCCGATATTGGTCGCAAAGAGAAGGTCCGGATAAAGGTCCTTGACTCGATAGGAGCTGTCCTGAGGATCTTTTAAAGCTGCACTATAGGACCCCGTCACAAAGAGAATGCCACAGGCTTCTGCCACCTGGGCTAACTTCCGATTGATGTCTCCCCCCTTGGCACTGCCACCTGTCATGGCATTGATATAAAAAGGGTAGTCCCAATCACGACCCGCAAAATGAGTTGTCAAGTCCACCTCATCTAAATCGATAGTTGGTAAAGAGGAATGAATCAACTCAACCTCATCAAAGCTATTGTAACCCGGAGTTTGTTCCAAGGCCAAACGAATATGTTCATCCTTTCGGTTGGTCGTCATACTCTCCCATCCTTTCTGAATATAATAAATCAATCCCTGCTTCTTGCCAGCGTCTGACGATTTCTTGGGCAGCAGCCTCCTCAAATGCGAGGGCGATTCCACAATCTCCTCCTCCAGCGCCACTGGATTTTGCAATGACCTTTAACCCCTCTTCTGCCCTCTTTAATTGGGCTAGTTTTTTGGTATAAATTACCTCATTAAGAGATAGAAGTAAGTCACTAGCCCGACCGATAGAGGACCAGGCTAAGTCTCTGTCTGCTTCTTGAAAGGCCACTAAGAGGTCTTGTACAGCCTGCTCCGTCCCCTCTAAGAAGACAGGATCAATAGCTGAACGAACCTGGTTAATCAAGTCCCTTGAAATAGCAGGTTCTTGGGTCCAACCCACTAAAAAAGTATAGGACAACTGAGGGGAAAGAGGCCGGATTTCATATCCCCAATCAAGGGCTAAGACCTGGTCCAGATCCTGATCTTGTAATTGATCAGCCAGCGCCCGTCTGTCAAAAGAGCGGTAGCTAACCAAGCCTTCATAGGCAATACAAGCTAGGTCTCCCATTGACCCATTGTCACCACGCTGAATCAAGACCAAACAGGCCAAACGAAAGAGCAAGTCTGCAGGCAGGGGGAAATCATAAAGAGCTGCCATGGCTTTGAGGGTCAACAAGACCACACTGCCACTAGAGCCAATTCCGAATTTCTTACCCTCTCGCTCAAATTTCCCCCCAATACGTAAATCAAAGGGAGAAATCGCTACTCCTTGTGACTGGAGGTAGGCGTTCATCAGATGCACGGTTTCTTGGATCAATGCATAGTCCGTATTCGGAGTCAAATCAACCGCAAAAGGAAACATGTCCGACTGAATCCGATAAGTAGATGCTGGTTGGATTTCTGCCTGCATGTAAATAGGGATAAACTGAATGATGGCTGTTTGTCCAGGAGTTAAGATAGAATATTCCCCAGCGACATACAGCTTCCCACCTGCACGAACTTCTTTCTTAATCTTCATGGGATAAATCCTTGGTCTTGGAGACAATGATACGGTAGTCTTGTTCAAAAAGTGGAACCAACTGCTCCAGATCCTCTTCTAGACAGAGAACTTTCACATTGGGGCCTGCATCCATGGTGAAGTAGCATCGTTTCCCTTCTTCACGAAGAGAGCGCACGAACTCCATGGCCTCATAGCTCTTATCCGTCAAATAGGAGAAGGGTGGACTTGCAGTCTTGGTTGTAGAATGCATGAGAAGAGCATTCCGTTCGGTCAATTCTCCTACTTTTTCAAAATCATTGTCCTTCAGATAACCCAGCATATCTTGGTAATCTTGGGCTGACTGGCTAATCCATTCTTGGAAATTGGCAGAGGTTTCTGTGCACCGTTTCATTCCTTCCCGACTGGAAAGAATCTTTTGCTGGTCGTTTAACACCAGCATGATCATGGCCAGTTTGAGATCCGTTTCTACTTGGTAGATTGCTCCAGTATCCTTGTCCCAAGCAGCCAAAGGCCCAAAGAAGGAACGAGATGACGAGCCGGAAGCAAACTTAGCCGCTTGAGCTTGTTCTGCCTGAGTCATGCCCAGTTGGTAATAGCGATTGCAGGCTTTTACCAATGCAGACAAACCACTAGAACTAGAAGAAAGTCCTGCAGCTGTCGGCATATTGTTGCTGGTATCAACCCGAACAAAGCCTGTCTCCCCTTCTGGTTTAAAGCGGTCGATGACTGCTCCAATCTTGGCCTGCTCCGCTTCATTCTGGAAGACCCCATCAATATAGAAGGCATGAGCCTTGGCTTCAGGTCCCAAAGGGCTGAGGCGAGTCTCCGTATACATATTTTCCAAGGTCAAGGAAATGGAACTAGTTGATGGTACCATCGCTTCACTGTTTTCCTTACCCCAATACTTAATAATGGCGATATTGGCATACGATTTCACACTTACAGGTTTTCGATCCATAACTCCTCCACTCCTTTATTTCTTAGTTCTTTTGCGATCATCTCTGCTTGTTCCTGATCTGCAGCAAGGGCAATGATACAGCCACCGAGCCCGCCACCGCTCATTTTGGCTCCCAAAGCTCCACTCGCTAAGGCTAGTTCCACCAGTTGATCCGCTTCTGGACAACTCACTCCTACTGCCTGCAAATAATGATGACAGTCTGTTAAGATACGTCCCAAGGTGGGAGCATCTTTTTGGGCAAGAGCTTTTTCTGCTTGCTCAGTTAGAAGTCCAATTTCATGGAAACTTGCCAGGGCCTCTGTACCCAAATCCTTGACCTTCTGAATGGCTTCTTTGGTATGGCCACGGATACCTGTATCTGCAATAACCAGCTTGGCACCCAAATCAACCTCTAATTCACTAAAACCGACATTTCGAATGAATTTAATCGGCTGATCGCTGAGACAGGTCTTGGCATCCAGCCCACTTGGATTCACATGGGCAATCATTTCCGCTCGATTAACCAAGATTTCCAAAGTCTCTTGACTCAAATCTCGCCCAAAGTAATCAAAGACTGCTCGAATTGCCGCAATACTGACAGCAGCCGAGGACCCCATCCCCCGCTGGGACGGAATCATGGAGTCAATCCGGCAAGCGATAGCCGCCTCCTCAATCCCCAAATGCTCTAAAGAAGCGTAAACGGCCATAGATAAGCTATCATTCTCAAAAAGGACCCACGGACGCTCCGCAGGTACAATCTGACAAGTGACCTGAATGTTAAGGAGGGGCAAGGCAATGGCTGGATAGCCATAAACAACCGCATGCTCTCCTATTAAAATAATCTTGCTATGTGCTTGTCCGACACCTATCGATCTAGTCATATGTCTCTCAGTTATCTTCGTTCTTTCTGCTATAGATTGCTTAATACAATCCTCTCTCCTTCCATTTTAATATAAAAAAAGAAAAAAAGCGATGGCTAAACCACGCTTCTTTCTCCGTCTTAGGAAGGATTTTTTCCGGTTCCTTCCATTTCTCTTTTGATGAGCTCCATGAGTTGATTCCGATCCAGGATCCATTGGGCCCGCTCATCTTTTTCATAGGTCCGATTGGATAGGAAAATAGCTGCCAATTGGAGCTTGCGATTATAGAGAAGGAAGGTTCCTGTATAACCTGTATGGTCCAACCAGTCTCCTTCCAGATTCCAGGCCAGAGAGCGCATCTTCCCTTTTTCTAAAGCATAGTTCTGCGATAAAATCTCTGCAAAAGGATCCTGTAAGTAATGCTCCAGGAAAATTTCCATATCTCTAATGGTCGAAAACAGACCTGCACTTCCGGCATGGACTCCCAGTACACGCGCTTTCGGATCATGGACGACACCAGCTGGAACGCCACGAAGGGTTGGCACCGCTTGAGAAACCGGGCCAAAAGTAGTCTCCTTCATTTGCCAAGGTGCAAAGACTTGCTCCTGAAAAATCTGGGCCAAATCCTGACCATACCACTTCTCCAGAAGAAAGCCCAACAAAAGAAAATTGACATCTGTATAGTGGAACTGGCGATTGTCCTTGAGCTTCAAACGGTGCAGGGCTTCTTTTAAGCCCTCAGCATCCAAGTCATCTCGTCTAGGGATGAAAGGATCCAGCCCAGAAGTATGGGTTAAAAGCTGACGGATGGTCACCTCTGCCTGCTCCATATCCGGATAGTGAGAAGCTAAGGGACGATCGATATCAATTTGCCCTTGTCGGACCAGAAAAGCAAGAACCGTTCCAACTCCGACGACCTTACTCACACTGGCTAAATCATAGGTCAAGCCAGGAATAACTGGCTCTTGCTTGTCTGGATCAGCTAGTCCCAAGTAATACTCCTGCCAGCTTCCTTTCTGATAGAGCGCAAGAGAGGCACCTGGGTAGATGCCTGCTCCTATTTGCTCTTGAATTTTTTGGATGATTTTTTCCATTTTTCTTCACTCATTTCAATCAGCCAAAGACTTGCTTAGGCTTCGAACCACCATTCAATCTTGCTTGGATCCTCAACCAAGACAAATTGTTGCCTTTTTGGTACAAAAGTCACCTGATCTCCAAAGCAGGAGGCTACTTCACTTGCTACAAATGGTTCTAGAATGACCTTGACCTGACAAAGGTCCCAAGTCTGTCCATTAGCTAGTGTGAGGTCCGGACCATCTGATGCTTCTAAGTCTAAATACTCTTCTAAGCCAGGTAGTTGTTGATAGAAAGCTGTAGAAGTCTCTACATTAGGTACACGAAGAACTATCTTTTCTACGAAAAACTCCGTCAAGGTTGTAAACTCTTCATTCGCTTGAAAATCTGGAACTTCCTCAATTTCAGTTAAACTGTCCACTTGCTCTTCCGCATGGAGCAAGATACGATCTCCTTCTGGCGAAAGAGCTTCAAAGGCATAGCCATTTTCCCCTCTGAAGAGGCGATCAACTTGATGACCACGAGCCAGAAGCCACTCAATTTCTTGCGGGTTGGTCACGCGAATCTTTAAGCAAGCCAAGCGTTTTGGTCCCTCAACCTTACGGGTTCTCATACTAGGGGATTCCTCTAAATAGAGGCGGTCTGTCTTCGATTGATCTCCAAGGGATAATAAAGCCCCATCTTCCAACAGGGTTTTCATTCCTAAGACCTTTTCAAAAAATTCTTGATTGACATTTCGATTGTTTGTTTTTAATACGGGTGAAATACTACTAATCTTATTTATGCACATAATTCCTCCAAGTCTTTTATATTTTAAAAGATTTTCTTTTTTTTTACAAGAAATCTTGTGCAAAAAAGACAGATTTCTCAAAATTTTGAATCTGTCTTTCTTTACTTAATATACTGTTCGTGTATGGACCCGCCCGTTTGGAGCTTCAAATTCGTATTCTAAGTAATCCTGATAGGTCCCTGGTGCAATCACTCCACGCACATCTAATACAGCCGTTCCCGCCTGTCCCACAATGGAATCTGCTAACAGGCAGCAATTCGTAGACAGAACAAAGTAAGATTTAAAACGCGAAGAAGTAAATTTATATAGCTCAGCCCCTAAATCATATTTCAATTTGTAAGCGTAGGTCGGCTGACCGTCTTCCAGTAACCTACTAGGTGGATCCCAAGGTTCTAACAACTGATCAATTTCAGCTAGACGCTTCTCTACTGCCTGATTCTCTTCTTCGGTAAGGGATAGGCTGTAGCCAAACAGCGTCTTTTGACTCTCTTTTTTACATAGTTCGATGTATGGTTCCTTATCCACTTTAAACAGTACGCCATCCCCAATCGTCCCAAATAGACGCTCTGAAAAGGGATCGTAACTTCCGTAAGAAATGACCTTCCCCTGATAACAAATATCTACATGCCCAATCGCTCCAAATAAGTTGCTGTCAGAAGTATGAACCAAAATTTCTAATTCCCTTGCCTCTTCTTCTTTTTTCACCAATCGATAAGGGCCTGTGTGTCCCGCCGAGCTCCCTTTTTGAAGAAACTGGTTAAACCGTTTTAACTCCTTAGCAGGGATAAAGGCTGCAAAGATAACCGGTAGGCTAATACGAAAGCGACGTTTTAACTCTTGGCCTTGTTGGTCTTTGTCAAATAAAATACCATCTCGAATATTAGAAATCCCCAACAAGACCAGATAAGCCCCCAAGAGGATAAATTGGAAGTGCCCATCTGAACCAGGTTCCAAGACAGTTGCTAGACCAATCCCACCGTTTAAAAGCGCATCCCATAAATAGAGCCAGCCTCCTTTTACCCGATTGGCCTTATAAAGCCAAAATGTGATCCCATAGACAATGGCACTCCCCAACTGATATGCCCCTAAACAAATCACAACTAAGTTTACGGGCAGACTACTCAGTCGATTCAACCAGATCAACGCAAGTGAAAGAAAAATAAACCAAATAGAGTGGCTATAGGAAATAGACTTGCTACGTAACAAAAAGCGAAGAAGAAAGCTTCCTAGTCCATCAACTAAAAAGTAAATGGCTAATAGATCCAAGGAAAATTTTGTGAAACCAACACCGTTTCGAAAAATGAGGATCCCAAAAATGACGGCAAGAACCCCAAACAATAAAGTCCGTCTTCTTGCAACTTCTTCAACAGATAATTTTCTCACCATGACACCCTCCTTCAGAGATCAAAGGTCTTTAGACAAATACTATTTTATCACGTATAATATAAGAAGTAAAGAAACAGTGAAGCTGATAAAAGGAGCATCCTATGAAATTCAATCAATATAGCTATCTACCAGTCGACCAAGCAGACATTCTAAAGGAACTGAAAGAAATCGGGTTTGACCTTCCCCTTCATCTTACAGAGAAAGAACTGTTTGAATGGTTTGTTCGCAAGGTTTATTTCACCTACAAAAATACAGATTATCCTCTCTCTAACCTAGTGGCGGATGCTGAAACAGATCTCCTGAGCTATTTCCAATCTGACCGCGAATGGTCTCCAAATATTTTCTACACAGTGGCCCTCCAATTGCTCGGTTTCCGCTATTTTATTGACTTTGAAAATACGGACAGCTTCTTAAAAGAAGTCCAAATTCCGATTGAGTATGGAAACTTGGTTGAGAACCTCTATCACCTCCTCAATACTCGAACAGTCAAAGGGAATTTACTAATTGAGCAGTTGGTCAGCGATGGCTTGATCCCCGAGGACAATCGCTACCACTTTTTCAACGGAAAAAGTCTAGCTACCTTTAACTGCCATGATGTAATCCGTGAAGTGGTCTATGTGGAGAGTCGAGTTGATAGCGACCAGGATGGTCTTCCAGATTTGGTCAAGGTCAATATTATTCGCCCACGCTATGAAGGAAAAATCCCAGCCGTCATGACTGCCAGCCCTTATCACCAAGGAACCAATGACAAGGCTAGCGACAAGGCTCTCTATAATATGAATGTGGACCTCGAGGTCAAAGAACCTCATACCATCCAAGTAGAAGAACCT
Source organism: Streptococcus ilei (assembly GCF_000479335.1). NCBI lineage: Bacteria > Bacillati > Bacillota > Bacilli > Lactobacillales > Streptococcaceae > Streptococcus > Streptococcus ilei. The sequence continues at coordinate 1,242,818 of NC_022584.1, forward strand.
CAATTAGAATTGGTGGATCCTGTCGGTTCAGCTCAACTAGTCTCTGAGGTTGAAGAAACTCTCACCCATATCAATTCCAGCTATACCCTCAACGACTACCTTCTCGCTCGTGGTTTTGCCAATCTCTACGTCTCCGGTTTAGGGACCAAGGACTCTCAAGGCTTGATGACCAATGGAGATTACCGTCAAATCGAGGCCTATAAAAATGTTATCGACTGGCTCAACGGCCGTTGCCGGGCCTTTACAGACCACAGTCGCCAACGCCAAGTCAAGGCCGATTGGTCTAACGGCAAAGTTGCTACGACGGGCTTGTCCTACCTAGGGACCATGTCCAATGGACTGGCTACCACCGGTGTCGATGGCCTAGAAGTTATCATCGCAGAAGCCGGTATCTCTTCTTGGTACAACTACTATCGGGAAAACGGACTCGTGACGAGTCCTGGCGGCTATCCTGGAGAGGATTTTGATTCGCTTGCTGAGTTGACTTATTCACGTGCCCTTCGGGCTGGAGACTATCTCCGCCACCATGCAGCCCATGTCGCTGATTTGGAAGAGGTTAAGAAGCAATTGGATCGCAAAACAGGGGACTACAACCAATTCTGGCATGACCGCAACTATCTCCTTCAGGCAGACAAAGTCAAGGCAGAGGTCGTCTTCACCCATGGTTCCCAAGACTGGAATGTCAAGCCCCTCCATGTATACCAAATGTTCCAAGCCCTTCCAGCCAACATCAAGAAACACCTCTTCTATCACAATGGAGCCCATGTCTATCTCAACAACTGGCAGTCCATTGACTTCCGTGAGAGTATGAATGCCCTCCTCTCTAAAAAATTACTGGGCTATGATTCAAGCTATGAATTGCCAACCGTCATCTGGCAGGACAATACAGGGGAACAAAGTTGGACTTCCTTGGAAGACTTTGGCAATCAAACAGCCCAGCGGACCTTCCCACTGGGAGATGGTGAGAGAGTCATCCAAAACCGCTATGCGACAGAAGATTATGAGCGCTATGGCAAAGCCTATCCAACCTTCCTAACTGATCTTTACCAAGATAAGGCCCAACAGGTGACCATCGATCTTCCGATCGCAGAAGACTTACACCTCAACGGAAAAGCTCGCCTTCACCTGCGGCTCCAATCTAGCACAAACAAAGGCTTGCTCTCAGCCCAACTCATGGAGCTAGGAAGCAAGAAATATCTCCAACCCTATCCAGCTGTCCTATCCGTCCGCACCCTTGATAACGGTCGCTACCATATGCTAGACAATTTGACCGAGTTGCCATTTAAGGAAGCCGGTCAACGGGTGATTACAAAGGGCTATCTCAACCTTCAAAACCGTCATGATCTCTTACAAGTCGAACCTGTAACCCCAGGGGAATGGATGGAATTCGACTTTGAACTCCAACCAACCATCTACAAGCTGGAAAAAGGGACTACTCTTCGTCTTGTCCTTTATACAACCGACTTCGAGATCACTGTCCGCGACCAAACGGACTACCAACTCACCATTGATCTGGCTAACTCCAGATTAACCCTTCCTAAGATGGATTAAGGAATTTCATGCTTTTTCCTTGTCGTCCCTTCCCTTGCTTGATTTGACAGCCTTGCCTACTTATGATAATATCTAAGAGAGTATTTCATAGAAAAAGAGTTTAGAGGATATTATGGCTATCGAAAAAACAGTCAGCGAAATTGCTGAAATTCTAGGAGTTAGTCGCCAAGCGGTCAACAACCGTGTTAAGGCCCTAGATCCTGAAGATACAGAAAAAAATGATAAGGGAGTTACCGTCGTAACCCGTAGTGGCTTGATCAAGCTAGAAGAAATCTACAAAAAGACTATCTTTGAAGACGAGCCCGTCAGTGATGATGTCAAGCAACGAGAACTGATGGAAATTCTAGTCGACGAGAAGAATTCTGAAATCGTCCGTCTCTACGAACAACTAAAAGCAAAAGACGACCAGCTAAAATCTAAAGATGAGCAATTAGCTAAAAAGGATGAGCAGTTGCGTGTCAAAGATGTTCAGATCGCTGAAAAAGACAAACAGCTGGACCAACAGCAACAACTAACTCTCCAGGCTATGAATGACCGAGAAACATTGAAATTGGAACTAGACCAAGCCAATGAGAAGGTTCTTGAACAGAAAAACAAAGGCTTCTGGAGACGCGTCTTTGGTCGCTAAAAACTGACTTCGGTCAGTTTTTTCTATGCCTTTGCCTCCCCTCAACAATTAGAAAATCAAAAAGCAAGCATAAGATGAAGGAGTTCCCTTGAAAGAATTAAGCCAATATGTCTCCTTTGATTTAGAATTTAATCAATTCGAAGGAAAGTACCACATTATCCAAGTTTCTGCTGTCCGTTTTGCAGATGGCCAAGAAGTTGCCCACTACGATTCCTATGCCTATACAGATAAACCACTAAAAAGCTTTATCAATGGCCTTACCGGGATTACATCTGATAAAATCCTGCAAGCTCCCCCACTCGAGCAAGTTCTAGCGGAGTTTCGAGACTTTGTTGCAGACAGTCCCCTCATTGGATACAATGCCATCAAGAGTGACCTCCCTATACTAGCGGAAAATGGGCTAGAGTTCACGGACCAATATGCTGTCGATGTCTTTGAAGAAGCTTCTAAACGCCGACCTTCTGACCTCCATGGGATTAAGAACTTGCAGCTTCATACAGTTGCTCAGTTTTTAGGAGTGGCTGGAAAATCGCATGATAGTCTAGAAGATGCACGAATGACCGCCCTTGTTTATGAAGCCTTTCTCGAATCAGATCGGGCACGGCAACTCCTAACCGAGCAAGAATCCTTTTCTACCTCTCCTTTTGGTGGATTAGACCTCTCCAATTTTTTTAACGACTAAAAAGAGGCTGGGACAAAAGTCCTAGCCTCTCAATTGTCTTTGGATTGTCGAGCAAGACGCAGTGGTTGAGTGGGACGACGAAATCGAATTCTAACGAATGACCGATTTCTGTCCCACTCTCTTTTTCTGTATGCTTAGAATGGTAATTTACCAGCAAAAGCTCCCAATTTTTTCTTGGTTGCTGCATCAATTTCTTCGATGGCTGCATTGATAGCTTGAACGGTCATATCAGCAAGAGTTTCTGTATCTTCGGGGTCCACAACTGCTGGGTTAAATTCGATGGATACCACCTTCTTATCACCTGTCAGAGTTGCAACCACCAAATCCTGAGCGGATTTGCCAACAAATTGAGAAGCAGCCAATTCTGCCTGACTTTGTTCCATTTGTTTCTGAAGCTTTTGTGCTTGCTTCATCATATTTTGCATATTCATCATAATGTTTTCTAGATTCCTTTCGTATCAAGGGTTTAAGCCCTTTTGTTTAATGGTTACTGCCCATTTCTGCCCATTTTCTAGTAAGATGAGCAGTTTTCTTCTATTATAGCATGTTTTCCCCGTCCGAAAAAGCTGATTTTTTATTTAAACAGCGTTGTGACAATGAGTTGGACGTTTAAAAGAGTCAGAAGAGTAGCTACTCCGTAAGCTAAGTAGGTATTCCATTTTGCATTGACAAATTCTCCCATGATTTTTTTATTGGAGGTAAAGTAAACCAAGGGGAAAATTGAAAATGGTAAAGCCAGAGATAAGAAGACTTGAGAATAGACCAACAAATCATCTAGAACACTTTCCTGATCCCCAAATAGAAAGGCGACAATCAGGACCGGAGTGAGGGCCAACATCCTAGTAAAGAGGCGGACAAGCCATTGAGGAAGCCGGAATTTAAGAAAACCTTCCATGACAATTTGTCCCGTCAGAGTGCCTGTAATGGTTGAATTCTGACCACTTGCTAACAAAGCAACAGCAAAGAGGGTTGACAGAAAAGGACTTGCAATAGCTCCTGCAATGGCATTGTTTTGCAAGGCGTCATACATACTAGAGAAGGCTCCAATTTCTTCAGCGTGTCCAAAAAAGAGGGCCGCTCCGAGAATCAACAAGAGAGAGTTGACAACAAAAGCCAGGGTCAATTCAATATTGGAGTCCCAGGTCATGAAACGTACAGCCCGACGAACATCTGCAGGATCCTCATAATCGACCTTCCGTGTCTGTGAAATAGAGGAATGCAAATAGAGATTATGGGGCATGACGGTTGCACCAATAATCCCCAGGGCTAGCGTCAAGGCTTGTGATCCTTTAGGAAGACCAATGCCTACGATTTCCTTTTTGGGAATAAACCCAGCAAAAATTCCACCTATATCTGGTTTTGATAGGACCACAAGATAGATAAAAATCCCCAAAATGGTCAAAATCAAGGTGGAGACAATGGCCTCAATCTTGCGAAAACCTAAGTGCATGAGTCCAAGGAGGAGGAAGACATCCAGGATGGTGACCAAAATAGAAAAGAGCAAGGGCCATCCGAACAGCAAATGAAGAGCAATCCCTGAACCAATGACTTCTGCTAAATCTGTCGCCATCAAAGCTAATTCAATCACTAACCAGAGAATATAGCGGAGCCACTTGGGCAAATGCGTCGCTGTTGTCTGGGCCAAATCTTTCCGATGGACAATCCCTAGTTTCCCAGCCATCTGTTGCAATTGCATGGCAATCAAGGAGGATAAGAGAACCACCGATAATAGCAAGTAACGATAGTGAGCCCCGCCAACAACGCTGGTAATCCAGTTCCCAGGATCCATATAGCCCACTGCTACTAGACTCCCCGGACCTGAAAACAACAATAAGGTCTTCCAAAAAGAAGTTCCCTTAGGTACCTTGACGGATTGATTGATTTCTTGGAGCGATTTCCGCTCTAACTGTTCTAAACTCATGATACCCTTCTTTCCACGACGTTACTTCCCCTTGATTATAGCACAAATGAAAAATTTCGGTAAATTTTCTCTGCATTTTCAATAAATCCCCTCCTAGCTCCCGCTTCCCCATTTTCTTCGTATTCCTTTAGCGATTTTTTCTCCTTTGCTCCTCCAAAAGGAACCGAATAGCTTCAAAAATCAACCAAATAGATTTTTCCCCCTATTTGACTTCAAAAGCTTGTATACTAATCGTAACTGAAAGATAGCTCAGTTATTTACTCAATAGCAAAGGAAAGAATCTATGATCTATGTCATTGAATACAATTATCCCTCTAAGATGTTAGTCGAACATATTAACAACTATCTAGAGAAAAAACGGGTTCGTAATCTACCAGTCAAGCTGGTCTATAATGGAAATATCTCCTATATTGACTATGACTTGAAAAACATCTACTTCTTCTCCTGTCAAGGAAATTCTGGAATCAACGCCTACAAAGAGCTCGAACGCATCCGGAGAAATGATCCTTTCGGACGCATTATCGTTCACTCTAACAAGGTGGACGGACGCAGACTCATGGACCACAAACTACAAGTATATGGTTTGATGGAACTAAGCCTTAGTGACTACGGAAAGCCAGACCTCTATTATCAAGAGCTTGACTTTTTGCTAGGTGATCTCTACGAAGAGCTCTGGGAAATGGCTGCAGAAGCCAAGTACGCTGCTGGGAAGAAAACCAATCAGCTCTTCCCACGCTGGGGTCCTGAAATCGGAATTTACCCACCTAAGCGTTATTCCATCCACCTCCGTCAAAATCCAAACGAAGACGATTAACTCATAAAAAGTGGAGCCTGGGGACAGGGTCCATTTTTTATGTTACAATGAACTGGAAATGAAATGAGATGAGAAAAAGGAGATCTTATGAACCACTACGATACCATTGTCATCGGAGGAGGCCCTGCTGGTATGATGGCTACTATCTCTAGTAGCTTTTATGGTCAGAAAACCCTTCTCATTGAAAAAAATCGGAAACTCGGAAAAAAATTAGCTGGGACTGGTGGAGGACGATGCAATGTGACCAACAATGGAAGCCTGGACGATCTCCTTGCAGGAATTCCAGGCAACGGACGCTTCCTTTACAGTGTCTTCTCCCAGTTTGATAACCATGATATCATCCGCTTCTTCACAGAAAACGGGGTCAAACTCAAGGTCGAAGACCATGGTCGCGTTTTTCCAGCCAGCGACAAATCGCGAACCATAATCGAGGCTTTGGAAAAGAAAATCATTGAACTTGGTGGACAAATTGCTACTCAAACAGAGATTATTTCGGTTAAAAAGATAGACGACCAGTTTGTCCTGAAATCAGCAGACCAGACCTTTACTTGTGATAAACTCATTGTCACCACTGGTGGAAAGTCCTACCCTTCGACGGGCTCTACCGGTTTCGGCCATGAGATTGCTCGCCACTTCAAACACACTATTACCGAGCTTGAAGCTGCCGAGAGTCCTTTATTGACGGATTTTCCGCATAAGGCCTTGCAGGGTATTTCACTGGACGATGTGACTCTCAGCTATGGCAAGCATGTCATCACCCATGACCTGCTCTTTACTCATTTTGGCTTGTCAGGCCCTGCTGCACTACGCATGTCTAGCTTTGTCAAGGGTGGTGAAATCCTCTCCTTAGATGTCTTGCCACAACTTTCTGAAAGTGATTTGCTATCATTTCTTGAAGAAAACCGTGAAAAATCCTTGAAAAATGCTTTGAAAATCATGCTCCCTGAACGCTTGGCAGAATTCTTTGTTCAAGATCTTCCCGAGAAGGTGAAACAACTCTCCCCCAAAGAGGTGGATGCGGTACTAACTAAGGTAAAGGAACTCCCAATCCCTGTAACAGGCAAGATGTCCTTGGCTAAATCCTTTGTTACCAAAGGAGGTGTCAGTCTCAAGGAAATCAATCCTAAAACACTGGAGAGCAAACTTGTTCCTGGCCTCCACTTTGCGGGTGAAGTCCTGGACATCAACGCCCACACAGGTGGCTTTAACATCACTTCTGCCCTCTGCACCGGTTGGGTGGCAGGAAGTCTGCATTATGATTAAATATCAAAGGTTGTAAAAAATGAACAGAAGAGAATCAGTCGAATTTGTTAACATGTGTATGATTAAAAATGGGGACAAGGTTCTGGTTCAAAATCGAGTTAGTCCTGACTGGCCTGGCATTACTTTTCCTGGCGGACATGTTGAACGTGGCGAATCCTTTGTCGATGCTGTCATTCGTGAAGTGAGAGAAGAAACGGGTCTAACCATTTCTAAAACCCAACTCTGTGGCATCAAGGACTGGTACGATGATGAGGATTACCGTTATGTCGTCCTTTTTTACAAGACCGAACACTTTACTGGTGAGCTCCAGTCTTCAGACGAAGGAAAGGTCTGGTGGGAAGAGTTTGAAAATCTATCTCGTCTAAAACTTGCAACCAATGATATGTCTGATATGCTTCGTGTTTTTTTGGAAGATGATATCAGTGAATTCTTCTACTATAAAGACGGTGACGACTGGCTTTATGATTTAAAATAGCAAATAATCGGCGGAGAGTCCTCCGCCGATTATTTTATTTGCTCTGTTTTTCAACATAGTGGACAATCACATCTGATGTGTACTGGGCTGTTCCAGGTCCAAATTTATCAATATTTTCCTTGAACTCAGGGTTATAGACGTATCCTTTACCGATATATCCGAAGACTTCAATAGAGCAGTCAAATCCATAAGTACGAATGGCTTGCAAAAGCTTGGCTGCTTGCTCTTGGTTTTCAATTGCTGTTGCAGGTAAACCAGCTTGAAGATTCTGTGCCAAAGTTTGAAAGACTTGGTTAAAGGCAGCCGTAGACTCATCTTCACGACCTTTTTGGCGTTCGAGGGCTTGATCCATGACTTCTTGGCCATACTTCTCCACCGCTTCTTGCTGGTATTTTTGATGATCTTGATAGCTAAATCCAGTGAATTTTTCCTCAATGGTCATTTTTCTTTCTCCTTTTTGTTCTTGAATCGTTTTTTGCAAGGTGGAAATCAAGGTATCCAGATGTTGCCTTTCTCGAGTTAGGTAGTCCAACTGCCTAGTCAAATGGGGCAATAAATCTATTCTTTCTTCCTTTAATAGCTCTGCTATTTTCTCTAAAGAAAACCCTAGATATTTGTAGTAAAGAATGACCTGAAGGCGTTCCAAATCCTCTTGACTGTAAGTTCGATAGCCGTTTTCCGACTTTAAGGGGACCAAGAGTCCTATCTTGTCATAGTGGTGCAGGGTCTTGACAGAGACACCTGAAAGCTGCGCAGCTTCTTTTATTTGGTACATGATTTTCTCCTTACAATGATAGTATACCCCCTCCCCTTAGGTCAGAGTCAAGTGTTTTTGCGAAAATTTTTTAACTTTTTGAGAAAACTATAAAAACATGAAAACCGCTTTCTTGACAGTCTTTAAAAATCATGATAGGATAATCAAGTCTATCAATCACACAGAAGGTTCCTAAAGAGCCGTTGAGAGAAGGCTATTTGATAACTCAAGTAGCCTTTTCTTATTTAAAAATAGATCGGAGTTTTAAAGATGTCTGAAAAATCTCAATGGGGTTCCAAAATTGGCTTCATCCTAGCCTCTGCAGGTTCTGCAATTGGGCTTGGAGCAGTTTGGAAATTCCCCTATATGACCGCTGCTAACGGGGGCGGAAGTTTTCTTCTCGTTTTTTTGATAGCAACTTTACTCATCGGCTTTCCCCTCTTACTGGCTGAATTTACTCTAGGACGTGCAGCTGGTGTCTCTGCCATTAAAACCTTTGGAAAACTCGGTGGCTGTCGCCTCTATGATGGGATCGGTTGGATCGGTGCCTTTGCCCTGTTTATCCTCCTCTCCTTCTACAGTGTCATCGGTGGCTGGATCCTGATTTATTTGGGAGTCGCCTTGGGAGAGTTATTCCAACTTCTCTCAGTTAGTGACTATACCCAGCTCTTTGGAGAGATTATTTCAAATCCCTGGTTGGCTCTTGGGGCCCAGGCCATCTTCATCCTCCTCAATGTCTTGATCGTTTCCAAGGGGGTGGAACAAGGGATTGAAAAGGCCTCAAAATTCATGATGCCACTTCTCTTCATTATCTTCTTAGTCATGATTGGTCGTTCCTTGACCTTACCTGGCGCTTGGGAGGGAGTTAGCTATTTCCTCAAGCCAGACTTCTCCAAGATGACTAGCCAAGGTCTGCTCTACGCTTTGGGCCAATCATTTTTCGCCCTCTCGCTAGGAGTGACAGCCATGTTAACCTATGCTTCCTATTTGGACAAGGATACTGACCTGGTCCAATCCGGGATTTCCGTCGTCTTCATGAATATCGCCGTTTCTATCATGGCGGGTTTGGCGATCTTCCCAGCCATGTCAGCCTTTCAAATCCCTTCTACTAGTGGACCAGGCCTCCTCTTTGTAGTCCTGCCACAAGTCTTTGACAAGATGCCTTTTGGTACCCTCTTCTACCTGCTTTTCCTTCTTCTCTTCCTCTTTGCGACCATTACCTCATCCGTCGTCATGTTAGAGATTAATGTCGGGAACGTCACCAACCAAAACAACAAACAGCGGGCTAAATGGAGCCAAATCATCGGCCTTCTGACCTTTGTCTTTGGGATTCCATCTGCCCTTTCCTATGGAGTGCTCTCCAAGTGGACCCTCTTTGGAAAATCCTTCTTTGATTGCATGGACTTTTTGGTTTCCAACCTCCTCATGCCTTTTGGAGCTCTCTGCCTCTCCCTATTTACAGGCTATATCTTTGATCAAGTCTTAGCCCAGGAAGAACTCAAGGTGGGAGAAGAGAAAACCAAGCGTTTCTTCTTCAAGCTCTGGATTTTCTTACTTCGCTTTGTGATTCCAATCGTCATCCTCATTGTCTTTATTACACAATTTATCTAAAACAAAATCCACGACTCCTTAAGGATTCGTGGATTTTTGAATGCAGACAAACTATTATTTTTTTATAAAACAGCTGGATAATTTTTAAAAAATGACTTTCATTTTTTAATCATTTAAGAAGATGAAAAACTTTACGGCGTGAGAAAAGTGCCTGAAACAACTGTGTTTCAGGCACTCGGGAATTTTGAGACCTTAGGCTCAAAATTAAGTCATGGAACTTCGTAGAAGTTCGCTGACGTCCGTACTCACCTAAGGAAAGTTTCTAAAATTACTTTATCTTCAATCTGAAATCCACGACTCTTTAGGGATTCGTGGATTTTTCTTTATTTTGTAAGGGAAACACGGAAATCATTGTATTTGCTATAATCAAAGTCTTCATTAAGCCCTGTTACAAATACAATCGGTGTATAATGGCCCTCTTCTAAGATGAAGCCGGGTTTTACCTTCATATTGGCTCCCCCAAGTCCAGCAATCCCTGGAAGAAGGGCATCAAAAGCGCCAGGTTCGTCTGTTTCCCAGTAATAGACATTACCAGATGCTTGAACTGCCTTGGCTTTCGTTGTTGCAGTACGAACAGGATTCAAGTCAGCTTGATAAAAGTTTGCTGTCGTAGTGACTGTTCCATCCGCGGCCACGGTCATTTGGACATCTTTGGCAATTTCAGTTGTTCCTGTCCAAGTCCCTACCAGTTCTTCCGGCACCATTTGAGACGAATCTGTGGCCTTGTTAGTGCTTGCTGCAGCAGATCCTGAATCGGTTTGACCTGAGTTTCCTGCATCTTGAGAAGCAGCTTGTGCCCCTTCTTGCGCATCCGTTTCAGTAGCTTTTGTCTCTTTCTTACCAGAAGCTGCCTTTGCTTTTTTCTGACTAGACTTCACCGTCGTTTGTGCTTCTTTGGTAGAAGATTTGTTCTCTTCTTTTTTTGAACCACAGGCTACGAGTAGGCTTGCAGAAGTTAATCCTAAAAGTGCTAAACTTGTCCATTTTTTCATCATGATGATCCCTCACTTCATTTGATAAAAACTATTATATTACAATATTACTCAATGTCAAGTATTATTGAAATATTTTTGCAACATTCGTAACAAACAGTAATCTATCTAAAAATTCAGGAGATTCAGGCGATAAGCAAACGTAAGAGGGCAACCAAGACAATCCCGAATAGAACCGTACCCATTAGGTTTTTGTAGCGAAAGGCCACTATCGTGGTCGGAATGGTTGCGACCAGATCTACCCACCGAACCTGAGGGAGCTGGCCCGGTTTCCCCTCTACTAGACTGGAAAGGATCAGGGCAAAAATAATGGCAATGGGAAGGTATTTTAGAAAACGCAGAACTGGATCTGGCAGCCCCCGGTATTTGACCAAAACGAAGGGAAGAATGCGCGGAATCCAGGTGACCACTGCGGACATCAAAATAACCAAGAAAATCCAACTATTCACGCGCATCGCACATCACCCCCACGAAACAACCTGTTAAAGTAGCCACTAAAACGGCCAAGGATTGGGTCAAAAAGAAGGTCAAGAGGAAAAAGCTAAGAGCTACTGCACCTAAAACAAGGAGCATGGTAGCCATCTTCTCCGTCAAACGCATGCCTTGAAACTGACCTGCAAAAATCCCAATAAACATGGCAACTAAGGCGAAGTCCAGGCCGAAGGCACTAGGATTGGGCAAGAGGGACCCCAGGGCTGTCCCCAAAATAGTTGATGAGCCCCAGGCCAGATAACCGACCACATTATTGCCATGCATCCAGGGAACAGTGATCCGGTCACTTTTTAATTTCTCACTTAAATAGACTCCGTAACTTTCATCTGTCAACAAACTACCAATTCCAATATTATGGACCAGGCTAGCCTCCTTAAAATCAGGGGAGGTATGCAGACTCATAAGCATATTGCGCAAATTGATGAAAAAGACGGTTAAGGCAATATTCATGAGGGACGAATGGACGGCAATCAAAGAGATCATCGCAAACTGAGAAGCCCCTGCGTAAACCAAGAGACTCATCAATCCCATTTCTAAAGGGGAGAGATAGGGCGACGCCACCACACCACAGGCTAAGCCAATACTGATATAACCCAAGGCCGTCGGAAGGGCATCCCTGACCCCCTGCTGAAAATTCTTTTCCACTCCTTCTTCCTTTCTTTTTTGATGCTATCTATTATAACAAAAAAAGGGACGGGAATCGTCCTCCCGTCGTTTATGTTCGTTTTTTAACTAATCTAAGTTCTCTTCTATCGGAGCAAAAGCAAGGCTAGGCTTAGCATTGAGGTCTAAGCTAGCAAAATTTCCCTTATTCCATTCGCTGACACTGGCATAGGCAATCATCCCCGCATTGTCCCCGCAGAGGCGCAGAGGAGGAATGATGACCTTAACATCTGTGATCTCAGAAGCCAGGCGTTCACGTAATCCTTGGTTGGCCGCGACTCCTCCCGCCACCACCAGGGTCTTAACAGGGTATCTTTCTAGGGCTTTTTTGGTCTTGGCCATCAAGATATCCATCACCGCTGCTTGGAAGGAAGCCGATAGGTCTTCCTTGGACAGACTCTCGCCTTTTTGCTCGGCATTGTGGTGGAGATTGATAAAGGCTGATTTGAGCCCTGAGAATGAGAACTCCAGATTGTCTTCCTTGATCATGGCACGTGGGAAATCGTAGATATCCTGACCCTTATGCGCCAACTCGTCAATCTCGCGACCGGCTGGATAGGTCAAGCCCATGACGCGGCCGACCTTATCATAGGCCTCACCCACTGCATCATCACGCGTTTCCCCAACGATCTTATAATCACCCGCCTCCGAGACATAGACCAACTCGGTGTGTCCTCCGCTGACCAGCAAGGCCAAGAGCGGAAATTCTAAAGGCTCAACGCTTTGAGCAGCCATCAAGTGGCCAGCCATATGATTGACAGGAATCAAAGGAATCCCATGGGCCCATGCAAAGGCCTTGGCTGCAGCAAGACCGACCAAAAGAGCTCCAACCAGACCTGGTCCGTAAGTTACCGCAACCGCTGTGACTTCTTCTTCTGTAATTCCCGCTTCTTCTAGGGCTTCCTCAATACAGGCCGTAATGACTTCGACATGGTGCCGACTGGCAACTTCTGGAACCACTCCCCCGAAGCGTTTATGGCTTTCAATTTGGCTGGCAATAACATTGGACAAGAGTTCTGTGTCGTTCTTTAAAACGGCGACACTAGTCTCATCACAGGATGTTTCAAATGCCAAAATATATCTATCCTTCATTTGCTTCCCTTTTCATCATAATGGCGTCTTCGGTAGGTGCATGATAATACCCTTTCCGGCAACCAATTTCTTTAAATCCTTGTTTCTGATAAAGAGTCCGAGCTGGAGTATTTCCTTCTCTCACTTCTAAAAAGACCTCTTTCTCCCAGGGGATGGTTTCGAACAACTGACGAGCAATCCCTTGACCTTGCCACTTTTTTCGAACAGCAATTTGGACCACTTCTAACTCGTATAGGTTTTCTTGTATGCCCAAGAAACCGACCAATTCTTCCCCATGATAGGCGAAGGCATACCAATTTTGAGCTTGTCCAAGATCCGCGAGGATTTGCTCCAAGGTCCAAGGACTTTGTCCATAGACATCGTCTAAGATTTCTACCAACTGAGGGGCTAAATCGAATCGCCCCGCTTCCTTCTCGATACGGATCATAGGCGTTTGATGTAGGACTGACCGGACTCTTGATGGTCCTTGAGCCAGTTTTCCTCAGCTTCTACCCGCTTGAGGTAGTTGGGCACAAAACCATGAACGGAGACAGCTTCTTTTGTAAGTCCTAGTCGACCGATCCGTACCGCATCCGGTAGGGTTTCTACCATCTGAGCACTCGGTAAGGCCTCTTGTATCTGCTCGCGAAAGGCTTCCACTTCCCCAAGGAAGGTCACCTTTTCAGCTCCCTTTACTCTTTCTAATACGGCTTCAAAAGAAAGGTGCCCCTCCGGGTAGACCAACTGATCCTCTTGGTAAAAGCCCGCATAGACATGGTTGCGCCGCGCATCCATGACTGGAATGGCCAGACCTTCTATCTCTTCTGGTACCAAGGCTAGTAAGCTCGACACCCCTACTAAGTCAATCTTTAGCGTTTGAGCTAGGGTTTTAGCCGTTGCTACCGCAATTCGTAAGCCAGTATAGGATCCAGGCCCTTCTGCTACTACGATACGGTCCAAATCCGTCGGTTTCCAATCAATGCTGGCCATCAAAAATTCAATGGTCGGCATCAAGGTAATGCTGTGGTTTTTCTTGATCGTCAGCGTTAACTCTGCTAATCGGTTTTCTTCCTCCAAAAGGGCAACGGATAGGGCCTTACTGGAGGTGTCAAATGCTAATACTTTCATGTTTTCTCCTCGTTGTCTGCTTCATATTATACTACAAATAGACGCCAAACGGTAGAGGAAGCACCCCCAGACTGTGAAATCACCTGCTCTCTATCCCTTCTAAAAAAGCGCTTCCTTCTGCTCTCAGAACCCGCTTGCATCTTTTCCTTAGAGCCTATTTATGGTATAATGGATAATAATTGTATCGAATCAGGACAAAAGAAAGCAAGAATAGGTGTCTCAGCTAGCTACTAGCTGTTTCTTTTCTGCTACAGTCCGAACAAGTGAAAGGAACCGAAACGAAATGATTTACAAAGTTTTCTACCAAGAAACAAAAGAACGCAACCCTCGTCGTCAAACGACTCATGCCCTCTATCTCGATATTGATGCGAAGAATGAGTTAGAAGGACGCATTGAAGCTCGTCGCCTTGTTGAAGAAAATACATCTTACAACATCGAATTTATCACTCTCTTGTCAGACCAACACCTAGAATATGAAAAAGAGTCTGGCGCATTTGAAATTACGGAGTTCTAATCCATGGCATATACCTTAAAACCTGAAGAAGTTGGTGTTTTCGCCATTGGAGGTCTCGGGGAAATCGGTAAAAATACCTATGGGATTGAATACCAAGACGAAATCATCATTGTGGATGCTGGGATTAAGTTCCCTGAAGATGATTTGTTAGGGATTGATTACGTGATTCCTGACTATTCCTATATCGTTGAAAATATCGACCGTGTCAAAGGTGTCTTGATTACCCACGGACACGAAGACCATATCGGAGGAATTCCCTTCCTCTTGAAACAAGCTAATGTACCAATCTATGCTGGACCTTTGGCTCTAGCCCTTATTCGTGGAAAATTGGAAGAGCATGGCCTCCTTCGTGGTGCCAAACTCTATGAAATCAACCAAAATACGGAGCTGACCTTTAAGCATATTAAAGCGACCTTCTTCCGGACGACCCACTCCATTCCAGAACCTTTGGGGATTGTTCTTCATACGCCTCAAGGAAAAATCGTCTGCACGGGAGACTTTAAATTTGACTTCACACCTGTTGGGGAGCCGGCCGACCTTCACCGGATGGCTGCACTAGGAGAGGAAGGCGTCCTCTGTCTGCTTTCTGACTCAACCAACGCGGAAGTCCCAACCTTTACCAACTCTGAAAAAGTCGTTGGCCAATCCATTATGAAGATTATTGAAGGCATTCATGGACGCATCATCTTTGCTTCCTTTGCCTCAAACATCTTCCGTCTCCAACAGGCTGCAGATGCCGCTGTTAAAACGGGCCGTAAGATTGTTGTCTTTGGACGCTCGATGGAAAAAGCCATTGTCAACGGGATTGAGCTGGGCTATATCAAGGTACCACCTGGAACAATTATTGAACCAAGTGAGATCAAAGACTACCCGGCAAACGAAATCCTCATTATGTGTACAGGAAGCCAAGGGGAGCCAATGGCGGCACTGTCTCGTATCGCTAATGGAACCCACCGCCAAGTGCAATTGCAACCGGGTGATACCGTTATCTTCTCATCTAGTCCAATTCCTGGCAACACAACGAGCGTCAACCGCCTGATCAACATCATCTCTGAAGCAGGAGTCGATGTCATCCACGGTAAGATTAACAATATCCATACCTCTGGACACGGTGGTCAACAAGAACAAAAGCTCATGTTGCGCTTGATCAAGCCAAAATACTTCATGCCTGTTCACGGTGAGTACCGCATGCAGAAAATTCATGCTGGACTTGCGCGTGATTGCGGAGTAGAAAAGGATAACATCTTCATCATGAGCAACGGTGATGTCCTTGCCTTAACAGCCAACTCGGCTCGTATCGCAGGAAGTTTCAATGCTCAAGATATCTATGTCGACGGAAATCGCATCGGAGAAATCGGAGCTGCTGTCCTTCGTGACCGCAAAGATTTATCAGAAGATGGTGTTGTCCTAGCTGTTGCGACAGTTGACTTCAAGTCAAAAATGATTTTAGCTGGACCAGATATTCTCAGTCGTGGTTTCATCTATATGAGAGAGTCTGGTGACCTGATCCGTGAAAGTCAACGTATCCTCTTCAATGCTATCCGAATCGCCTTGAAGAACAAAGATGCCAACATTCAAACCGTACACGGTGCTATTGTCAATGCCCTCCGTCCTTTCCTTTACGAAAGTACGGAACGTGAACCCATCATCATCCCGATGATTTTGACACCAGATGAAGAAAATTAAGTAAAAAGAATGAGGCTGGGACAAAAGTCCTAGCCTCTCAATTGTCTTTGGATTGTCGAGCAAGACGCAGTGGTTGAGTGGGCTCTACTACGCTGATTTCATCAGCTTTTACAGCCCTACTCAACTGTGCGGAGGTGGGACGATGAAATCGAATTCTAACGAATGACCGACTTCTGTCCCACTCTCATTTTTTGTATGGATTTGATTAGTACAAGTCCAAGTAGTTATCAATTTCCCATTGTGAAACGAAGGTTGCATAGCTTGCCCACTCGATGCGTTTGGCTTCTAAGAAGCTCGTGTAGATGTGTTCACCGAGAGCATTCTTAACTACTTCATCTTCCGTCAAGGCTTTCAAAGCATTGTGAAGAGTAGATGGAAGATCCGTAATTCCAGCTTCTTTACGCTCTTCAGCTGTCATGATATAGATATTCTCTTCGATTGGTGCTGGCGCTTCAATCTTGTTCTCAATCCCATGCAAACCAACTTCTAAAAGAACAGCCATAGCGATGTATGGGTTAGCCATCGGATCTACGGAACGCAATTCCAAACGAGTTCCCATACCGCGTGAAGCAGGTACACGCACCAATGGGGAGCGGTTGCGTCCAGCCCAAGCGATGTATACAGGAGCTTCAAAACCTGGTACCAAACGTTTGTAGGAGTTGACAGTCGGGTTCATGATGGCTGTGTAGTTGTAAGCGTGCTTGATCAAACCACCAAGGAAATGATAAGCTGTTTCTGACAACTGCATTCCTTTTGGATCATTTGGATCAAAGAAGGCGTTGTTCCCTTCGGCATCAAACAAGGACATATTGCAATGCATACCAGAACCAGCGATACCAAATTTTGGTTTAGCCATAAAGGTTGCATACAAACCATGTTTACGAGCAATGGTTTTTACAACGAGTTTAAAGATTTGAATCTTGTCACAGGCGCGAAGAACTTCATCGTACTTAAAGTCAATTTCATGCTGACCTACAGCCACTTCGTGGTGACTGGCTTCTACCTCAAATCCCATTTGGGTTAAGACATTGACGATCTCACGACGAGTGTTATCCGCAAGGTCTGTAGGTGCCAAATCAAAATAGCCACCCTTGTCATTCACTTCAAGAGTTGGGTCTCCATTTTCATCCAGTTTAAAGAGGAAGAACTCTGGCTCTGGTCCAAGGTTGAACGATTTGAAGCCAACTTCTTCCATGTGACGAAGAGCACGTTTGAGGTTTCCACGTGGATCTCCTGCAAATGGTTCCCCTTCTGTTGTATAGACATCACAAATCAAGCCTGCGACACTACCGTTCTCATCTCCCCAAGGGAAAACAGTCCAAGAGTCCAAGTCAGGATAGAGATACATATCAGACTCATTAATCCGAACAAACCCTTCGATAGAAGATCCATCAAACATAGCCTTGTTTGATAAAACTTTTTCCAACTGTTCATCTGTCGCTGGAATTTCAACGTTTTTCATGGTTCCTAAGATATCTGAGAACATCAACCGAATAAAGGTTACATTTTTTTCTTTGACTTCGCGACGAATATCTTCAACAGTAATTGACATGTGTGTCTCCTTATGAATAAAGCAATAAGTAAAAAGAATGATCAGCGTAACTGACCATATGGCGATGAGGTCGTATGAAAGCGACTTTGCTGAAGAATGTCGCGATGAAGGGCCTTGCGAACTTCCTTCTCGCTAACTACCTTGGCAGCTTGGCGTTTAGCTTCTTTCTCAGCAATCCGTTTTTTGATTCCTGCAATATTAAGGCCTTCAGATAAGTAATCCTTAATCTCCAACAGGCGATCCATATCGTTGAGAGAAAACATCCGACGATTGCCCTCTGTACGATCCGGAGTAATGAGTTGTTGATCTTCGTAATAGCGAATCTGACGAGCTGTTAAATCTGTCAATTTCATAACACTACCAATCGGAAAGACCGCTAACGTTCGTCTTAATTCCTTTTCTTTCATATCCGACCTCCTTTCCCTTCTATTATAACGCAAAAAAAACCGATGTCAAGATTAAAATGTCATATAATCTCACATGGGTTTTCTTTTTTCTTTTATAAAGTCTCGAATGCGATCCACATCTGAATTAACTAAAATCGCTACAAAGACACCGATAAAGGTTTCAAAAATGCGGGCAAAAACATATAGGAAAGTTTCACCTGTAGGAATCGAGAGAGTAATAATCAGCATAGCTGATACGCCTCCGATAATTCCGGCTTTATTGTTCATGGCGACATTGGTCATAATGGTTAACATGGTCGCAATCGGTACAAAAATCAGGGTGACCCAATAGGCATCGTGGAAGAGGATCTTGATCATAAAGAATAGCAGAGCATAAAAACCACCGATGCTGTTGCCCATCACACGCGAAGCTCCGAAGTGAACACTCTTATCAAAATCTTCTCTCAAGCTAAAAACAGCTGTCAGAGCCCCAATTTGCAGTCCTCTCCAACCAAAGATACCAAAAATCAATAGAACCAGAAAAACGGCTATCCCTGTTTTGAAGGTCCGCATTCCCAATCGAAATTTGGAACGGTCAAATTTATGTCGTTTAAAGTAATCCATTGTCCCCTATCTTTCTATCTCTTTTATTCTAACATATTTCCAGAAAGGTTCAAGCAGGGAAATGAAGATCGACTAGCTTCCTTCTAATCTATAAAGACATCTTAAAAACTTTCCTTAGGTGAGTACGGACGTCAGCGAACTTCGAAGAAGTTCCATGACTTAGTTTTGAACCTAAAGTTTCAAAACTCCCGAGTGCTTGAAACAAATGTTTCAAGCACTTTTCTCACGGCGGAAAGTTTCGGGATTTCCTTGATTAATTTCAAAAATGAGATCATATTTTATTTCGATACAGAATCACTTATCTTATATAAAAATAGTTTGTATACATTCTAAAAAAAGCACCTTTCGGTGCTTCTTCTATGGTTTATGAGGAACCGTCTTATTTTTCTGTAAGTGCAGCCAAACCTGGCAATACTTTACCTTCAAGGAGTTCCATTGAAGCGCCTCCACCAGTAGAGATCCATGAGAACTTGTCTGCACGACCAAGGTTGATCGCTGCGGCAGCTGAGTCACCACCACCGATGATTGATTTAACGCCTGGTTGTTTCACGATAGCGTCCATGACACCGATTGTACCAGCTTGGAAGTCAGGGTTTTCAAATACACCCATAGGTCCGTTCCATACAACTGTTTTCGCACCAGTCAAAGCTTCGTCAAATTTAGCGATAGATTTAGGACCGATATCCAAACCAAGGAAGCCTGGGTCAACTGCTTCACCTTCAGTGTCTTTCACTTCAGTGTAGTCAGCAAATGCGTTCGCTTCTTTTGAGTCAACTGGCAAGATCAATTTGCCGTTTGCTTTTTCAAGAAGAGCTTTAGCGACATCTAATTTGTCTTCTTCTACAAGTGAGTTACCGATTTCGATACCTTGAGCTTTGTAGAATGTGTAAGTCATCCCACCACCGATAAGAACTTTATCAGCTTTTTCAAGCAAGTTTTCGATAACACCAATCTTGTCTGAAACTTTTGAACCACCAAGGATAGCCACGAATGGACGTTCTGGAGCTTCAACTGCTTCTTGGATGTAGGCAATTTCGTTTTCAAGAAGGAAACCAGCAACAGCTTTTTCAACGTTTGCTGAGATACCAACGTTTGAAGCGTGCGCACGGTGAGCTGTACCGAATGCATCGTTTACGAAGATACCATCTCCAAGTGATGCCCAGTATTTACCAAGTTCAGGATCGTTTTTAGATTCTTTCTTGCCATCAACATCTTCAAAACGAGTGTTTTCAACCAAAAGAACTTGTCCGTCTTCAAGAGCGTTAATCGCAGCTTCCAATTCAACACCACGAGTAACACCTGGTAGGAAAGCAACGTCTTGACCCAATTTAGCAGCCAAGTCAGCCGCTACAGGAGCAAGTGATTTACCTTCTTTATCAGCTTCTTCTTTTACACGTCCAAGGTGAGAGAAGAGGATTGCACGTCCGCCTTGCTCAAGAATGTACTTGATTGTTGGAAGAGCGGCAGTGATACGGTTGTCATTTGTGATCACGCCATCCTTTACAGGAACGTTGAAGTCAACACGAACGAGAACTTTTTTCCCTTTCAAGTCAACGTCTTTAACAGTCAATTTTGCCATTGGATATGACTCCTTCTATTTTTTATACATGATAATTATATCACAAAAGATGTAAAAGAGGTAGAAAAATAGTGGATTTCTACTTCATAATAGCCTATCTGGATTGATACTCCTGATTCAGAATCTACATCATGAAACCTCCCTTGTTTTTCACAAAGGAGGTTTATGATTGATTTTAACTTTTTTAAGCCTCTAGAAAACCTTACTCTTCTTTCTTCTTACCGGCCAAGAGGAAGCCTCCAAGTGCCGCTAAGAGTACAGCTTCTGCTGCAAAAGAAGCCTCTAAACTTGCAGTTGTTGGCAATTCCTTGTCAGTTTCTTTGCTGGTTGGATCTTGTTGAGAAGAATCTTCTTTAGACGGTGTTAAGTAACGACTCAAAACTTGTTGAACTCGTTGATCCAGAAGATCTGGTCCATTTTCCTTTTGATTCAATGGATCAGTTGGTTTCGTCGGATTCAATTGTTCTGGTGATGTTTGATTGTTATCCGGTTGGTCTGGTTTTGTTGGATTCTCCGGCTGAATCGGTTGATCTGGTGTCGCAGGTTTCTCTGGCTGGATCGGTTGGTCCGGTGTCACAGGTTGATCTGGCTGGATTGGCTGATCCGGTGCCTCTATCTTTTGAGTTTTGTAGACAATCGCATAGTGAGTAAAGTGTGGAGCTGTGAAGATGACTACATCTCCTACACGCTCAAAGGCTAAAGATTGAGGTGCTTGACCTTCTGGGAAGAAGAGGACTTGCTCCACTTCTTTATCCTTATCCACAGGTATTTTCACAAGTGATGGATGATGGGTATCCACATCTTGACCACTTGCATCGACTCCTTCGATATCAAAGATAGCCGCTTCTCGTCCCTTCAGCTCTTCTTTTTCTGCCTGATTTGCTTCAACTTTCGCGACTTTCAACCCCTTAACAACAGTAGGTTCCAAATTAGAGAACTGAACTTCAACTCCAGTTGCAGGGTCTACAAAGACAGCCGGCTTATCTTCTTTCAAGAGCGCAATCAAGGTTTCTAGACCTGTTTTTGCGGTTGCGAGCGCTTCAGGAATGAGTTCTGAAGAGGCTAGGAGTTCTTTATTTTTCTCAACCAGTGCCTTCAAAGCATCACCAGAAGGATGATTTGGCTTGCTTGCTAATAGAGTGGTCGCTTCCTCTGTCAGAGCAGAGAGAGTTTCTTTTTCTTTTGTTAGATTGGCTTGTCCATCCAAGGCTTTCAAGAGAGCGGTCAATTGGTTTAACTGCTCATTGACTTGATTTTGTGTGCTGGTATCATGCTCTTTCAAGACTTTTTCAGAAGCAGCTATTCCAGCCAACAAGGCTTCTTTGACTTCAGGAGTGGCAAAAGTAAAGTCTACTTTGGCTTTTGCAGCTTCAGCTTCAGCCAATTTTTGCTTGAGATATTCATCGTTGAGAGCTGGTTTTGGATTCACGAGGACATCAAAGCTTGTGCTAGCTCCCTTGTAATGGACGGTGATAGTTTGACGACCTTCCTTGCTCGCATCAAAGCCAGTTACTTCAACACCTTCATCGGTCAAGGCGTGCGTTTCAGTCGTTTCATCTTCAAAGACGACTGTAAAGCGTCCGCCTTCTTTTTCAAATGCTTCTCCGACAATATATTCGACTTTTGGTTTGTCAGTCAATTCTAGACCAGCAACGGCTTTTTCACCTGCTTCCTCTGCACTGACCACAAAAACAGTGAGAGTCTTATCCAATTTCTGACCAAGATAAGAAACTTCTAGGTGTTGTTCTCCAAGCTTGCTACTGTCAAATCCATGAATCTCTACACCTGAGTTGGTGAGGTTGACCAGTTGATCTGCTTGTCCATCTTGATAATGAACGCGAAGAGTCGCTCCTTTCAAGGAGAGAGCATCTCCTTTTCTGTAGACCTTCTTAGCTAAGCCCTCTTCTAATTGAACTCCACTAATTTCTTTATCATTTTTTGGAACTTCAATCGCTAGAACATTACTGATCTCTTTTCCTGGTGCTTGTGCACGATAGTAAAGAAGAGACGGAGTCGATTCAAAAGCGAGCGGTTTAAAGATCAGATTTCCAGCTTGATCGGCTGTCATAGTCGCAATTGGGCTAGTCGCTTCTTTATCGGCATAAAGTGAAATCGTTGTATTCGCAGGTACATCCTTAAAGCCAACCTGGACAAAATGATTGCCTAGGTTTTGCGCTGCAGCATCCTTCATCGGGATATTGACTGTTTCGGTATCTAAACTTTCATACATTTTCCAGTTATAGATTCGAATAGCTTGCCATGGAGTCCCATTATCGGCTGTAATGACATGGAGACGCCAATCTTGGGCCTTAATCGGTTGATCGAGTGTAATATCTGACACATGGGCTTTGTTACCACGGACTTCCTTGGCCAATTTCCACTCGCCGGCTTCGTCCTTGTAGTAAAGATCGAAGTCACGGGTATTCATCTTGCCATCATCGACAGATTCACCACCCGCACCTGCATGGTCCATAACCCAACGAACAATGGTCCTTGGTTGTGTCAAGCGAATATCGACAGTTCCACTCAATTGAGCCGACGACCATTTATCTGAAAGACTCGTAATGGTACCATTCAACATCCCCTCGATACCTTCACTACCATCTGCATCTGGGAAACTTGAACCGATGACTTTCGCCCCAATCACTACGTTTGGCGCCAATGCTTTTGGTAGGCTGGTATCCGACACTGTCATACCCCAATCAAAGGCTACAGTTCCCGCATCTGAACGTTGACCGTTCTTCCCAACAGCAACAACCTTGAGTTCTTGAGTGGTCCCTTCAGCACTTGCTGAACGACTAACTTTTGGAAGATAGACAGTTGTCGCAGAAGACCCTGTTAAGAGACGCCAGTTATCCCCATCTTTCTCATAGACTTCATAATAATCTGCATCCGCAACTCCTTTAAAGTTTAGGACTGCTTCTGCTTCTTGCGCATTTTGCAGGCGTTTGCCTTTCACGGTTACTTCAGAAGGAGCAGCTGGTTTTTCTTGGTTCGACGTAATCGACAATTGGCCGAGATTGAACTTGTAGTCTTTGACATCTGCATCATGGTCAAAGAACATCTTAACGGCATAAATGGTCTTGCCAGCTAGGTCTCCCAAATCGAAGGTTTGAGTGGACCAATCTGCGTTTGGCGTCAATTCCTTCCATACGTATTCCGAGTAATCTTCTTTTGTAGCAACAGCTACCCAAGCAGCCGCACCAACCCCACCCTTGTGAGAGACACTTAATTTTGTTGTTTCTGTCACAGGGATCTTGGTCGAATAGAGCATGACATTTTGACTGCTATTAGCTTTCAAATCGCCTTCAAAGGTTAGCGAGTTTCCTCCATTATAGGCTTGATCAAAGTCATAGCGCCCTTTCAATGGCGTGCTGTCTTCACTATGTTCTACCCACCAGCGCCATGTTGGAAGGTAGCCAGAGACGGATCGGTAATTCCACTCGCCATCTTTGGAAATTTTTCCATCTACAAACCAATATTTTCCGTGACCAGTATTGAATGAAGTATTAAAATCAGCATTTGTGATCGGAGTTTTATCCACGACTAGATTGGACATCCCGTACCAAGATTGATCTGCTGGTTTTCCTTTGGTTGGATCACCTTGGAAACCTGTCCAGAATAGATCTTCATGGGTATGATACCCCTCTCCTGTCTTTCCTAGACCCGTAATGGTATCAGGTGCATAAAGCCCCAGGGATAGACGCAACTTGCCATGTTCATCTAAAATCGCATTCCAGTCCACATTGGTCTTATAAGAGCCCCCTTTTTGAAGTTCGAGTCCTGCTAAAACATCATAAGGATTGCGCTGAATCCATTTGGCTGTGCTGATAGAATAATCAACTTCTGATTTGCCCCAGTTAAAGTTGGCAAAGAAGGTATCAACTGGATTTTCCCCATTTTCAGGTTGCATGAAATTGTAGTTGTATTCACCCAGTGCATTTTCATGGTAACGACCATATTCATAGGTCATGGCATCATACCAAGAGTACTTGATAGGGTAGTTAATACTCTTCGCATACTCCTTGGTGTAAAGAAGGAAATCTCTTAATTTTGGTCCTAAAGGTTCTACTAGGTTCCCTGTCGTTTCTTGGTTAATAAAGTAGCCATCGAAACCATAATACTTAGCTAGATCAACTAATTTCCGTGCGATCGGGAAGGTTTTAGAGCCTTCACTATCTTCTTTCAAGGTTTCTGCAAAATGCTCTTGATCCTTGATGCTACTAGACCAGTTATAAAAGAGTGTTCCATAGATGGGCACCCCATTTCGGTGAGCAGCATCAATCACATCCGCTGATGGTACCAGACCTTCCCAGAATACCATGGAATCCAAATACTGCCAATAGTCAAAAGCATAGGCCTTAAACTCTTCCCCACCGACGGAAGCATGATCCTTAGCCTTTGAGTTCATGTTAGACAGAGCCTGAATCTTTGCATCAGGGTTTGCTTGCTCGTTGATTTGCTTCCCTTGAAAACGGCTAGCGAGGGGGACACTTGCTCGGTTCAAATCATCATCTACTCGTTTACCAGGTTCCCATTTCAACAAATCGTCCCATGTATCAAATTTGACCTCTTTCGGTCTTAATTGTTTTTCTTCATTAGTTGGTAAATCTTCTACTTTTTCTGTGCTTGCTTTTGGCTGTTCTGTCGCTGAAACCGCTGGACTATCTGTGGTCGTCGGGCTAACTTCGGGAGTTGCTAAAGTAGCCTCTGGAGTTGCTGAAGTGGCTTCCTCAACTGGTTTCACTGATTCTGTAGTTGGCAAGACAGCATCTGCAGTGTAGACACCAGCTTCTCTGATCAAATGATTTACATCTTCTGCAGTTGCTGAAGTGGCTTCTAAGGGTTGTTCATTCGCAGCATGCGTCTCATCCGCTGAGACAGCCCCCGTCCCTAAAAATGCCAATCCAATCAGTGCAGAACAAACTCCCACACTGAATTTTCGGATACTAAAACGTTGTTGTTTTTCAAATTGATGACCTTTCATCTTGACCTCCATCTTATTTTACTAATTTCCAATCTCCTAAAACACTTCTCCTTTGCTCTCGTGCAATCGCTTACATTTTGTTTAATTGGAAATCTTCACTCAAATTTAGTTTACCCCTTTAAAGAGAGGTCTGTCAATCCATTTTAGCAAATCCTATAATAAGGTGAGGAGGAACTAAAAAAAGTACAAAAAAAGAGGAGGTCACCCTCCTCTCATCATACACATGAATTATTTAGCAATTTTTGCGAAGTATTCAAGAGTACGTACAAGTTGTGCAGTGTAAGACATTTCGTTGTCATACCATGAAACAACTTTAACCAATTGTTTACCATCAACGTCAAGAACTTTAGTTTGAGTTGCGTCAAACAATGAACCGTAAGCCATACCTACGATATCTGAAGATACGATTGGATCTTCTGTGTAACCGTATGATTCGTTAGCTGCTGCTTTCATAGCTGCGTTCACTTCATCAACAGTAACGTTCTTTTCAAGAACTGCAACCAATTCAGTAACTGATCCAGTTGGAGTTGGAACGCGTTGTGCAGATCCGTCCAATTTACCGTTCAATTCTGGGATTACCAAACCGATAGCTTTAGCAGCACCAGTTGAGTTAGGAACGATGTTAGCTGCACCAGCGCGAGCACGACGAAGGTCACCACCACGGTGTGGTCCGTCAAGGATCATTTGGTCACCAGTGTAAGCGTGGATAGTAGTCATCAATCCTTCTACAACACCAAAGTTATCTTGAAGAGCTTTAGCCATTGGAGCCAAGCAGTTTGTAGTACATGAAGCACCTGAGATAACTGTTTCAGTACCATCAAGAATGTCGTGGTTAGTGTTAAATACAACTGTTTTAACGTCGTTTCCACCAGGAGCAGTGATAACAACTTTCTTAGCTCCACCTGGGTGCAAGTGTTTTTCAGCAGCTTCTTTCTTAGCAAAGAAACCAGTTGCTTCAAGAACGATTTCTACACCGTCGTTAGCCCAGTCGATTTGTTCTGGATCACGTTCAGCAGAAACTTTAACGAATTTACCGTTAACTTCGAATCCACCTTCTTTAACTTCCACAGTACCGTCGAAACGACCTTGAGTTGTGTCATATTTCAACAAGTGTGCAAGCATAACTGGATCTGTAAGGTCGTTGATGCGAGTAACTTCAACACCTTCTACGTTTTGGATACGACGGAAAGCAAGACGACCGATACGACCGAAACCGTTAATACCAACTTTAACTACCATTCGTGATTTCCTCCTTATGAAAATCAAAAAATTTTTATGTGAAAAGAGTAACTTGATAGGTTACAAATCATCTTTCAACAATATTATTATATACTTTCTTCCCCTAAAATGCAACTGATTTCAGTAGGATTAGAAATATTACACAAACTTTCATATTCATTTTCACTATCTCTTATGAGGAAGAGGGGTTGAACTCTTTCGAATCAAAAAAGCCTTCCTCCTAAGAGGAAAGCTTTTAGCTAGACGGCAAAATTATGCTTCACCTTTAGCTTTTTTAATGATTTCTTCTTGTACTGATTTCGGTACATCTTCGTAGTGGTCAAATACCATCATGAAGGTACCACGTCCTTGAGTTGCAGAACGAAGGACAGTAGCGTAACCGAACATTTCAGCAAGTGGTACATAAGCACGAACGATTTGGCTTGCACCGTGTGCTTCCATACCGTCTACACGTCCACGACGAGCAGTTACGTGACCCATAACATCCCCAAGGTTTTCTTCAGGAACTGTGATGGTTACAAGCATCATTGGTTCAAGGATAGCTGGTTGTGCTGATTTAGCTGCTTCTTTAAGAGCAAGAGATGCAGCGATCTTGAAGGCAGTTTCAGATGAGTCGACATCGTGGTATGAACCATCGTAAAGCTTCGCTTTCACGTCAACCATTGGGTAGCCAGCAAGAACACCGTTCGCCATAGATTCTTGAAGTCCTTTTTCTACTGCAGGGATGAATTCACGTGGAACCACACCACCGACGATTGCATTTTCGAACTCGAATCCTTTTCCTTCTTCGTTTGGAGTAAATTCGATCCATACATCACCAAACTGACCTTTACCACCAGATTGACGTTTGAAGAATCCACGTGCTTGTGTAGAAGCGCGGAATGTTTCACGGTAAGATACTTGAGGAGCACCAACGTTTGCTTCAACCTTGAATTCACGTTTCATACGGTCAACAAGGACATCCAAGTGCAACTCACCCATACCAGAGATAACTGTTTCACCAGTTTCAGGGTTTGTTTCAACGCGGAATGTTGGATCTTCTTCAGCCAATTTTTGAAGGGCAATACCCATCTTGTCTTGGTCTGCTTTAGATTTAGGCTCAACCATCAATTGGATAACTGGTTCTGGAACTTCGATTGACTCAAGGATAACTTTTGCTTTTTCATCTGTCAATGAGTCACCAGTTGTTGTATCTTTCAAACCAACAGCAGCTGCGATATCTCCAGAGTAAACTGTTTCGATTTCCATACGAGTGTTGGCGTGCATTTGAAGGATACGTCCGATACGTTCACGTTTACCTTTAGAAGTGTTCAATACGTATGAACCAGAGTTCAAGACACCTGAATAAACACGGAAGAATGTCAAACGACCTACAAATGGGTCAGTCATGATCTTGAAGGCAAGAGCTGCAAATGGCTCGTCATCAGATGCTGGACGTTCTTCTACTTCATCTGTATCTGGGTTTACACCCTTGATTGCAGGGATATCAAGTGGGCTTGGAAGGTAGTCAAGGACCGCATCCAACATCAATTGAACCCCTTTGTTCTTGAAGGCAGAACCACACAATACTGGGAAGAATTCAACATTGATAGTCGCTTTACGGATACCAGCTTTCAATTCTTCGTTAGTGATTTCTTCACCTTCAAGGTATTTCATCATCAAATCTTCGTCAGTTTCAGCAACTGCTTCGACCAATTTTTCACGGTATTCTTGAGCTTGTTCAAGGTATTCAGCTGGGATATCTTCTTCAAGAATATCTGTACCAAGGTCGTTGGTGTAGATTTCAGCTTTCATCTTGATCAAGTCGATGATTCCACGGAAGTCATCTTCTGAACCGATTGGCAATTGGATTGGGTGAGCATTTGCTTGAAGACGGTCATGAAGAGTGCTTACTGAGTAAAGGAAGTCAGCACCGATTTTATCCATCTTGTTCGCAAATACGATACGAGGAACTCTGTATTCAGTTGCTTGGCGCCAAACAGTTTCTGTTTGAGGCTCAACACCTGATTGTGAGTCAAGAACGGTTACAGCACCGTCCAAAACGCGGAGTGAACGTTGAACTTCGATCGTGAAGTCCACGTGTCCTGGTGTGTCGATGATGTTTACACGAGTATCTTTCCATTGAGCTGTTGTAGCTGCAGAAGTGATAGTGATACCACGTTCTTGCTCTTGCTCCATCCAGTCCATTTGTGACGCACCTTCGTGAGTTTCACCAATTTTGTGAATCTTACCAGTGTAGTAAAGGATACGCTCAGTTGTAGTTGTCTTACCAGCATCGACGTGGGCCATGATACCGATATTACGAGTTTTTTCAAGTGAAAATTCGCGTGCCATGAGGTTTGTTTCTCCTATATTTTTTATTTCTATACTATTATAACATGATTTAACAAAAACGGATAGGCAGGACCTACCCGTTCTCAGTGTTCTCATGTATGTGTTGGTTTCAACTTACGAGATGGTAAGTTGAATTGAACTAAAGAGCGGACCGAGCTCAATTGAACCCGGGCTAAAAGCTCGGAAAATAGATAAGCTTTCCTAGAATCTTTGATTCTGCGTCAAACTTCCTAATTTTCAGTCGCTTTTTTAACGCCCTCAGTATCTTATTCTTACCAGCGGAAGTGTGCGAAGGCACGGTTAGCTTCAGCCATACGGTGAGTGTCTTCACGTTTCTTAACAGCTGCACCAGTGTTGTTTGCAGCATCCAAGATTTCTTTAGCAAGGCGGTCAACCATTGTGTGCTCACCACGTTGACGAGCGATTGTTACCAACCAACGAAGTCCAAGTGTTGTACGACGTTCTGGACGAACTTCAACTGGGACTTGGTAGTTTGATCCACCAACACGACGTGCACGTACTTCAAGTACAGGCATGATGTTTTCCATAGCTGTTTCAAATACTTCAAGTGCGTCATTTCCAGTAGCTTCTTTGATTTGCTCAAAAGCACCGTAAACGATTGAAGCTGCTGTACCACGTTTACCATCAAGCATAACGCGGTTGATAAGACGAGTAACTAGTTGTGAATTGTAAAGCGGATCTGGCAATACGTCACGTTTTGGAGCTCTATTTTTACGACTCATTTCTCTTTATCCCCTTTCCTTATGCTTTTTTCGGACGTTTAGTACCGTATTTAGAACGGCCTTGTTTACGATCGTTAACACCTGCAGTATCAAGTGCACCACGGACGATATGGTAACGTACCCCTGGAAGGTCTTTTACACGTCCACCACGAAGAAGCACCACGCTGTGCTCTTGCAAGTTGTGTCCGATACCTGGGATGTAGGCAGTAACTTCGATCAAGTTGCTCAAACGTACACGAGCAAATTTACGAAGGGCAGAGTTAGGTTTTTTAGGTGTCATAGTTCCAACACGAGTTGCTACACCACGTTTTTGTGGTGAAGAAACGTTTGTTTGAACTTTTTTATGACTGTTGTAACCAACGTTCAAAGCTGGTGATTTAGATTTTTCTACTTTTGATTTACGCGGTTTGCGAACCAATTGGTTAATTGTAGGCATCTACATTCTCCTGTGTTTTTTTTTATTTTTGGTGATGATACACTTGGTGACAGCTATCATCTGTGTGTACTTTTGCAACATTTGTCAGCACGTCCCTGTACACTCTTGAGAGACCAAAAGTAAAAAGTACCGTCTATTATTGTAACATAGCGGTACTTTCACTGTCAAGATTTTTTTCTCTTTTTTGCACGATTGCTTCTTCTTAAAACCGTGCTAAATTATTGTTCATATTGTTGCGTTACAGCTGGAATTGTAGCATTCGAAACTTGAGGAACTTCATTGGACTGATATTGAGGAACTTCTGCCGGAACCACTTGTTGAGGTTGCCCTGTTTGACTAGCTTGATTCGTATCAGTTGATTGAGTATTCTGGTTGGTTTGCATTCCATAGTAGTCTACAATGTACTGAATTCGGGCTTGGAAGGCCTGTTTCTTTGTTTCGTCCTTCACTTTTTCCACGGCTTCTCGGGCAGCTGTTAAGGTTTCTTGGGTTGCAGTCGTTTCAAAATGAGCGACTGCCTTTTCTGCATCTTCAGCGATTTTCGCTTCCTCTTCTTCTTTTGCTTTTTTAGGGTCTTTCTTTTTAATAGGAAGAGAACCTGTCTTTTTGGCTTCTTGTTTCACCACTGTAACTTGGTCTGCAGAATTTTTTCGAACCGTATAAAGCCCACCGACAAGAACTCCTGTCAAGATGAATATCGTTGCCAATCGAAGCCATAGGGGGCTACGATCAAAACGGTCTAAAATTGTTTTCATTTTCCTATCTCCCTCTCCAGACTTAATCCTTATCGAAAATATTTCCGATTTCTACATCAATTTTATTTTCTACTACATCAATGTTGGTTACACGTAGAAGTGACTTGTGATCAAATAAATCTTTACTTCTAGCCGAAGCATTGTCCGCAAAAATAGCGACTCCTGCTAACTCTGATTCAAACTCAGCTAAGAGGCTAACCATCCCACTGATAGTCCCCCCCCCTTTAAGGAAGTCATCGACAATCAAGACACGGCTGCCCGCTTTCAAACTGCGTTTGGACAAAAACATTTTCTCAATCCGATCGCCACTGGAACCTGATACATAGTTCACACTGACCGTTGATCCTTCTGTAATTTTTAGATCTCGTCGCACAATGACAAAGGGAACATTTAAGACATTGGCTACCGCGTTTGCTAATGGAACTCCCTTGGTTGCCACCGTCATAACAGCATCGATTTTTTGATCTCGAAAAGCCTTGGCAATAATGCGCCCAATATTATTTAGGATTTTTGGATTGCTCAATAGGTCTGAAAGGTAGATATAACCACCTGGTAAAATCCGATTGCTTTCTGACAATTGATTGCACAAGTTTTGGACAATTTCTCTTGAATCTGCATCCGAAATCGATGGTGTAAAGATGACCCCTCCACCTGCCCCAGTGAGAGTTTCAATGTGTCCAATTTCCATTTCTTCAAAGGCCCGTTTAATAATAACAATGTCCTCAGAAATAGAGGATTTGGCAGATTCATATTTCTCCGCAAATGTATTTAAACTTGTCAATTCGTAGGGATGATTAATCAAGTAGTTCGAGATCACAACCATCCGCTCACTTCTTCTTAGCTTCATTATCTCTCCACATAGTTTTTTATTGTATTATACCATATTATACCAAAAAACGAACATTGTTAGTCTTACAACATTCGTTTCTCGTTTTTTTACTAACAAACTAAGAGAAGGCTTTTTTGGGTCTTGTTTATAAATTTGGCTTATAGAAGGAGCGGTTATCCAAGGCAAAAATCTTATTGGTCATTTCACCAGGTCCCACTAAAGCCAAGGCTGAGGTCATCATCATCATTTCGGCATCTAGATTATCAATCATATGAATGATCTCCGCTTCCATAATTTTCGGACGAACTGGACTACCATACTCTAATTGACCATGGTGACTTAAAATGACATGTCGTAACACAATCACATCTTCTTTTTGATCATCAATCTTCAGCTCTTGCAAGACCTTGGTAATTTCTTCATCAATCAGAGCAATGTGTCCGATGAGATTCCCTCTGACCGTATATTCCGTATTCTCGGGACCTGAGAGCTCCAATACCTTGGCAAGATCATGGAGCATGATCCCTGCATAGAGGAGACTTTGATTTAATTGAGGGTAAACCTGAGAGATGCTCTCGGCCAATCGAACCATGGTTGCTGTATGATAGGCCAAGCCAGTCTCAAATGCATGGTGATTGGTTTTGGCCGCAGGATACGAGTAAAACTCCTTGTCGTACTTGTTGTAGAGCGCCCTCACCACACGTTGCCAAACTGGATTTTCTATCTTGAAAATCATCCCCGACAGGTAATCTTTCAAATCAACTGGATTCACCGGAGGTTTTTCTTTAAAGTCTGCTGGATTAGACGGTTCCCCGCTTTGAGGCAAACGCAAGGTCAATTGATTGACCTGGGGCGTATTGTTGTAGACCTCTCGGCGTCCGCTCATATGAACTACGCGACCAGCTTGGAACTGCTCCACATTATGCGGCTGAGCATCCCACAATTTTCCTTCAATCGTGCCTGTCTCATCTTGAAAGACAAAGGCAAGATAGTTCTTTCCAGCCCGTGTCTGACGAACATCTGCTGACTTAATGAGGTAGAAGCCTTCAAACAATTCGTCTTTTTTCATTTGATTAATTTTGACCATCATCTTCTCCATCTTCTAAATTCAATAGGCTTGCCATATCTAGATTCTCTGACGTTTCTATACTTCGAAGTGTACGCTCGATAGCATTTGTTCTTCGATTTAAGAGTTCATCAATATTTCCAGAAGCATGTTTCAACTGCCGTTGGGTCTTTTCTAAAACGCCTCCAAATTTTTGGAACTCTGTCTTGACTGAAGCAAGGACCTTGCTAATATCATCTGCACTTCGTTGAATATTCAGAGTCTTAAATCCGACCGATAGGGAATTTAACAAGGCTGAAAGAGTACTTGGCCCCGCGACAACGATCTGCTCCTCTCTTCGGAGGCGATCAAAGAAGGCTGGGTCGCGGACCACTTCTGAATAGAGGCCTTCCGTCGGTAAAAAGAGAATCCCAAAATTAGTAGTGGCAGGCGGATATAGGTATTTTTGATGAATGTCCTTGGCAAATTGTTTAATACTAGTCTGAAGGAGCTTGCGACACCGTTCAATCTCCTCTTTCTCTCCACTTTCATAGGCTTCTTCCAGTCGGTAATAACCCTCCAGAGGAAACTTAGAGTCGATTGGCAGATAGACGTATTCCCCTCTTACCTGACCAGGCATCTTGATTGCATACTCGACGCGTTCGCTGGAATGAGGAACTGTTACAAACTCTCTCTCGTATTGAGCGGGAGTTAGGATATCTTCAATGATCTGGCCCAGTTGAAGTTCTCCCATAATCCCACGGGTTTTGGTATTAGAGAGGACCTTATTGAGACTCCCCACATCTCTAGCGACCGTCTGCATTTCCCCAAGGCCTTTATTAACCGACTCCAATTGTTTGGAGACAGTCTCAAAAGAGGTTTGGAGACGACTATGCAAGGTTTTTTCCAACTTTTCTTCGACCGTTTGACGCATCTGCTCCAACCGCAAATCATTGGAGGCTTGAATCTGTTGCATCCGTTCGTCCGTTTTGTCTCGGTTTTTAGTAAAATTCTCAGCAAGTTCTGCTCGTAAAGCAGTCGTTTGCTGATGCATTTCTGTCCGTAATTCCATTAGACGGTCACTGATCGCCATCTCTATCTGCTGACCAGTGATTTGCTGAGCTTGTCGCTCTCTCTCAAATCGGTAATCCAGCTGATCCGAAAGATGATCTTCTTGGTCTTCTAGTAAGTCACGGATCCGTTTGTTATCAGCTGTCCGTTGTTGGTACAGCAAGAAGAGCAAGACAAGATTTCCCACTCCTAATACAAAAAGGATTAATTCCATCTTATTTCCCATCCTTGCTATAAATGATAACAGCATAGCCTCGATCAACGCTTAAGGTGATCGGCTGATTGCTAAACTCGTTGGAACCATAAATAGCTTTTTTAAAATAATTGGTCGAATTTAAGGGATACTTGGCTCCTTCAATCTGGATGGAAGCTCCCTCAACCGGCATGAAAGCTACATACGTATAGCCTGCTAGGGGCTGAATGGTGTGGCGACCTGCTGGACGATAGCAGAGATAATTTTGTCGGTCCATCAAGCAAAGTTGCGACATAAGGGGAGCAATCTCTGGATCAGTGGGCAAAAAAACGCTGGCCAAGTGGTGATCCATGCGACCACCAAAGGCTCCAAAGATTAGAATTTCCGCTTGAGGCCAACGTTCTACTACTTCCTTAATCGCCAATTCCAGGTCAGTATCATTTTTTTCTGCTACCGAAGTCCGTAATTCGTGAGCCGCAGATTGAATCCTCTGGAATTCTTCTGGCTCAACAGAGTCAAAATCTCCAACTGCTAAAGATAGTTCCAGCCCTTGCTCTAATAGGAAAAGGCAACCTGCATCCACTCCGACATAAACATCCAAGTCTAACGGAATGGTTTCCACTTGGCCTCCAGCTACAATCGCAACCTTAGTCTTGGATGGCTGCTCGAAGGGTTTGAACTCGTTCATTCACATCTCCATTAAATACATAGGAACCTGCTACAAAGACGTTTGCCCCTGCTTCTTTCGCAGCGTGAATCGTCTTGTCGTCAATTCCCCCATCCACTTCAATATCGAAATCCAAGCCTTTCTCTTCACGCAATTGAACCAATTGACGAATCTTATCCATGGTTTCTGGCAGGAAGGCTTGCCCACCAAATCCTGGATTGACAGTCATGACAAGTACTTGATCCACCAAGTTCAAAATGTGTTGGATACTTTCAACAGGGGTTCCTGGATTGATGACCACACTTGGTTTTACCCCTGCCAAACGAATTTTTTGAAGGGCCCCATGGATGTGTGGAGTCGTTTCTACGTGAATGCTAATGATATCTGCCCCGGCACGCGCAAACTCTTCGATATGTTGCTCAGGATTGGTCACCATCAAGTGACAGTCAAAAACTAGCTTACTGTGAGGACGCATACTAGCAACTACACCCGCACCAAAGCTGATATTCGGTACAAAGTGGCCGTCCATCACATCGATGTGAGCGTACTCCGCACCAGATGCTTCCAATTTCTTCAATTCACTTTCAAAATTTGCATAATCCGCACTCAAAATAGATGGGGCTAATTTGTTTGTTTTCATATTATTCAGGTCTCCTTATTTGGGTAATTTTTTCGATACTTTTTTATAGGTTTCTCGTCTATTTTCGATCTCACTCAAGAACTGTAAGTAATTCTCAAAGCGGAAGGAAGCAATGATCCCTTCCTCGACAGCAGGTTTGACGGCACAAGATGGTTCATGTGTATGGGTACAAGTACGGAACTTGCAATCCTGGCTTACCTTGGCGATGTCTGGAAAAGCATGATTCAGATCTTCTGCATTGTCGACTTCATAATCTAAAGAGGAGAAGCCAGGGGTATCCGCAATCTTGCCACCATTGAGATCATAAAAGCTGACGGCTCGCGTCGTATGGCGACCTCGTCCAAGGCTGTCGGAGATCTCTCCTGTCTCTAGTTCCAACTCTGGAGCCAAGGTATTCAAGAGGGTTGATTTCCCCACTCCTGTTTGGCCCATAAAGACCGTCACCTGATCCTTCAAGAGAGGCAAGAGCTCTTCCTTATCAGTGACAAAGTCATACCCCATTTGGCGATAGACTTCTTGAAAAGGAAGCATGACAGCCGGATCTTCTAGTAAGTCCATTTTTGAAATATAGACGATTGGATGAATGACTTTTTGCTCCAAGAGGACCAAAAAGCGATCCAATAAATTAACATTAAAATCGGGCTCTTTGGCGGACATGATAACGACAGCCTGATCAATATTAACAATCGGTGGACGGACTAAGCTATTCTTTCGAGGGAATATTTTTAAAATATAGCCTTCCGAATTTTCTTCAGCTGAAAATTCTACTTTATCTCCAACATAGGGAGTTTGTCCTTTTTTCCGGAAATTTCCTCTGGCGCGTGTTTGGTAAATTTCCCCTTCGCACTCCACATAATAAAAACCGGCCAAGGCTTTAACAATCGTTCCTTGCAACTAGCACTCCTTTAAAGTTAATACTACCATTATATCAAAAAATATACGATAGCGCTTGCTTACTTAAGTATGAAAAAAGAAGTCCATTCAGTTTTTTTGAGCAAGATGCACACAAGCGGTTGTAAACGTTTTCAGATAGGTTTATAATAGAGAGAAAGGACATAATATATATGCCTCTTGTGGGAAGTGCAGACTATTTGACAGAAAGGAAGTGACGGAGACTGATACATTTATTGACGAAGCTACCTGATTAGTAATGAAAGAAGCCTTATTTTTGTGGCAGTATTTCTGACTTTCTTACTAATCCCTGCCAGTTATAAGGAGGTCCTTTATGAGTTTTTCATTTCTTTCCAAGAGTAACCCTCTCGTTTCCAATGTAAAAAAAGGGAAGTTTTTAACCCCTTGGTTTTTAGCTCCCTTTATTCTCTATTACATCACCCAATACATGTCTCCAATTAGTACAGCTTCCACAAACTTCTTTTTGAACAAACAAAGTTGGATTCCTGACTGGTGGAATATTCTAGACCTTTTGTCCTTCCTCTACACCATCATCGCCTTCTTCCTCTGGGTGAAACTCATTGAAAAAAGACCGGTTCGGACCATGGGCTTTACCAAAGGAAACGGCCTGTCCGAATTCGCTAAGGGGGTCTTGGTCGGCGCCATTATGATTACCACGGTCTTAATCGTCTTCTTTATCACTGGTGATGTCCGTTTCGATCGCATTCAATTTAGCCTTCCTTTCCTCGTATCTTGGATCTTGGTTCTAATTGGCTATATTTTCCAAACGGCAGCCGAAGAAATCTATATTCGTGGCTGGCTCATTCCAATTATTTCTTATCACAAAAATTCCTACCTTGCCATCCTCATTTCTTCCACTATGTTCTCTTACTTCCACTTGAATAACAATGGTGCTTCTTGGCTATCTACGGTCCACCTCTTTGTTTTCGGACTCTTCACAGCCGTCTATGCCTTGAAGAGAGGAAATATCTGGGGTCCTTGTGGCTTCCACTTCGCCTGGAACTTCATCATGGGCAATGTCTACGGCTTCCATGTTAGTGGCTTTGATAGTGAATCCTCTCTTATGTACTTCACGACTTCAAACCGGACCTTTATCACAGGTGGTGAGTTTGGACCTGAAGGCGGGATCCCTGGCTTAGTCGTCTTTCTTCTTGCTCTCTTATGGGCTATCTTCCTTCTCAAAGATACCTCTGCAGAACAAGAAAAACTTTATCCTCAACTTAGTTATGAATAAGTAAAAGAAAGAAGAGAGTGGGACAGAAATCGGTCATTCGTTAGAATTCGATTTCGTCGTCCCACCTCCGCACAGTTGAGTAGGGCTGTAAAAGCTGATAAAATCAGCGTAGTAGAGCCCACTCAACCACTGCGTCTTGCTCGACAATCCAAAGACAATTGAGAGGCCGGACTTTTGTCCCAGCCTCTTTCTGCTATCTCCATACATTCGATAGAAAGTATGCTATTTTTTCTTGGCATTTCTGTCAAAAAGAGTATAATAGAACTATGCGGAGGTGGTGGAACGGCAGACACGCATGCTTCAGGCGCATGTGCCCCTTCGGGCGTGAGGGTTCAAATCCCTTTCTCCGCATCTTGGAAAGGTGGCCCAGTCTGGTACGGCACCGGACTCGAAATCCGGCAAGTGGATCTTCTTCACGCGCGGGTTCAAATCCCGTCCTTTCCTTTTATTACTCAAAAAGACATGAGCTTTGAAGCCCATGTCTTTTCCATTATTTTATCCCTGCTTCTAGAAGACCGTCAGCTAGACGGGCAAAGTCTTCTAAACTAAGAGCTTCTCCTCGTACAGATGGCTTCAAACTGGCTGCTTCGATTCCGGCTTCCAATTTTGCCTTCACGTCTTCGGTCTTGCCAAAGCGACTAGTCAAGTTGTTCCAAAGAGTTTTGCGACGGTGGACAAAGCTAGCTTTGCTGACGGAGAAGAAGAAATCTTCATCCTTGACTGCCACTGCCGCTTTTTCGCGACGGACCATCTTGAGGATGGCAGAGTCGACGTTTGGTGCTGGCACAAAGACGGTGCGTGGCACGATAAAGGCTACCTTAGCCGTCATATAGTATTGGACCGCAATGGACAAAGATCCATAAGCCTTGGTATTCGGTTGAGCTGAGATGCGGTCTGCTACCTCTTTTTGCATCATAACCACAAATTCTTGGAAAGGGATTTTGGATTCGATCAAGTGCATGAGGATCGGAGTCGTGATGTAGTAAGGAAGGTTGGCCACTACCTTGATCGGAAGCTCTGGATTTTTAAACTCAGCGATATACTGGTTGAGATCCACCTTGAGGATGTCTTGATTGACAACGGTCACATTGTCAAAATCCCGCAAGGTATCCGCTAAGATAGGAACCAAGCGGTCATCAATCTCAAAGGCCATCACTTCTGCGGCATTTTCCGCCAAAAACTCTGTCAAAGCACCGATTCCGGGACCGACTTCAATCACATTGACCTGTTTATCAATCTCAGCGGTGTCCACAATCTTTTGAAGGATGTTGGTATCGGTCAAGAAGTTTTGGCCGAAGGATTTTTTAAAGGTAAAGCCGTGACGCTCCAGCACTGCCTTGGTCACACTATAATCTGCAATTCTCATATCTTCTCTTTTCTAATCAGTTTAGGGCTATATCCCTCTTGTTTTTCTCCACAGGCTAGTCTAACAGTCTTCTACGAATGCGTTCTTCTCCGCTTGGTAGACATAAGCTTCTCCATCCTTGTCTAAGACCGTCTCCAACAAGGGTTCGATATCCAGGGCCGCTTCAAGGCTAATGATGGCAATCTTAGACGGATCGTCCAAGTCTTCATGAGACTCATAACCTGTAAAAAATTGCCAACCACTATCTTGCGGGTGATGAGGTAGATCGTGAACTGCCCAATTTATCTCACGTCGTAGGAAGCAATCCTTGGTAATCATTGCCCCTTTTTGTGTATCAAGATTCAACTGGGGGAGCATCAAGCTTGCAATATGTTCCCGCGCAAAATCCAGCTCATCTCCAAGCTGGATGGAGGTAATATAAGCGGGTTGATTGGTTAAACGTCCTTTGAACTTCCCATCGCGGATTTCAGTGAGTTCGACCCACATACGCTCTGCACGACACCCATTCTCCAAGACTGTATCCAGCACAAAGATGAGGCGAACCTGGTCCCCCATCTTCAATTGGTTGATTTCTTCTTGACTGGGAATCAAAAAGTGCCGTGGATTCTTTTGATGTTTTGCTTGAACATCCTCTAAAGAATATCCTATCCCTTTTTTCTTATCTGTAAACAAGTCGAACAATCCCATCTGCTACCTCCATCGCTATTTTTTATAAGAAGCCAAGGACTCTTCTACTTGAGACAGACAAACCCCAAACAACTCCAAACGTTTGAGCAGTTGTTTGCCATTACAGTAGCCGATGCGGAGCTCTTCTCCCAAGTATTCCCGTCGTTTGCGACTGTCACTGCCCATCAAGAGACCGAGACGCATCAGGTCTGACTTGGTAATATCAAAGAAATGCTCATCTTCATAGGAGCCAACCAGTCCAGATAGGGCTTTTTCTAAGTCTTCATAGCTGGCATGCTCTACTCCCAAGGAACGCCCCTTGGTCTTGGATTTGGGTACTGCTTCGCCACGATTTAAAAAGGCATGCTTGACCTGCGGAATTTCTTGCATGATGATTTTACGAATCCGCTCCCCATTGTAATCTGGATCCGTAAAGACAATGACTCCACGCAACTCTTGCAATGTAGCAATTCGTTCTAAATCATCCTGATTAATAGCAGAGCCACGTGTCTCATAGGTATCCACCTCATAATAGCGTTTCAGATTGGCCGTATCGTCCTTGCCTTCAACAACAATCACTTCTGGTATTTTTCTTTTCTCAGTCAAGGCCAAATACCTTTCTCGCATTGTCATAGGTCGCTTGTGCCACCTCTTCTGTCGTTAAGCCACGTAGTTCTGCAATAAAGTCTACTACATAACGGGTGTAGGCTGTTTTATTTTCTCGGCCACGCTTAGGAACTGGTGCCAGATAGGGTGCATCTGTTTCAACCAAGATTTTGTCCAAAGGTAATTCTTTGGCTGCCTCCTGAATGTCTGTCGCTTTTTTGAAGGTCACCACTCCCGAGAAAGAGATCATCATGCCTAAATCCATGAAGCGTTTGGCATCTTCCAGACTTCCTGAGAAAGAATGCATGATCCCACCGCGTGGGCCAACTCCTTCACTCTTGATAATGGCATAGGTATCTTCGAGAGCATCACGCGTATGCACTACAAATGGTAAGTCTAGTTCCTTAGATAGCTGAATTTGACGGCGAAAGACCTTCTCTTGAACTTCCTTAGGTGCTGTCATCCAGTGGTAGTCCAGACCGATTTCCCCTAAGGCGACGACTTTAGGATGTTTCAGCCGTTCCAGTAGATAAGCCTCTACCTCAGGACTATAATCGCCTGCCTCAGTAGGATGCCAACCAAGGGTGAGATAAACCTCTGGGTACTGGTCTGCCAATTCTATTGCTCGTTCAATGGTTGGTTTGTCAAAGCCAACAACATTATGGGCAATGACTCCCAGCTCTTTTGCTAGTTCTAATTCCTCTTGTTCTCGCCCTGCAAACTCTTCAACGTTGAGGTGAGTATGGGTATCAAAAATCTGCATATGGATCCTTTTCTACGATTTTTCTCACTCTATTATAACAGAAAGCATAGCTGAATACACTTTTGGCAAAACAAAAACCAGTAGTCTCGAGTTTCTACTGGTTTTTAGCTTTTTATCTGAATTAAGCAGCCAAAACTTTGCGTCCTTTACGACGACGAGCTGCCAATACGCGACGACCGTTTTTAGTTGCCATACGGTGACGGAAACCATGTTTGCGCGCACGACGAAGTTTACTTGGTTGATAAGTACGTTTCACGATGAATACCTCCTCATAGATTTTGTATTCGTTTAGCCGGCTATAATGTGATCAGTTACTAAACATACTTTACTATTCTATCTGATTCAAGGCTGTTTGTCAATAGCTATGAAAAATTTGTTGGGTCAGGTTCAATGATACCGCTTTTATTAGGCATCTCCTTCTATCCTTTGACGAGTTGCTTCATAGTATGGAAGCAAGCAGGCCATTCCTTTTTTTAATTCCTCAAGAATGGCATCTCGGCTAGTCGCTTGTGATAGATTTACA
The DNA here is from genome assembly GCF_000479335.1 of Streptococcus ilei. NCBI lineage: Bacteria > Bacillati > Bacillota > Bacilli > Lactobacillales > Streptococcaceae > Streptococcus > Streptococcus ilei. The sequence goes on from NC_022584.1 coordinate 1,284,213, forward strand.
TCGACTTTAACCAAGACCTTTCGGACTTGGCTAGCTTCCACACCTTTGAGAAGTCTCAGACGATTGGCTTCTGTTCCTTGAAATCGTTGGCTGACACCTTCTATTTGGGCGAAATAATAGACTGGCGAAGAAACCGGAAGAGTTAAAACTCGGTTCTGCTTTTGTAGACTCTCCTCATCCTTCTTGCGTTCGATAAAACTCACTTCCAAGGATACACCAAAGTCCTTCGCATCCCCATAAAGTCGCAAGGCGAACATCGGATCCGCTATTTCTCCCTCTCCTTGGAGATAGGCCCAAAAATGAGGGCGAAGAATTTGGGCTTGATTCATCCACTGACTGGTCCGCTCTTGTTTTAAGTGCGGAAAAATCTTCTGAAAATCACTGACCAGATGAGTGAACTCCTTGCGAGCTTCTTGGCCCATCTCTCGATAGACCAACATTCGCTCCGCATCCTCACCTGCTTTAGCAGGGGCTAGGTACTTGATCCCCTGACAATTCAAAAAGTCTTTAATCTTAACAAACATACTGCTATTCCCTTCTCAAAAATAAAAGGAGAGACCAAGCTTACACTCCTCTCTCCCTTTTGAAATCTTCTTTTTTAGACGGTAGATTAACCTTCAATATCGACGACAACGTAACGATTTGGTTCTTCCCCTTCTGAATAGCTCGTTACTCCATCCATTTTCGATACGATACGGTGGATGATCTTGCGTTCGCTATTAGACATTGGATCTGTATGTTGTGCTTGACCTTCTTCTAGAGCACGACTTGCCAATTTTTGCGCATAGCTTTGAAGAACTTCTGCACGGTGTTCAACATAATCATTGACGTTAATAGCAATGTAGAAATTCTTAGAATACCGATTGTAAAGATAGTTCTGCGCCAACAATTGAAGGGCTTTGAGAACTTTCCCGTGGTATCCAATCACACGGCCTGGCTCATTGGTATCAATCTGCATATTGATGGTTCGACGGTTGTAGCTACTTGAAATGCTAGCTTCTACATCCATTTCATCAATTACTGTTTGAACATAGGAAGTGACATCAGAAACAACCTTTTCGATGTCATAGCTTTCTTCTACTTCAATGCCCAAATCAGCAAAATCAGACGTTTGGCGTGACTCAGCTTCTTTAGGACTTGAATCGAGAATCTCCCCATGACCTTGTTCTTCAAGAATGGTTTCAGGAGCCTTCTCATGTTTAAGAATCTCAGCCTTCACCTCTTCCGAAACTTCTTGGCCTTCTTCTTCAACTTTTTTAATCGCAGCCACCACACGACCCAAATCAACAGTCTCTTCACTGACACTCTTGACAGGTTCGTTTTGAACATTTATTTCCTCAGGAACTCCCTTAACAGCTTGTTGATTAGCTTTTGTAACCGTAGTTTCTGCAATCGGTTCGATGTCTACCACAGCTGGCTTCTTACCAAAGAGACCAAGGAACCCTTTCTTTTCACGAGAAACGACAGTAATATGTGCTTTCATGCGCGGGATATCTAATTCTTTCAAACCATTTTGAATGGCTTCTTCAACATTGACTCCTGTATATTGGACCATCTGTCAAACTCCTTCTTAGTTTTTCTTTTTCTGTGCTTTATTAAATGCACGTCGTTTTTGTTTTTCTATATCTTTGATTGCCTGTTGCTCTGCTTCACGCGCCGCAATGATCTTAAATGGATTGTTCAACAGGTAAGTTTGCCCAACTTGGTAGGCATTGGAAACTACCCAGTAGAGAGCAACCCCGCTAGCTGAGTACATGGCGAAGAAGAAAATCATGACTGGCATTGCATACATCATGGCTGTCATTCCACCATTTTTTTCTGGCATGGCTTTGTTGCTCAACCAGGTACTAAAGAAAGTAAAGACGGCTGCCAAAACTGGCAAAATAAAGGTTGGGTCTGTTGCGCTCATATCCAACCAAAGGAAATGACCGACTTTTAGGAATTCTACCCGACTCAAAGCTTGGAACAAGGCCATCAAGACTGGCATTTGAATAAACAATGGCAAGAAGGCCGAGGAAGTCTTAACTCCTTTTTCTTTATAGAGGGCCCGCATTTCTTCTGACATACGAGTGCGGCTTTCCAAATCCTTCCCAGGATACTTGGCCTGGATTTCTTTCACTAGTGGCTGAATCTCCTGCATTTTGCGCGAGGAGGTCATTTGGTATTGGAAAACTGGTAAAAGAATCGTCCGAATCAAGAGAGTGAAGAGGATAATCCCAACTCCGGTATTTCCTCCAATCGAAAGAAAACGGATGACTTCTGCAAAGAAGTAAACGAATTTTTCCCAAACTCCTGATGATTGGGAAGTCACTTCAGACGTTCCACAGGCTGTTAATAAAAGGAGGGCCCCTCCTAATAAGCTAGCTACTTTTAATTTCTTTTTCACGTAATTACCTTTCCTGACGATAGACTTGCGCTAATTTTAATACATGGACTAGATTTTTTTCAACTTGGTCAAAATCCAGCTCTTCAACACCCTTTCGAGCAATCACAACAAAATCATCTGCTACAAGATGATCCTGGTGCTTCATCAAAACATGACGAATCAAGCGCTTGATTCGGTTGCGTGTCACAGCATTTCCTAGTTTTTTACTAACAGATAAGCCGACACGGAAATGGGGCTGCTCTTGTGGCAAACGGTAGATCACAAATTTTCTATTCGCACAATTCATACCACTTTTAAAAATGGCATTGAAATCTTTTTCTCGCTTGACACGATAGCTTTTTCTCAAACTCCCACTCCCTCTTTTAAATTTATTCTATTATACCATAATTTCAAAAAAAACCAACGACCTTCTGGCCCTTGGTTTGAAGCTTCCTCCAGTACTGTTAAAACGACTAGGAGAAGAGATGCTGGATAGTTGACAAGATGATGGGTAGGCTATAAATGAAGTTCAGTCCGATATGAGCAAGGATAGGATAATACAAGGAGCCTGTCTTTTCATTCAGTAATCCAAACAGAAGAGAAGGGATCGTATAGATCAAAAAACTCAAGACAGTAAAGGGATGCTGGAGGAATTGAAATCCGCTATAGATGAGGGCAGGCGCCCATACACTCGCATAGAAGGGCCATTTTTTAAAATAGGCTTGGACAAGCGCTCCACGGAAGACCAATTCTACTGTCATCGGTCGAATGATGACCACTAGGACAAAGAGGATGAGAGATCCTAAGGCTTCCAAGGTCACCGGAAAGGAGTGATAAATAGCTAGACGTCCTTTGGTAAAACCACTGAGAAAGTAGTCCAGCCAATAGATGGCACAACTAGTGAATATAGTGGCGTAGATAGCGGGGAGGAATTGTTTCTTCTTTGCCCACTGAAAAACGCTACGTGGACTATACTTCTTCACGAATGAAAAAACAAGCATCAGATAACCTGCTTCTAAAAAGAGAAGGGTCCAAAAATAGCTAAGGGCTTGGCCGACTTGGTTGCTGACTAGCTGGGCTAACTCGCGAAATTGCGGCCGCACCAAGATGTAAAAGACCAGCAATAAAAGTGGATAAAAGAGCTTGGCCTTTGTCTTTAAAAATTTCATACATTCCTTTCAAGGGATTAAAAATGATTTATTGCATCTTACCATAATCATTCCTAGGATTCAATTAGAAAGTAGATAAAAAAGAGGTCGAGACAGCCGTCTCTAACCTCTAGTTTCTATTGGAATACCAGCTTATTGTAGCGATTATCAAGCTTTCTTCTACCCTTTTCTGTAAGTCATAAAGCCCACTAGCACAGACACAAGAATGGCTAGGCAAAGAATGGTTTCTAGCCAGACAAGGGGCCTTAAAAGAGGACTTTGCAATAAGTCTTGGGCCATTTTCAGGGAAGTAGCTGTGATGACCGTGGGAAAGGTTAAGGCTGAAAAGGCTGGTTGAAACCCTTCTTTTATCATTCTGGGCAGACGCGTTAAAACGAAGAAATAAAAACCTTGAGAGAGACCGATCATGATATATAAGAGCCAAACCGGCAGACTAGCTCCACCAAGACGAACGAGGGCCGCTAACAGAAGAGAAAAGGGCGCACAATAAATGCCTTCTTGCCCCAATAAGTGGCTCGGTAAAGGGGTAGTTTTCAATCCCTGATAGATTAGCGGGTAAAGAATCAAGGTTAAGACAAAGCCAAACCCGAGAGTCAGATAGGCCAACTCAACCACCCCTACCACTGGATAGGTCAAGGCTGCCACAGCAATCCCTACATAAAGGACGGTCCAACTAGGGGTGGCATTGGCTCTTGGTTTTGCAAAAATATGGGTCTTGGTAAAGTAGAAAATTAAGCTACAATCTAAAAGGAAAGCAGACCACCAAACTGTCTGGGCAAGTCCTCCAAATGTAGGAAACAGTCGTAGGAGATAGGTCGATAGAATCATCCCAGCCATGGGAAAGGTCGCCATTCCAGATAGAAGGGCTGGTTCTTGAAGTTCGATCTTTGTTTCTTGCCAGTAGATCAGATGGTGAAACAAAAAGAAGACCCATAGAAACAAACCCGTCAAACTGAAAAAATGGGCCAGAACTGGGAAGGTATCAGACAGAAGGTTTCCCGCTCCTGCTAAACCTAATAGACAACCTGAAAATGCTAAAGGAATCTTTTTCATCTTGATCTCCAATTATTTTATCACTTTCAGTATAACATAAAATACCAGAAGGCATCATCAAAAAAAGAAGTAGATATAAAATCTCCTTCTCATTTTCTTATTTTTAAGCTTAGCTCCATCATTTCATGCACAAGCTTGGTTCTTTTACGCGTAGGGCTGCAATTCTGGATTGATAGGTGTATTGGCCAAGTTATTGGCATAGTTACAGAGACTAGCCAGACTCACACCTAGGACCACATCCAAAGCATTTTGGTGACTATAACCTGCTTCTAAAAATTCAGCTAAGGCCTCATCTCCAACGCGTCCCTTGGTATTGATCACTGCTAGGGTGAATTTAGCCAAGGTATCCAATTTCGGATCTGTTTCAATCGGAGTACGATTGCGCAGAGCTTGAAGAAGGTCGTCATTCATTTGGATCTGTTTGATCGAAAAAGCTGTATGCCCTGCCACACAGAAGGCACAATCGTTGGTCACCGCAGCAGTGATTTGGACAACTTCACGTTCAACTGGTGTCAAACTGTTGCGACGGTTAATCGCACCGACTGTGCGATAGGCTTCTAGAACTGTCGGTGCGTTTGCTAAAAGACCGATAAGATTTGGAATATAGCCGTTATTATCTTTTTGAACAGTTTCAAGAACCTCTTTTACCTCTTCTGGCGCTGTCTCAACTGTATGAATCTGGAATGTTGTCATAAATCCACCTCTTTTTCTCTTGGTGACACTTAGTCTATCATAGAATAGAAAGCTTGAAAAATATATATTTCATATACCTTCCATAAAAAATAGTTATCACTAAGAAGTAAAGATTCAGACCTATCGACCTCACTTCTGCTCCCGTTCCAAGCAACTACTTCAAGAGAAAGGGCCTTCTTCTCATTTCCCTCCCCTTCTATGCCCGAGCAAGTAGCAGATAGATTAACAAGACTAAGAAAAAGAGGACACTAACGATCAAGGTCGCTAGCTTCATCCCTCGACGGGCTAGCCAATAGTTTGGCTTCCCTAAGTTACTGGTCGCATCTGTTGACAGTGATTGTTGTTGACGAGGTTGAAACAGCACCAACAAGATTAGACTGATCGATAGAAGGAACATCAGCACAACAAATAGCATTTCCATCTTATCCTCCAAAAACTCGGAAAAGGGTGAGCAGTACCCCCAACAAGATAACGAGACCGATAACAACATTTAAAGTCAGGTTGACTTTTTCCGAGCGCGTTGCTTTTTCTTTTTCTGCGGATCGTCGCTTCAGAGCATTCATTCGTCCTTCTACTTCTTTATAGAACAAGTCCTTCTTCTGATCAGGCATTTCTATCACCTATCCCTTCTTGGAATCTCGAACGGAATACTTCCTGTTCGATCGCATTAGACTGTGCAATTTGATTTGAAACTGCGTGTCGATAGTTCTCTATTGATTGATAAATTTCTTTAATACGTGCTACGAGTTTGTCTTTTTCTCCTTGCCTAATGACATTTTCTTTAGCAAGATAAGGCGGGTCATGTAAAGTCTGTTCAAAGCCAAGGATTAGCTGTCGGTGCTCAAAGGCCTTGCGAACAATCCCTTGTACCTCCCCAAAATGATTGATGTCTAGATAGATACTAGATTGGTGAAGGAGCTCCTTGATCCGCTCCTGGCTAATATTCTGATACAGGACCAAATTGGGGTAGCGGACTAGAGACATGAGCTCTGGAGACATTTCTGTCACTGCAGCAACTCGGAAGGTCACATCCGGTAATTGCTCTAGCAAATAAGGTAAGGCTTCAATCCGATCTGAATTTGTTAATACAAAAGCATCCTTACGAACATCATCTTTGATTACAAAATCATAGATATAGCCAAGAGGGGCAAAAAAGCCCTGTTGCTCTGGTGATACCAACTGTAGAGCACGGAGATAGGTCTCCCTTTGAGGGATGAAGATCTTCTTCGTCCGTATATCTGGACTGTTTAGGATGAGTTGCATATTGCCTGGCAGATTATCCCGTAATGGCTCTTGCCAAACCAAAACATCCCGGCCTACCAGTCCCATTTTGCCGAGTTGCAAACTCAAAGCAAAAGACTGAGCCAGCGTATTGAAAATCACCTGATCTAAAGCAAATCCTCGGTATTGGACATAAAAGACGTAGAAATCTAGTCGATTTTTAAAGATACGCATAGGCTCATGATCCAGGGTCAAGAGCAGATCACCTGTTTGATGATTTTCTGTCAGGCGTTCAACTTCTTCTTCGAAGTAGGTGGTTAACAAAGGATTGCCCTGACCATCACAACTGGTTACCGCTATTTTGCGACCATACTGATCATAGCGATCCACTGTCCTTACTTGTCCCTCTTGATTGAACCACTCTACCCGCTCAACAATTCGCTTATGAGTCGCTCCTTGGTAATAGATACGCGCTTTTTCTTGGCCGTAATAGGAAATCCGGCCGCCAGACGCATCTCCAGTAATTTCCCAAAAATCAGGAACTAAAATTTCGTTAAAAAAGCGCCCCCGTTTTTCACCTGTCGGTCGACCTAAAAAGTAAAGAAAAGGCGACTCCACTCCATCGGGTAAAAAACCATTTGCTTCCAAGACGATGGTTGGATGCCTATAACCTGCTCTTTGTAAAGAATAGAGCAGATCTTGGCTTTCGCGCGAAAACCGATCAAACACATTAAGCATGGGTCACCTCCTCAATCAATTGAGACCAAGCTTTTTCAACCTTACTGGTTAGAAAATCTTCTGCACGCGCATAAGATGCTTGACGCATGGATGCCACCTTTTGACTCTGGTATAGCAAGTGGATCTTTTCAGCGAAGGACCTCGCTATCCTGTCCACAATCTGGTCTGGTTCAGTCGGAAGCAAGTAGCCATTCTCCCCATCTCTAACAAAGTTCTGATTGCCGTAGGGTACATCAAAGCCAATGATTGGAAGACCAGAACCAATTGCCTCCATCAAGGTGAGGCCAAAGCCTTCGCTGGTTGAAGCCGATAGATAGACTTCATAATCTTTGTAAATAGCGGTCAAATCCATATGCCCTTTGAGCTGGATATAGTCCATCGCTCCTAACTCTTCAATTAGCGACCGCAGTTTCTCTTCCTCTCCGCCTTTTCCATAAATATCAAAAGAGAGAGCAGGTAGCTCTTTTTTTGCTTCGACAACTGCTCGAATTAACCAGTCGATGTGTTTTTCTGTCGCCAGACGCGAAGCAGTTATCAAAGAAAAAGGTTTACGAGAGTCCTTTTGCGGTAGACTTTCAAGACTTCCTACCGGAATGGTATAAATAGCAGGAGAATGCTGGGTATATTTTTCAAATTGCGCTGCCAAAACTTCCTTTTGGCGATCTGTCGCGACAATAAAGAAGTCCACCTTATCCGCATTAGTAAATTGGTAATCGTAATAATTGTTCCACAAAATATATTGATTATCAGTACTGTTGACACTATAGTGCTCCGCATGGACCACGACTCCTAGACGAGCTTTTTGGGCCTCTTCAAAAATGGGTTGGCCGATGTCCGTCTCCCGATCCAAAATCACCAGATCTTGTTTGGTCAAGTTGAGGGTTTGCATGAAGTAGCGAATCAATTCCTGCCGGCCCAGGAGATAACGATCCGGGAAACGGTAAATCTCCTGACCATCTGCCACCTGCATCCGATAGGCCACACTTCCGTCCTCATTGTAGAAACGCCGTTCAATCAAATGGGCTTGATTATTTTTGGGGATAAAGTACTCTGTACAGTAGCGAGTATAGGAAAAATAATCTTTTCTGACTAGGATCCCTCCAGAAACATACTCACAGCGCTCTACATAGGGACTCTTTTCGTCCCGAAGATAGCAGGTCAAAAAACTGTCTTGGTCTTCGTAGAAATAGCGTTTCACCTTCCCTGTGGTCTCTTCTCGCGTTGGGCTCCCAGCGAACCCAGCCAGGACTTGCTCCACCGTGTAAGTCGTAGGCGCAATTTTTATATCTGTAAAATGGGTGTAGAGCCATATGATTTCATGGTCTTTAAAGCCAATATTCTCTGTTAAGTGTTGAATATTGTCTGCTAATATCATATCCATAAAAATAAATTTTGCGGGTTCTTGGATCTGTCGTAGCAACTTGGCCCGATAGGCTTGTGCATACTCGACGCCACTACTGGCCCATCCAATCCCAAGATTGATATTGTATACTGTCATAAATCCTCTTTTATGGGAAATACAGGACAATTTCCCCTTTTGTATTGATTTCTACTCGACTGAGTAAAAGATTGCGAACCATCTGCTCTTTTGCCAAAGCCTTCATCCGATCGAAAGACAAGTAGGCTTCTTGGTAAAATTCGACCAGCGGATTCTTTTGGCTGGTGTACTGGCCAGATAAGGCCACACGTAATTGTTGCAAATAATCCACTTGTTCCACCCAATTTTCATCAATAGCCTTTAAAAGTACCATCCGTTGAAATTGAGCAATCACCTCATCGGATTCAAGCGTTTGATATTTAGCAAGTAACTCAGAGCGGGCTAGCTCCCAGAGAAAATCCTCTTTTGCCTGTTTGGAAGGAAAGGCTTGAGGGATCTGGGCAGGAACAACCTGATAACTGATATGATCTAGAATATAGTGATAGAAGGCAATCGGGTCTTGATACTTCTTGTTTTTGGCTACCTGGGCAAAAACTTCTCGGGCAATTTTCTCGATTAATCCGTCCAAACGTCTACCTAACCTGATTAAACGATCCCGTTCCTTATAAACTAAATCACGTTGAATATTCATACTCTCTGCAAACTCTAAGGTCAAGCGACGACTAGCTTGCGCAGCACTTTCACTCGCATCCTGAGCTTGAGCGATTATACGTTGGTATTTTCTCCGAGATAGAGGTTTGGCTTCTTGAAGTCGATCCTCTACGTCATAATCTTGATACCTATCCTGGATCCAATTTGGACCCCAGTTTTTGATCAAGTCATCCTCCAGAGAGACAAAGAACTTGGTTTTTCCAGGATCTCCTTGACGTCCTGATCGTCCTCGAATTTGGAGATCTATCCTGCGATTCATCATCCTCTCCGTCCCGATGACCACTAATCCGCCTAAGGCAGCTACACCGTTCCCTAATTTGATATCTGTCCCCCGACCTGCCATCGAGGTGGCAACTGTTACCGCTCCTTTTTGACCAGATTCAGCAATAATCTGTGCTTCACGAGAAGCCTTGTTGGCATTCAAGAGATTATGGGGAATTCCTTCACGAAGCAGAAGGTTTGAGTACAAGATAGACATCTCAACCGATCCAGCAAAAATCAAAATCGGATTTCCCTTTGCATGGACTTCTTTGATGTAGGCAATAGAGGCATAGACTTTTTCTGGCAAGGTCTGGTATATCTCATCTGGAAGATCCTGGCGAATGCGTTTTCGATTGGTTGGGATCTGAACCACTGACATGGCATAGGTCTCCAGAAATTCAGCTTCTGCAACCTTCCCGGTTCCCGTCATACCGCCGAGTTTCCGAAACATCTTGAACAAGTTTTGGTAAGTGATCGAAGCCATGGCCCGTGTCTCTGGTGTCAAAGGAAGTCCTTCCTTGGCTTCAAGTGCCTGATGAAGTCCCCCTTGAAGGCGAGTCAATTCCATGAGACGCCCCGTTGCCTGATCTAGAAGGACAATCTCCTTCTCCCCTTTTTCATTTACACGGACGACATAATCCTTATCTTTTGTATAGTTTTGATGCGCTTGTAATGCCAAATTGATATGGCGGACGAGATCACGATGTTGAGGATTATACAAATGTTGAATGGATAAAAAAGCCTCGGCTGCCTTCACCCCTTTAGGGGTCAACCAAACTTGTTTCTTGTCTCCGTCAATCTTGTATTCTTCTCCTTTTTGAAAGGTTCGGACCAAGGTATCTACAATCCCATATAGATTGGATTGAACTCGAGGAGAACCTGAGATAATCAAGGGCGTCTGAGCACTATCCAACAAGATAGAATCAATTTCATCCACAATAGCATAGTTAAACTTTGCTAGGAATTGACCTTCGACAGAGGCTGTTAAATTTTCTGAAAGATAGTCGAAGCCCAAGCTACTATTAGTAGTGTAGACAATGTCAGCTTGGTAGAGCGTCCGCTTCCTAGCTGGGGAGAGTTCGCCCTCCCTATCTTGGAGTGGAACCCCGACCGTTAAACCTAGGAAACGATAAATCTTACCCATTTCTTCCGCATCACGAGTTGCCAGATAAGTATTGGGGGTAATCACCATAACCCCCTTCCCTTCTATAGCATTCAGGTAAGCTGGCATGGTTGCCGTTAGGGTCTTTCCTTCCCCAGTTTCCATCTCTGCAATATTTCCTTGGTGGAGAACGATAGCTCCCATGACTTGAACATCGTAAGGAAACATCCCCAAGACTCGCTGAGAGACTTCTCTCACGACTGCATAAGCTTCTGCTAGCAAATCGTCCAGTGACTCCCCTTTTCGGAAACGACGGCGGAATTCCTCTGTCTTTTCTTGTAACTGCTGGTCTGTCAATTGAGACATTCTATCTTTCCAGCCATTAACCTTTTTTAAAATCTTTTTTATTTTTTTCAATTGAATAAAATCCACTAGGTCCTCATTTACTGCAATCTATTTAGTCTGTATCAGAATAGCTCCTTGTTCAGACGAAATCGGAGAAATCGTGATATGGTGAAAGGTAAACTCTTGCATCCCAGCACTGAGGAGACGCACTTGGTAAGAATAAGCTTGCTCTGGATAAACAAACCTGACCTGCCCCTCTGTACTGACCTGCCGGTCCACCATCTTACCAAAACGGTCTTGGCAAACAATTTCCAACATTACCGTATGAGCAGGCCTAGAAGTCATCTGAGCTTCAAGCACATATGTCTGGCCTCTCTGTAAAAGTGGTAGACTGGGGGCCATCCGATCCTCCCCATAGCTTGTGAGGGATTTCCAGGTTTTTAAGACTTGACCAGAAGGCATTAAAGGATTCGTAAACCGAATCTGATCGACTGCCAATCTCTGAATAACAGACCCCCATAAATAATCTGCCGAAGAGGTTGATCCCCAATAAATCTGGCGACCTTTCTGTTTTCTCATCCTAATCATCCGCTTCTACCAAAATCTCTTTCCATGATTTCTTTGTATTGGGTCAAGAACCACTCAATGATGGATTCCGTTGCATCATTGTGGCGCCCCGGCCGACTCGAACTAATGATCCGAACCGGTTGGTGATAAAGAGCTTCTAAAATATCCGAATAAGCCTTCTGGTCGTAATCATCATCTCGCATATAAGCCAAGGCTAATAGAGTATCCTTTAAGGTTACTTGACCAAATCGATCCCAAAAACGCTTGTTCAAGACCTCAATCCCTTCACTCGTCACTTGACCGACGAGTAACTGCATCATATCGAGTGATGTCCCAAATTCATCTGGCCGTTTAAACTTCAGATTGGCCGCCACATCCCCAAGATTGACAATAGGTTTTCCAACCAAGATCGCATGTGGCGAGTATGAAGCTCCATAGTAGAGGGCTCCATAAGTGCCCATCGATAGACCTGAAAAGTTCAATTCTTTTGGACCAAATCCTAAGGCTTGGAGATGATAATCGATAAAATCCTGAATCTTCTTTTCTAACTCTGGAGAGCCAAGATAGAAGCATCCTCCCTCTAGACGCGGATCCGAAAAGAGAATGAAGGGAGCTCCCATATTTTTCATCAAGTAAAAGCCTTCAAAGCCCTCCGCAGGACGATAACCAGAGAAATAGATATTCAGTGGTGGCTTCAGATCTCCTGGATGGAAATAAGCAAAAATTTCCTGACGCTTGCTGTCTCTGAGAGTCTGGGAGCCAAGAGAAATTTCTCCAAAGGGACCGTGAGAGAAGCGCTTGTGCAAAGCACCGATAATGAGTTGTCCCTGTCCCCTTGCTTCCAGTGAAAAAGATAGGTAATAGCGACCAGGCTCGTCAATCAGAACCGGCCTTACCAAGTCTACTTCCGAATAGACGAGTTCCTTCTCTAACGATCCCAGACTACCACTCTGGAAAAATTGGACCCGCAAACGGATTTGACAGCCTGCCGTTTTCTCGTACTCTAACCATAAATCCGTAGGAATGGTCCCATTATAAGAATAGGTGTTAACCCACTGGGCTATAGGAGTAAACTCCTCTCCATATGAACCGTCTAATTCCAAAAAGTGTTTCCCTCTGACCGTTTGCATCCCTTCAAAGTCTGCTCTAATTCGTAAATCTCTGACGCTAAAAGCATCTCCGTACTGACCGTCATAAAGGAAACGATGAAGTTGATAGAGAAAGTGAGCCTTATCAGAAAAATCCCAAGCCTTAGCCTGAACCAGTTGCATCAAACGAGCCAGTTCTTCTGTAAATGACTCTTGATCATATGTTTGATCATAGAAAACAGTGTAGGGCTGAAATAGAGCCAGTTCTTCTTTGAAGTTCAATAGCCTTTCAGGATGATCCAGCACCAAGGCCTTAAACTGCTTGATGCCTTGCTCCGCCATGTAATCCTCTATCTGTAGAGGTGTTTGGATAGAAAAATAATGCCAGTTCAGACCTTCTGGGATCGTCACTTCTCCCTGCCAATTTGTAGGTCCAATTTGAAGAATATGGCCTGTTTCCAACTTTCTGTCCATCCTAGTTTTCCATCCATCCTTCCCATTTGGCGATCAAGCGCTGGCCTGTGTATTCTTGAATCTTTTCGACGGAATAAATCAGCGATTCATTCCATGGTTTAAGATCTCTAAGGAAATAGTCCATCGCTTTTTCTAGCTCTTCCTCCATCTCCCCCAGGACATATCCATTTTTTAAATGGTCTACATACTCTGTTTGGCTGCGATTGATCTGAGGAATCCCTGCCGAAATGCCTGCAATCTGTGTATACAGATTGGGTTCCTCACTCATATCTACTATTAAGCGAGTCTGTTCTAATTCTTTGATGATGTCGTTCTCATTGAAGAAATTTCGAAGCTTATAACGATCTAGCTTCTTTTCAAAGAGAGAAGCATCTTCGAGGATGTGGTTTTCTCCCAGCTCGCGAGAATCAACCTGAACACCCCTAGCAGCCATCCCCATCTCGCCAGCTAAGTCTTCTAACTGCCTATCCAGTGTCGCTACTGCTTCATCAGAAGCATTGTAGATCGCGAAAACGACTTCAAATAAAGGGTTTTTCGCTAAGATTTCGAACACTTTCTCTAAAGCGGATTGAGAGGGGAGGTTCTTTTCATCCAGATAGAAAAAGATTTTCGACTCTTTCCTCTCTTGACTGCTTCCCAATCTCAGCCGCGAATCAAAGGACGTCAGGCGATGGACCTTAGAAGCAATACTTGGAGCAAGACGAAGCAAATCTTGTTTCGTTTTTTCACTATCAGTTAGCACCAAGTCAACCTCTTTTAAAGAAAAATGAAGCAAGGAATCTTCTTGTGATAGTGGCTGGCGTTGCCCATAAAAAGAGAGAACCTTTGAAATGCCCCGCTCCACTTGTTGGATAAAGGATAGGTTAGCTGGATGGGCCGCAATCACCATACGATCGTGACCCGGAACTAGGTCTTCTAGTATGGCTTTCATTTTTTCAGCAACCACTTCTCCCATGTCCGAGTAAGTTTCACGTTTAAACTGCTTCTGAAAGGCTTCATTAACAAAGACCATGTGGCTAGCATCCGTCAATAACTCTCTCAAAACCCAGTCCCCTTCGGGGGTTAAATAGTCTTGGAAATACGGACTTCCCTCTTTGTAGTATAAGACACTGGAAATAAAACCTCGGTCATCTAGATACTGCACATAAACCGTTTCTTTACCCTTTAGCCGATTAACTGAAAGAAGATTCCCATCTACTCCCAAATCGATACTAGCGATGACCTGACCGCGACAGAAAGCCACTATTTGAAAAGGAGTATAAGCAAAGCTTGTTTGAGCTGGCCATTCCAAATCTTCGACCTGAATCGGTATCATCTCTTGGCGAGGGGAAATTCCCTGAATATGATCAAAAATTGACAGATAGTCTGTTTCCAACAAATCTTGCCGATGGAGGTAGTAACGCAGTTGTGGGCAATAATGTGGAAGCACTAATTTCCGCTCCACTCCCGCTTCCTGGAAGACTCGAATTTGATGAATGGTCTCATCAAATTCAATCATATCTTTCGACCAATACCAAGGCGTCGTCGTATTGTACCAAATACGCTCGCTGCCATACCAGGCTGGGATAAAGTAATACATAGCAACTCCTAAAACAATCTTGTATAGCCTTGGTTCACGCGAAGGGCTCGAACTTCCTCCCGGATCGTCGAGATCATCCCCACAAACATGAGAAAACTTCCTGGAATCATGACCAAACGCAAGAGCCCTCTATCCCAAAGCAGAAGAAGGAAGGGCAACACGGTAAACAGGATTAAATACAGCGTCCCAAAAACCGTTAAACGAAAGACAATTCGATTGATGTACCTACGCGTCTCTTCTCCAGGATAAACGAAATCAATATACTCTGAGTTTTTCATCATTTTGTCTGCAATTTCTTCCCCATTGACCGTTACAAAGGCAAAAGCAAAGGACAGAAGGACCATCATCAGACCATAGAGAAATATCCAGGCTGGCTCTCCTATGACCAACTCATTAGCAATAGTGGCAGCCCATGAAGCATGGGGATTAATGGCTTGGACCAGCAAAAATATGTATTGCGGGATAGAAACCAAGGTCATGGCATACATAAAGGGCATGCCTCCAGCTGGATTGAGCTTCACATCTAAAAACGTGTGAGCTTTCAAACTGTTGTGAATCCCCAGCTTATTCACAGGGATCCGATAGCGAGCATACTCGATGCATACGACCATATACATAAATGCTAACAAGAGGAGAAATAGAAACAGAAGGCTGTATGCTGGAAGCCCACTCTTTGATAAGGTCCCAAGGACATCCTCTGGTAAGTACAGAAGCATCCCCGCCATCATGATCACAATAGAATTCCCCAAGCCTAGTGCGGTATTTAAATCAGCTAACCAGACTAAGAAAAAAGTACCTGCTATCATAATCAAGGCATTAAGCGAGACCACTAGAAGAGGGCTCAGGTCTGTTTCTAACGGGAGATAGAGGGAAACTGCCAAAGATTGCACAAGAGCCAAAGCAAGTGTCAGATACATCTTCCGTCGCTCCACAAGGTCCGAACTGGTTCTCTCCAGGTTATGACGTTTAGATACTGTAAACAACCGCCACAAGATCATTGAAGACATCCAAGGCGAAAGCCCGAGGGCAAAAATGGATAAGCCACGAAGGTTCCCACCCATGATAGCACTCGTCAACTCCAGACCCCTTGCAGTACCTTCGTTCACATTTAAAACCTTCGCTAGATCTACAAAGGGTAAGGTGATTTTACTTCCTAAAACATAAACAAAGACGAATAGGATCGTCCAACATAATCGATTCCTAACTCCAGATTGTTTCATCATATCCTACTCTTCTACTCCCCCTTCTCTCAAATGGTTATCCTACCTAAATCCGCTCATCAAACACTCGCATAAGACTGAACCATTTCACCTAAACAATCTCTTATCTATAAGAGAAAAAAGTTCTTCAGAAGATGATCTGAAGAACCACTATTCATCTAGCTTTTCTCCATTCATTATACCATATTTCACGAGGCTTTTCACCCCGACATTCTCAAAGAAAACCGACAAATCCTCTCATGGATCTGCCGGTATATCAGTAGAATCGAAATAAGCAAATTTTCAATTTTAAGAAAGATAATTGTATTTACTTTTTACGATGGAAAAATGAGGCCAAGCCTGCAAAGAAAGCTACTACAAGCGTGATGAACAGCTCACGTGAAGTCACTCCGAGAGAGTCCGACGTCGATTTTGCTTCGGATACAGAAGCAGCCGATTTCTCTCCAGAGGAGCTCATCTGAGGAGTCGCTTGACTTTCTGAATGAGATTGGCTTGCCGAGCTAGAAGTAGACCGACTCGTTGAAAGAGAAGTCGATTCCGATAAGAGCTGGCTTGCTTTTGATGAAACAAGTGTGCTCCTTGGTTCCTGAGGGCTCGCCGAAGCAGACTCGGACACCACTTCAGATACGTTTACCTCGTTTGAAGCCAAAGCGGAAACAGATGACCAATTTGATGTCAGTGACATAGAATGACTAGACGAAGCCGATCTATCTGTCGAAGGCTGGTTGGATACACTCATTTGGAACGATGCTGATGCCAATGTTGAGATAGATCCAGATGTTGAGGCTGACTCTAACTCAGAAGCTTGGTTACTTGAAGTTGACACGCTAGTGGATGCCGAAGTCAATTCAGAGACTTGCTTAGTTGAGGCAGATTCTGAGGCACTTGCTGAAATTGACTCTCTAGATTCTGAAGCACTTGTTGACGCTGAAACAGAATCGCTTAGTGATTTCGAAGTCAACTCTGATGTTTGCTTACTTGAGGTAGATTCTGAGCCACTTGCTGAAACTGATTCAGAATTCAAGACAGACTCGGAACTACTTACCGATACAGACTCACTAGTGGATACTAAAGCAGATGTTGATGTTGACTCTAACTCAGAAGTTTGCTTGCTTAAATCAGATTCAGATACACTGATTGAAATAGACTTAGAATTCAATTCAGATTCGGACGCACTTGTCGAAGCAGAAACTGAAACACTAGTGGATTCAGAAATCAACTCGGATACTGACACACTTGTTGACGCTGAAACTGAAACGCTGGTTGATTTCGAAGTCAACTCAGATACGGATGCAGATTGAAGTTCAGAAGATTCCATTTGAGCTACAGATGCTGATGTGCTCATTGATACTGACTCTGAGCCTGAAACAGATTCCAACTCTGAAGTTTGTTTGTTTGAGATTGATTCAGATGTACTTGCTGAAACTGATGTAGAATTCAAAACAGACTCGGAGCTACTTACTGATAATGACTCACTAGTGGACACTGAAGCAGAAGCAGATGCCGAAGCCAACTCAGATGCTTGCTTGCGTGAAGTTGATTCAGAGCTACTGATTGAAACAGACTCTGAACTCAAGACTGATTCTGAGGCACTTGCTGAAATTGACGCACTTGCTTCTGACACACTGGTTGATGCTGAAACGGAAACACTGGTTGATTCCGAAGTCAACTCAGAGACTGAGGCTGATTGTAGTTCAGAAGATTCCATTTGAGCTACAGATGCTGATGTACTGGTTGAAACTGAAGCAGAGACTGAAACAGATTCAAACTCTGAAGCTTGTTTGCGTGAGGTTGATTCTGAGGCGCTTGCTGAAACCGATGTAGAATCCAAAACAGACTCGGAGCTACTTACTGATACTGACTCACTAGTTGACACTGAATCAGATGCCGAAGCGGATACCAATTCAGAGGCTTGCTTACGTGAAGTTGATTCAAATGTACTTGTTGAAACGGACTCGGAACTCAAGATAGATTCTGAGGCGCTTGCTGAAACCGATGTAGAATTCAAAACAGACTCTGAGCTACTTACCGATTCAGACTCACTGGTTGACACTGACTCCGAGGCTGAAGCGGACGTCAACTCAGATGCTTGCTTGTATGAAGTTGATTCAGAACTACTGATTGAAACAGACTCGGAATTCAAGACTGAATCAGATGCACTTGCTGAAATCGACGCACTTGTTGATGCTGAAACGGAAACGCTGGTTGATACCGAAGTCAACTCAGAGACTGAGGCTGATTGAAGTTCAGAAGATTCCATTTGAGCTACAGATGCTGAAGTACTTGTTGAGACTGATGCAATCGATTCTGACACAGACAGGGAACTACTTAATGACTCAGAAACGGTTTTCTCTGAAGTTGATAGAGAGCTGCTTACTGATTCCGAAACGGTTGCCTCTGATGCTGATACCGAAGCGCTTGTCGATGCTGAAGTAATTGACTCTGACACAGACAGGGAACTACTTAATGACTCAGAAGCGGTTTTCTCTGAAGTTGATAGAGAGCTGCTTACTGATTCCGAAACGGTTGCCTCTGATGCTGATACCGAAGCACTTGTCGATGCTGAAGTAATTGACTCTGACACAGACAGGGAACTACTTAATGACTCAGAAGCGGTTTTCTCTGAAGCTGATAGAGAGCTACTTGATGACGCTGAAGTGATTGACTCCGATACAGACAGGGAGCCACTCACTGATTCAGAAGCGGTTTTCTCTGAAGCTGATAAAGAGCTACTTGCCGATGCTGAAGCGATTGACTCTGATACAGATAAGGAACCACTTAATGATTCAGAAGCTGACTTCTCTGAGGCTGATAGAGAGCTACTTAATGATTCAGAAACGGCTACCTCTGATGCTGATAGAGAAGCACTTGCCGATGCTGAAGTGATGGACTCCGATACAGACAGAGATCCACTCACTGATTCAGAAACTAACTTCTCTGAGCCTGACAAGGAGCTACTTACCGATTCGGAAGCTAATGCCTCTGATGCCGATACCGAAGCACTTGTTGATGCTGAAGAAATCGATTCTGATACAGACAACGATCCACTCTCTGATTCAGAAACTAACTTCTCTGAGGCTGACAAGGAGCTACTTACCGATGCTGAGGCAGAGACCTCTGAATCATTCTGCAAATCAGACTGAGAAGAAGATAGCGATTGAGATTCGAGCACCTGTGAAATGGATAGGCTATCTGATGCTGAATCACTATTTGACATCGACTCAGATAAGGAGGTTGATTGACGAGCCGACAGAGAAACAGCTGCAGATAGAGATTGAGACTCTGAAGCAACTACTTGTGAGCTGCTTTCTGAGTAGGAAAGACTATCTTGTGCTGACATCGAATGAGAAGCTGAATAACTGAGTGATTGAGATCGCAATTCAGAAGGAGTCATTCTTCGGTAATAGTAATTCACACTCTTCGATGGCGAGTAACTCACCCCGGTCGAAACTGTATGATAAAACTTAGAAAATCCGTCAGCGCCTTGCAGTGATGCATCATCACCCACAATATGGCTACCACTCAGCTGTGCCTGCTTTTCTGGAGCGGAAGTATATGGTTTACGAAAAGAATATTCCTTACCCGTTTTTTCATCCGTATAGCTTACCTTCTCTGTCAAGGAGAACCAACCTGAGATTTTTAACTTAAAGTTTTTTCCATCTGAAAAATCAGGAGTAACTGTAAGAGAATAATCTTCTTTCTTGCTTTTTACCTCTCGCGTCTCAAGATGTTCAAAGGTTTCATTCCAATGATCGTTTCTAAAGGCCTTTTCATACACTAAGGTATAATTTGCAAGATCAAATACTGTACCGTTATCTCCTTTGCGGTAATTCCATAGTTTAGAAGGATCCAAGACATAGTATTTTAAGGTATAATCACCATTTGGACTCGTTACTTCTCGGACAAGCTTAATATAGTGGTCTCTTGCCCCTCCTCGATAGGTTTCGACAGTCTGTTTCCCGACTTCACTAAGATCAAAGACACCAGACATCTTATTCTGATGATAGTCTACCAGTGGAACTTGCACAAATCCGTCCAATTGTCGAGCAGCTGAAGCTGTGTACTCCTGACCTTCAATACCAACCTGGGCATAAGAGGCCAAAACAGTTTCTCTACCATTCGGAACGTAAGCTCCTTGCCGGAATTCTCCCTTGTCGTCAACGAGCTTGTAATAAGTGACGTGTTCAGCACTTCGTGATGGGACAATTGATGCTACGGTCGATGGTGCATAAATACCTACATTCTTAGGTTCTACCACATCATAAAGCTGATGGATCATAAACTTAGGAGTCTGGTAATCCACACTTTGCATCCGTATAACTCCAGGTTTCCCATCATCATAAATTGAGTAAGAAACCCTATATTGGCGGTTTGTATCTGAACCTGTTAATTCCTTTGGTAAATCAAATTCAACCACACTATTTGCTTTAACTGTTTGAGCAAAAACCTCCGTACCACTAGATTTTTTAACCAGACGGAAGTATACATCGAGACCTTTAGGAGTAGTTGAACCAATCGAGCTACGGTCGACGGATAAGGTTGCATAATAATCCAGAGGGTCCGGCTTCACTCGATTAACGAAATCCCAAATAGCAAAGGTATAGCGCGTCACATCATGTTTCTCAGACAGAGACTTAAGAGTCACAGGATCGAGATTTATTACCGATTTATCTAAATTCGGATCCTTTTCTATGTCTTCATATTTCAAAGCAACGTCTTCTATGCTAGCCCCGTTTCGATCATCCAAATTAGGAGTGATATTGGACAACTCTTTAGAGTCTGTTACGATTTCATAAATCGGTGCCAACTGAGCTGCAATAGCAGGTTTGCCGTTTACACTGCTATTCCCCACAAAACCTGTCGCTTTCAGTACAAGCATCATTTCATCAACAGACTTATTTAACCGTTGACGTTGATCCACATAGGCTTGCATCGCCACATGTTCATTAAGCAACTGAGTACCAGTTGACAATTCTGTTTGTACCTTAGCAATCGCAACTGAGAGAGCTGTTTTCTGATCCGCATCTGCAAGGTTTGAGGCATGATTTTCAGCCATCTGGGTCAATAAGGTAGCCTCTGACATATTCTGTTCCAGGATAGCCTTATCCGTTGCTCCTAGAACCGTTTCGGTCGTTTCCTCGTTTGACTCTGATGTCGTCAATGTTTCTGAAGTAGATTCACTCTGAGACACAGAAAGACTCTCAGATGTTTGCTCGCCTAAAGAGGCAGAAGAACTTGTCGATTCTAGACTTTCTTCTGACATTGATCTAGCATCAGATACAGAACCAATCACCAAGCTATTCGCTTCTGCTAAGGTTTCTTTCTGTAATTCAGAAGTTGTAGCCACATCAACACCTGCTTCATCCGCATAAGCCGTATTGATAATGGCGGTGGCACCAACAGTTGCTCCCGTCGCCAATAAGCCTTTCAGTACGAATTGACTTGTAGAACGGATCACATACCGCTCCTTATCTGACTTCGTTCCGACTGTTGTTTTCACTTCTCCACGAACAATTTTAAATAAACCTAAGGTAGAATTTTCAGATCGAACCCAATGCTTCCCAGACTTGATTAACTTGAAACGAGTCGTTCGATCCAGCTCCCTAACTTTTCCATTCAAACGTTTAAATAACATGAATATCCCCTAAACATTATAGTCATTAATATTATACATCATTACTATACATATTCAAGTAATTTGAGGTAGATAACCATTCAATTTTCAAAAAATTTCCTTCCCAAAAGTAATTCCGTTTTCTTTTACTAAAATCCGTGAAATCTACTAGGGTAAAATAGAAAAAAAGAACCTCAAAATGAGATTCTTTTGCAGACACTTTGAATACTAGACGGATATTTTCCTATAAAGAAATGCCGTTATTCTTCCTCTTCTTTTTTACGGCGTCCCAATAGAGTTAGTCCAATGAAAGATGCAAGAGTAGCAAATAAGGTTGATGCTGTAGATTTCTTTTCACCAGTTACTGGAAGAACGGCTTTCGATGAGCTTTCTTTATTGGATAGGATCACTGGGGTAGAAGAGGATAGGGACTGAATGAGCACTCCCGAAGTCCCACCAGAATGAGCTTCACTTGCTGAATCTAGCATTGAAACGGACTGAGAATGACTGATTGACTCTGATTGTCTATGCGAGTTAAATGAGGACTCTAAAAGGGTTTCGCTTCTTGAGATCGAACCACTCAAGGATTCTGATGACGACTCGGTTAGACTGAGTGAATCAGACTGACTGTTAGACCTAGACTCCGGTGTCGAAACAGACTCACTTGATGGAGCAGATTGACTCGAAGAACTCGAAATAGATTCTGAACTCCTTACAAACTCGGATTGAGAAGCCGACATAGATTCACTGGCGAAAATTGAGGTACTCATGAATTTAGAGACTGACTCTGATAACATAGCTGATGTCAGCTGGCTTGTCGACTCGGACTGGGAAGTTGAATCCGACTCTCTTGTAGAATCCAAGGTACTCAAAGAAATGGATTCTGATTCAGAACTACTTTCCGATTGACTATCAAAGACAACTTGAGAAGCTGAAACACTTTGAGAGTCTAAAAGGGATTCTAAGATACTTGCCGACGCAGACTGACTGATCGACTCTGACTCAAAGGTCGAAACTGACTCACTTGCCGAAACCGAAGCACTCAAGGAGTCGGAGAATGATTCTGAGCTACTTGCCGATACCGACTGACTGATTGACTCAGATTGAGAAGTCGAGATAGACTCACTTGTGGAAGCAGAGGTACTCAAAGAGCCTGAGACTGAATCGGAACTACTTGCGGATATAGATTGACTGACTGACTCTGACTCAAAGGTCGAAATAGACTCACTGGCGGAAATCGAGGTGCTCAACGAGTCCGAGACTATTTCTGAGACACTTGCCGACGCAGACTGGCTTACCGACTCTGACTCAGAGGTCGAAACTGAATCACTGGCGGAAACAGAGGTACTTAAAGATTTCGAGACTGATTCGGAAACAATTGCCGATACCGACTGGCTGACCGACTCAGATTGAGAAGTCGAGATATAATCACTTGTGGAAACAGAGGTACTCAACGAGTACGAGACTGAGTCTGAAAAACTTTCCGAGACTGACTGACTGATCGACTCTAACTCAGAGGTCGAAACTGAATCACTGGTGGAAAGCGAGGTACTCAACGAGTACGAGACTAAGTCTGAAAAACTTTCCGAGACTGACTGACTGATCGACTCTGACTCAGAGATCAAAACTGAATCACTCGCGGAGACTGAGTTGGAGACACTTGCCGACGCAGACTGGCTGATCAACTCTGACTCAGAGGCCGAAACTGACTCACTCGTGGAAACAGAGGTACTCATGGATTCGGTGACTGAGTCGGAGATACTTGCCGAGACTGACTGACTGATTGACTCGGACTCAGAGGTCGAAACTGAATCACTGGCGGAAATCGAGGTACTTAAAGATTCCGAGACTGATTCTGAAAAACTTGCCGATACCGACTGACTAATCGACTCGGACTCAGAGGTCGAAACTGAATCACTTGCGGAAACAGAGGTACTCAACGAGTCTAAGACTGACCCTGAAACACTTACCGACGCAGACTGACTGATCGACTCTGACTCAGAGGTCGAAACTGAATCACTCGTGGAAACAGAGGTACTTAAAGATTCTGAGACTGAGTTGGAGACACTTGCCGACGCAGACTGGCTGGTCGATTCTGATTGAGAAGTCGAAATTGACTCCCTGACAGAAACCGAGGTACTCAAGGAGTCCGAGACTGAGTCGGAAACACTTGCCGATAGCGACTGGCTTACCGACTCGGATTGAGAAGTCGAGATAGAATCACTTGTGGAAACAGAGGTACTTAAAGATTCTGAGACTGAGTCGGAGACACTTGCCGACGCAGACTGGCTTACCGACTCGGATTCTGAGGTCGAAACTGAAGCACTCGTGGAAACAGAGGTGCTCACGGATTCGGAGACTGACTCTGAAATACTTGCCGACGCAGACTGACTGATCGACTCTGACTCAGAGGTCGAAATTGACTCACTCGTGGAAACAGAGGTACTCAAAGATTTTGAACCACTTACAGATGTTGACTGACTCTCAGATACCACCACACTGACTGATGTAGACTCACTCTCTGAGGCCACAGCAGATTCTGAAAGTCTTTCTGATTCTAAAACACTCAAAGATTGAGATGCCGCTTTTGATACCGAGAGACTTGTAGAAAGCGAGGTGCTTTGAGAAGCGACGATTGATGTTGAAGCACTCTCCGATTCTGAATAGTTCTCAGACAAAGACTCTGATAACTTAGCCGATTGTGACCGCATTTGAGAAGTACTTTGCGCTTCAGATACGCTCTGTGAATAACTCACCGAGAGCGACTGCGTTCGAGGATCCTCTGTCAAAGGCACCTTCACAGTATTAGACGTATTATCCTTGAAGACAACCGTAATTTCTCCAGTTGCAGAGACTGAGTAGCTCTTAAAATCTTTAGACGCCAGTAGACGTGGATTTGCCTCCTTAAATTTTTCCCAAACCTGCGCTTTTTCTGATTCTGTCAGATTGGTCAAATCGGTCACTTGAGTATTAGAAGTCACCGGAGTAATCGGATTTCGGATGCCATCATTTTGAGGTAAGACTTTAATGCGGAAAGAACGGTCGAGGAACTGATTTCTAGAATTGGTAAAACGAACCGTGATTGTATAAGTTTTCCCAGGTTCGACAACCTCTGTACCTCCGACTTTCCCTTCGATCAACATGGGAGCAAAAGGCGATTTCAAGGTTGCGTTGGGAACGAGAACCCCATCAACCCGTTCACTGTTGGGAGCATAGCCCATATAGGTGAGAATAACGCCACCATTCTGCTCTCTCACAATATATTGCAACTTAATCGAATCAGAATTATAAGCTGTGATCAGATGATTATTTGCCGGACCACTCATGACAAATGGAGTACGAAATGCACTGTCCACTTCTAAGGCACTACCTGTACGCGGATCTCTCTTCCCTGATTGCTCTCTTAACACAGCATTGACCAAGCGATTCCGAGCAGATTTCGCCTGAAGAAGAGTCACCTTTCCATCTTGATTCGGATCGGCTAATTGGTTACGGATCGTCTCTAGAGCTCCTTCCGCTTCCAACACAAGTCCTTCTCCATCCTTCAATTCTTTCGCTTGCTCTATATACGAATAAAGATCCCGGGCAATACTTTGAAGCTGTTTTTCCCGAGCAGGATCTGAGACGGCTACAGCCTTTTGATTCCCATTTGAAAGGACGCTAGCTTCCGTCATTGAAGTAGAGCGTACTTCTGAATGCGTCATGGACAAAGTAGTAGAAAGAGAGCCACTCTGTGAGTCTAATGGAGACCACTCGCTCGTAGACAGACTCGTCGTTGACGACTGTCCCACACTGCTCAGCACTAAGCTATCTTTACCTACTACTCCCACTTCCGAAGCTATTTCTGACTGTAAAGTTGGACCTGCTAGCTCATCAGCATCCGTCGGATGCACGATTGACGTAGCACCCATAATAGAACCAGTAGCAATCAAACCTTTTAAGGCTATAGATCTTGGCGCATCCATACTAGAATGATTGGAAACATCTCTTCCTTTTTTAGAGCGCAAAAAAGAAGCATTCGAACAGGCTACTCGAATCCAATGTTTTCCCGATTTCACTAATTTAAATCTCGTCACTCTATTCCATGTTTTTTTTAGCAAGGTAAGGGTGCCCCTCTCTCCTCAAAAATTATTCTCTCTTGATTATACATGATTGAATCCTATTTTCAATCATTTTGGCTATATCTATGCTCTATCTCAGCAAAAAAAGCCATCGAATTGATGACTTTTTAGAAATGAACAGCATATTTTCAAAAGTTGAATCCTATTTTGCAATTTCTTCCAACATTTTTTCAATGTGCTGGATAGATTTTTCACGACCAAGTAAGTAAATGGTATCTGGTAGTTCTGGTCCATGCATCTCCCCTGAAACAGCGATACGGATCGGCATGAAGAGATTTTTCCCTTTGATACCTGTTTCCTTTTGAACCGCTTTGATTTGTGGGAAGATATTTTCTACCACAAACTCTTCGTCTGACATAGCTTCAAGTTTTGCTTTAAAGGCTTCAAGTACAGTCGGAACCGTTTCACCAGCCATGACTTCTCGCTCTGCTTCTGTCAATTCTGGGAAGTCTGAGAAGAAAAGGTCTGTCAATGGAACGATTTCGTCCACTGACTTCATTTGTGGTTTATAGAGTTCTACCAATTTCTCAGCCTTGTCTGTCAAACGACCTGCTTCTTCAAGGAATGGTTTGGCCATTTCAAAGATAGTTGCCAAGTCAGCTCTCTTAATGTAGTCGTTGCTCATCCAGTCTAGTTTCTTCTGGTCGAAGGCTGCTGGAGACTTGCTAAGGCGATTTTCATCAAAGAGTTTGATCAGTTCTTCGCGAGAGAAAATCTCGTCCTCTCCACCAGGGTTCCAACCAAGAAGAGCAATAAAATTAAAGACTGCTTCTGGAAGGTAACCTTTCTTACGGTAATCTTCGATAAATTGAAGGGTATTGGTGTCACGTTTAGACAACTTCTTACCCGTTTCAGAGTTGATGATCAAAGTCATGTGACCAAACTCAGGTGCTTCCCATCCAAGCGCTTCATAAACCATGAGCTGTTTTGGTGTATTGGCAATGTGGTCATCTCCACGGATAACGTGAGAGATTTGCATATCGTGGTCATCGATGACAACGGCAAAGTTGTAAGTTGGGTAGCCATCTTTCTTTTGGATAACCCAGTCACCACCAATATTGCCACCTTCAAACTCGATATCGCCTTTGACCATATCATGCCACTTGTAGATACCTGACTCATTAACAGCTAAACGAACTGTAGGAACAATACCCGCCGCTTCACGTTCAGCGATATAAGCTGCTTTTTCTTCTTCGCTCATACCAAGGTATTCGTTGATGTAACGAGGTGTTTCACCTGCAGCTTCTTGACGTTCACGTTCCGCTGCCAACTCTTCTTCTGTTACATAAGACTTGTAGGCTTTTCCTTCAGCCAAGAGTTGGTCGATGTATTTTTGATAGAGTTCCAAACGCTCAGACTGGCGGTAGTTCTCATGCGTCTCAGGACTTTCATCCCAGTCCATGCCCAACCAACGAAGGTTTTCAAGTTGGGAACGTTCGCCGTCTTCCACATGGCGTTTACGGTCCGTATCTTCGATGCGGATGATAAAGGTTCCACCATGGTGGCGCGCATATAAGTAGTTAAACAATGCAGTACGGGCATTACCGATGTGTAGTAGTCCAGTTGGACTTGGTGCATAACGCACACGAATATCTTTAGTCACGTATATTTCTCCTAATTGTTCATTGATTCTGGGCTTCTCATCTAACTGGCCCAGGCACTTTTCACTCTATTATAGCATATCTCCGAAGGAGTAGCTTCCTAATCGAGTCGTTCTTCTAGTTCAAAATCGATCGGCAGGGTTGCTAAGAAATGCTCCAACTCCCGCTCCCAATAAAACCATTCATGTTTTCCTGGCCCATGGCTATAGGTGATAT
The DNA here is from genome assembly GCF_000479335.1 of Streptococcus ilei. Taxonomy (NCBI): domain Bacteria; kingdom Bacillati; phylum Bacillota; class Bacilli; order Lactobacillales; family Streptococcaceae; genus Streptococcus; species Streptococcus ilei. The sequence goes on from NC_022584.1 coordinate 1,311,729, forward strand.
CAAATCCGAGGTCCTTCAGATGATCCACAGCTGTATTGTTGGCCTCATACAGAGCATCTTGCTCTCCACACCAAGCCCATAAGACCGTCTTTTTATCTGAATACTTGTCCGCAATACTTTCCAAGGAGTAAGGACTCGTCGTCCAATCTTCTAGCTCTCCAAAGACCCCTTTCCAGTAAGCTGCACTTCCAAGGTCGGTGTCTGCCAGTTGACGCCCCTCAAAGCTAAGAGCACCAGAAAAGCTAGCAGCATGCGAGAAGCGATTGGTTTGAAGGGCCAGTTTGAAAGATCCATAGCCCCCCATCGATAGACCAGCGATAAAGGTCTTCTCTCGTTTCTTGGTCATATTGGGGAAGAAGCGTGCCAAGGTCTTAGGCAGTTCCTCTGCAATGGCTGTGTAGTAGGGATAACCATACTGAGTATCCGTATACCAACCATTATTGGTATTAGGCAAGACGACAATCAAATTGGTCGAACGTAGAATCCGTTCTACATTGGTCCGTTTCAACCAGGAGTACTGATTACCATTCATCCCATGAAGGAGATAGAGGACCGGGATATCTTGATCATCCGGATTTTTCACTCGAGACGCATCTGGATAGAGGACGTTGATCCCCCACTCCATTGCGAGCGCTTCTGAATAGTATTCAATCTGCATTACTGCCATCTATCTTTCCTCACCATTTCTTTCTTCCTTGACAAGAAAAAGCCGACGATCGACTTTTCCTCTTATGTTCATCCTAGCGTACTTCCATGATTACTGGCAAGATAGCTGGTCGACGTTTGGTCTGGTCAAAGAGGTACTTAGCCAAACTATCACGAACAGCACCCTTGAGCTCACCCCAGTCGAAGCTGTCCTGAGCTAAGTATTCTTCCACACTTTGGTTGACAATCTCTGCACTTTCGCGCAAGATATCGCGACTCTTCTTCACATAGATAAAGCCACGGGTGTGAACTTTTGCCTTCGAGATGATGCGTTTCTCACGACGGTTAACCGTAATAGCCACAATAAAGATCCCATCTTCTGAAAGGACTTTCCGGTCACGGAGAACGACATTCCCAACATCTCCAATGGCATTCCCATCGATGAGGACATCTCCAGCAGAGACACTACCGGCAGGAACGAAGTCATCATTGTCATATTCCATGATGGTGCCTTTCTTCGGAATGAAGATATTTTCAGGCAAAATCCCCACTTCCATAGCAAGCCGTGCATGGGCATCCAATTCGCGGTATTCCCCTTGGATTGGGAACAGATAGTTGGGACGAAGGAGGTTGATCATCAACTGTAAATCACGCGCATTTCCATGTCCTGATACACGCAAGCTTTGAGTAATTTGTTTCACTACTCCGCCTGCTTGGTAGACCATGTTTTCTACACGTGCCATAACCGCTTCTTTGGCGATAGATGGAGTCGTTACGATATAGACCAAGTCACCATCCTTGATTTCGACATAACGGTGACGGCCAATGGACATCTTACGAAGTCCGTTGATCGGCTCACCCATACGTCCAGTTTCAAGAATAATCAATTCATGATCCTCAAAACGAGACATTTCTTTTGGCTTGATCAACAATTTTTCGTTGGCCAAAGAAAGCTTATTTAAACGAATCCCTGTCCGGACGATATTTTCTACGTCAAATCCAGTCAAAACAACCCGACGCCCTGTCTCTGCAGCTGCGTCAAAGACCTGCTGGATCCGTGATAGGTTACTAGCAACAGCAGCAACAATGACACGGCCATCCCAGTCCCCAATGGTATCTAGGATTTCATCTCCAACTTCTTGCTCACTAGCAACTTGAATCTTGCTATCTGCATTGGCAGAATCACTCAGGAGCGCCAACACCCCTTCACGACCAATCTCTGCTAAACGACCAAAATCTGTCGCATAAGACTCACTCGCTGTTTGGTCAAACTTGAAGTCTCCTGTATAGACGATATTTCCCTCAGGAGTCTTGATGACAATTCCTAAACTTTCTGGAATGGAGTGGGTGGTCTGGAAGAAGGAAACAACGGTTCCTCCAAAATCAATTTCTGAATTGGCATCGATCACATGGAAGTCATTGAACTTCTTGACACTGTCATTGCTCTTGACAAAGAGCTTGGCCAACTCGACGGTCAACTCCGACCCAAATACAGGAACTTTAGCTTCCGCTAAAAGATAGGGAAGAGCTCCGATGGCATCCGCATGCCCGTGCGTTAAAAAGACTCCTGCGATACGATCGCTATTCTCAAAGAGGTAGTCCATGTTGGGAATAACAACATCGACCCCTAGTTGCTCATTTTCTGGATACTTGAGTCCAGCATCCAAAACAAAAATAGAGTCATTTACTTCAGCTATGTAGAGGTTTTTCCCGTTTTCACGGACTCCACCTAAAGTAATCAACTTAATGTTACTCATGTTTTCTCCTTTATGTGATGGTTCATACTTACGGTCCTTGGCTCACCAAGTCGAATTACAGTTTTGCAAATTTCTTGCATATCTAGAACATTATACTATTTTTTCACGATTTTTTCAAAAATCAGATCAAACAAAAGCCCTCCATCATCTGATAGAGGACCCTTTATTAAGACGAAGATCAAGAGCCTAGATTGTCAGCTTGGTAAAGAAACACTAGTCCGTATGATAATCATTTTTCTTATTCTCAATCACCCGTATCGCCGCCTTGATCACGTGAAACTCATTTAGCAGTTCTTCCAAATGCTGGTAATTCCGATCGCTGAGAGCCCCCTTCTTAAGGGTTTGAGACAAGCTATAAAATCGATCCAGATGCTCTTCAATATTGGCTAGTAACTCTTTGGCTTCTTTCAAGCGATAGCGATTCAGGAGCTTGCTTTGACTATGTTTATAGGCTAGCACATTCTCACGATGAATATCTTGACAGGCCTCCTTCTGCTCTTCATCCACCGTCAAATTGACAGCTTGGAAGCAGGTAATAAATTCCCGATTCTTCAGATCACACACAAAGACGACACCGTCCTCTGCTACATAGGCTTCCGTATCGGGCCGTTGATCAAAACTGCTATCAAAATGATGAAGCGAGGGCACGTGTTGATTGACCCAGCGTCTCAACTGATCTTCATCGACTCCAAATCGTTCCATTGCTCTTTCTTTAAAGTGAGCTCGACAGCTATATTCATGTGCATACGGCAATCCCACTGCCCTCACCTCGACTTTCTACCATGACAGACAAAAAGACCTCCAGTCTTACGGGACTAGAGGTCTGGTCTGCTTCACTGACAAGAGGCGATTAACCATTTAGGCTAACGAAAACAACAGTTATGATTTTCATTTCTATTCATGGTACGTTTTTACATACCAGTGGTTTTCTTTGCAATTTCTCTTTCAGTTTTGTTACAAAGCACTCAGTTGAGCATACCGAAGTTCGAAAACCATCTAAAGCTTCCACTACTATTTCCACGTATTTCAATGTCATTTAGTAAGTTAAGCAGACTTACTTGACGGCTCAACCGATTTAACATTTCCGACGTTCTAGCTTTTTTATAAAAAGCACAATCAAGTGTCAGCGAAGACAGACCTAAAGCGAAGTAACCTAATGTATGAATCTATAAGGCATTGGTATCAACCCCTTCTCCCTTATCTTCACCTATAGTATACTCCTTTAATATCGGTATTGCAAGCGATTACACACTGAAACTAGTTTCTAAATTTACTCAAAGAAACGGTAGTAATCAGACAAGGCCATCTTAGCCTTTTCCTCTTGATTCAAGTCCTGGATAATCTTTCCATCCTGCATAACAATCAAGCGATTTCCGTACTTGAGCGCATCCTCCATATGGTGGGTAATCATCAAGGCAGTCAGTCGATCTGTTTTGACAAAATGATCCGTCAGCTCCATCAAGGATTGACTCGTCTTGGGATCGAGCGCAGCTGTATGTTCGTCCAAGAGTAAGAGTTCAGGTCGTTTCAGGGTAGCCATCAAAAGGCTCAGAGCTTGCCGTTGCCCGCCAGATAAGAATTCTACCGCCGTATCGACATGCCTCTCTAAACCATTGCCAATCTGGCTCAAAACCTCTTTAAATTCGTCTTTGTACTGGGCAAGGCGACGAGGAACCAAACCCCGCTTTTCTCCTCGGAATTTTGCAATCAGGAGATTTTCAGCCACTGTCATACGAGGCGCTGTCCCCATCTTTGGATCTTGGAAGACACGGGATAGGTATTTTGCTCGTTTTTCTGGACCATAGTGAGTCACATCCTCTCCCTTGATCAAGATTTGACCACTCGTCAGCGGAAGGGTCCCAGCCAAGGTATTGAAGAGAGTTGACTTCCCAGCACCATTGCCCCCAAGAATGGTGATAAAGTCATGCTCATGAATCTCCAAAGAGACATTATCCAAAATGACTTTTTCTTCATTCAAGCCATTATTCACCACTATGGTGGCATTTTTTAATTCTATAATTGCGGTCATTTGCTGAGTTTGACTCCTTTCAGCAGTTTCTCTTTAAAGGTTGGAATCATGAGACAGATAGCCAAGATGATAGCACTAAAGATACGGATGTAGCTGGTATTGACCCCAATAGCAATCACAGCCCAAATCAAGAATTGATAAATAATCGATCCAATGACGATACTGAGTAAACGTTCTGCTAAGGTCAGTTTTGAGAAAAGGACCTCTCCGATAATCAAGCTAGCCAAGCCAACGACGATAACCCCGATCCCTCGAGATGCATCTGCATAGCCTTCTTGCTGGGCCATCAAGGCACCCGACAAGGCAATAATCCCATTAGAAACCACTAGCCCCATCAACTCCATCCGGCTGGTATGGATCCCAAAGCTCTTAGCCATCTCAGGATTGTCTCCTGTTGCGATATAGGCCTGCCCCAATTTGGTATCCAAGAAGAAGAGCATAGAGGCAATCACTAAGGTCACAAAGATGATCCCAATGATAATCTCGTTTACGCCACTGGCGATAGGAATCATATCTTGGATTTTTGAGTATCCTAATAAGCCTAGGTTGGCCCGTTGCATCACAAAGAGAATGACTGAGTTACAGGAAGTCATCACCAAAATCCCCGATAAGAGCGTCGGAATCTTCCCTTTGGTATAAAGTAGACCTGTAGCCAATCCAGCCAAACACCCCGCGCCTACGGCCACTAGAGTGGCTAATAAAGGATGAACCCCTTTGGTGATCAAGGTTACCGCGACTGCTCCCCCTAGTGGAAAGGAGCCCTCTGTGGTCATATCTGGGAAATCCAAGATACGGAAGGTCATAAAGATTCCTAGCCCTAAAATAGCCCAGATCAAGCCTTGTGAAATAATCGAAATAAGCATACCTTTGTCCTAACTATTGTAAATATCCTCTATTGTATCATATTGCCAGACGTGATTTCAATGCTTTCAAGAAATAACAAAAAGGCCCCACTCCTTAGAGCGAGGCCTCCTTGTGGAAAACTAAACCATTTACGATCTTAGTGTGAATCGTTGGTTTCTACCACTTGTTTAGTCTTCGTTTTTCTTGCGTCTTGCAAGGCCAGCCAGTCCAACCAAACCAAGAGCAGCGCCTAACAATGCAGCAGAAGCTGATTGTTCTTCACCAGTAGAAGGAAGTTCTGGTGCTGGCGGTGTTACCGGTGGTGTTGGTGGTGTCACCGGTGGTGTTGGTGGTGTTACTGGTGGTGTTGGTGGTGTCACCGGTGGTGTTGGTGGTGTTACCGGTGGTGTTGGTGGTGTCACCGGTGGTGTTGGTGGTGTTACTGGTGGTTTCGGTGGAATTACCTTGTTGTTGAACTCAGTATCTTCCGGTAATTGAGAAGTTGCTGTTAAGACTTTGCCTTCTTTAGTAACTGTTACTGTTACTGTAGCTACCATCTTATCGTATTCAACTCCTGCTTCAGTACCTTTAACCTCTTCCACAGTGTAAGTGTAAGTTTTAGTTTCTTCATCTCCACGTTTGAACTCTAATGCAGAGAACTTGATGTTTCCTGATGCATCGTTCTTAACTGTTTCGATAACTTTTCCATCTTTATCTTTAAGTACGAAGCTAAATTCACCTTCTTTTAGCTCACGTCCTTCAAGTTTCTTAGTGAAGTTAAATTCAACTTTAGTTGGGATGTTAACGACACGTTTTTCTGTTGGTTTCTCTGGTTTTTCAACAGATTTCTTAGTTGGATCGTATTGGTGAACAGTTTGTGAAGCAGTGTTTTCGATATCTACACCATCTTTAGCTGTTGCTTTGATAGTTGCAGGGATCTCAAACTTGTAGTAACGTCCGAATGCCAATTTAGCAGTGTCGATTACTGGAGTGTTTTCTGCGTCTCCAAGTGACTTAGTCAAGTCTGTCTTAGAAGTTGCAGTAATCACACCATTTTCAACCTTGATATCAAATTTAGCTGTCACATCTTCTCCTGTTACAGAGTCGTATGCTTTAATTTCTGCTACGTTGACGTCTAAGTTTTCGCTGTCATATTTATCTGTTACACCTACAGATTGAATATTGTGCGCTTCAGTGAACTTAGTTGTATCCAACCATACTTGGTAGTATACTTTATCACCCTTCTTAAGTGTCTTCGTATTGATATTTTGAGCTTCGTTGTTATCAACCTTATCGGCATATGGATCTTTATTAGTATCCGCTACCTTGTCTGCTAACTCTTTATCGTCGTCAACAAGTTTGTCACCTGTAATATCGAATTTAGATTCATTCAGGATATACTTCTCTGGGTTGAACTCTGGAGTTTCTGGAGGAGTTACACGGTTGTTAAATTCTTTATCCGCAATGTCGCCTACAGTAGCTACAAGAACTTTAGCTGTTCCATCGTGAGAAACAGTTACTGTTACATTCGCTTTCATGGTGTCGTATGTAACGGTTGCGTCGCTTCCTTTAACTTCTTCTACTGTGTAGTTGTGAACGCCTTCTTGTCCTTTCTTGAATTCAAGTGCTGAGAACTTAACGTTTCCTGCCGCATCATTGCTTACAGTTTCAAGAGTCTTACCTTCTGAATCTTTAAGCACGAAGCTGAATTCGTTGGCTTGAAGTTCGCGTCCTTCCAACTTCTTAGTAAAGTTGAACTCAATTGAAACCGGTACGTTGTTTACACGTTTTTCAGTTGGTTTGCTTGGTTTTTCAACCTTCTTAGTAGTTGGGTTGTAGTAGTTAACTACTTGAGCCGCAGTATTTTCGATGTCTACACCACCAGGAACATCAGCTTTCACTGTTGTTGGGATGTCGAACTTGTAGTAACGTCCGAATGCGAATTTAGTTGTGTCAATGATTTGAGTGTTTTCTGCGTCGCCAAGTGACTTAGTGAAGCCAGCTTTAAGAGTTGCAGTAATCACACCATTGTTCACAGCGATATCGAATTTATCTGTTACTTCTGCACCTGTTACTGAGTCGTAGGCTTTGATCTTAGTAGAATCAAGATCCAACTTAGTTTCATCGTAGTCATCTGAGATTCCTACTGATTGGATGTTGTCCTTGTTCTTGGCATCAAACTTAGTTGTATCCAACCATACTTGGTAAACCAACTTGTCGCCACGTTTCACAGTCTTGGTGTTCAAGTTTTGTTTTTCGTTGTTTGATGCATCATCCGCATATGGGTTCGCATTGGTATCTGCGACCTTATCTGCCAACTCTTTGTCATCATCAACGAGCTTGTCGCCTGTGATATCGAATTTCTCTTCAGAAACAACGTATTTCTCTGGTTGGAACTTAGGTTCTTCTGGAGGACGAACAATATTGTTGAACTCTTTATCAGCAGGATCTGTCACGTTTGTGATCAAGGCTTTCGCTGTACCATCATGACGAACTTCAACTGTAACAACAGCTTTCATTGTATCGTATGTAACGGTTGCGTCTGTTCCTTTAACTTCTTCTACTGTGTACTTGTAGGTACCTTCTTGACCCTTCTTGTATTTAAGGGCAGTGACAGTTTCACCAGCTTTATTTGTGTACTCTACTGGAGAGAATTTAATCTTACCAGCTGCATCGTTGGTTGCAGTTGCGATCACAACATTGTCGCTGTCTTTCAACTCGAATGTAAATTCGCCAGCTTTAAGCTCACGACCTTCCAATTTCTTAGTGAAGTTGAATTCTACTGAGATTGGAACACTGTTGACACGTTTTTCAGTTGGTTTGTTTGGTTTTTCAACAGTCTTACTTACTGGGTTGTAGTAGTTCACAACTTGTGCTGCCTTGTTTTCAATATCTGCACCAGCTACAACATCGTCTTTCACTGTTGCTGGGATATCAAATTTATAGTAGCGTCCAAATTCGAATTTAGTTGTGTCAATGATTTGAGTGTTTTCTGCGTCGCCAAGTGACTTAGTGAAGCCATCTTTAAGAGTTGCAGTGATCACACCGTTGTCCACAGCGATATCGAATTTATCTGTTACTTCTGCACCTGTTACTGAGTCGTAGGCTTTGATCTTAGTAGAATCAAGATCCAACTTAGTTTCATCGTAGTTATCAGAGATTCCTACTGATTGGATGTTGTCCTTGTTAGCTGCGTCAAATTTAGTTGTATCCAACCATACTTGGTAAACCAACTTGTCGCCACGTTTCACAGTCTTAGTGTTCAAGTTTTCTTTTTCGTTGTTTGATGCATCGTCCGCATATGGGTTCGCATTTGTATCTGCGTACTTGTCTGCCAATTCTTTGTCATCATCAACGAGCTTGTCGCCTGTGATATCGAATTTCTCTTCAGAAACAACGTATTTCTCTGGTTGGAACTTAGGTTCTTCCGGAGGAGTTACACGGTTGTTGAACTCTTTGTCTTCAGCGTCTGTTACGTTTGTAACTAATGCTTTAGCTGTTCCATCGTGAGATACTACAACTTTAACTGTAGCGACCATTGGGTCGTATGTTACAGTTGCATCACTTCCTACTACCTCTTCAACTGTGTAGTTGTAAGTTCCTTCTTGACCTTTCTTGAACTCAATAGCTGAGAATTTAACTTTTCCGTCAGCGTCGTTCTTAACTGTTTCAAGAACTTTACCGTCAGCATCTTTAAGTGTGAAGCTGAATTCTTGATCTTTAAGTTCACGACCTTCTAATTTCTTAGTGAAGTTGAATTCTACTGGTACTGGTACGTTGTTAACACGTTTTTGAGTAGGTTTTTCTGGAGTTTCAACCTTCTTAGTTGTTGGGTTGTAGTAGTTGACTACTTGTGCAGCAGTGTTTTCGATATCTACACCAGCTTTAACTGTTTGTTTAACTGTTGTTGGGATATCAAACTTGTAGTAACGTCCAAATTCGAATTTAGTTGTGTCGATCACTTGAGTGTTTTCTGCATCGCCAAGTGACTTAGTGAAGCCAGCTTTAAGAGTTGCAGTGATCACACCGTTGTTTTCAACGATATCAAATTTATCTGTTACATCATTACCAGATACTGAATCATAAGCTTTGATCTTAGTAACATCAAGTTCTAATTTAGCCTCATCGTAGTTATCAGAGATTCCTACAGATTGGATATTTTCTTTGTTGTCAGCTGAGAATTTAGTTGTATCTAACCATACTTGGTAAACTAATTTATCTCCGCGGTTAACAGTCTTCGTATTGATGTTTTCTGCTTCGTTGTTGTTAGCTTTGTCAACATATGGATCAGTATTTGTATCTCCGTACTTATCTGCCAACTCAGCATCATCATCAAGAAGCTTGTTATCAGTGATAGAGTATTTCTCTGTATTCAATACATACTTCTCTGGTTGGAACTTAGGTTCTGTTGGAGGAGTTACTGTATTGTTGAACTCTTTATCTGCAATATCTCCAAGATTTGCCACAAGAGCTTTAGCTGTACCATCGTGTGAAACTGTGATGGTTACATTTGCTTTCATAGTATCGTAGGTAACGGTTGCGTCGTTTCCTTTAACTTCTTCTACTGTGTAGTTATGAACGCCTTCTTGACCCTTCTTGAATGTAAGAGTTGAGAACTTAACGTTTCCTGCCGCATCGTTGCTTACTGTTTCAACAACTTTACCAGTTGAATCTTTAAGAACGAAGCTGAATTCGTTAGCTTTCAACTCACGGCCTTCCAATTTCTTAGTGAAGTTGAATTCAACTGAGATTGGTACGTTGTTTACACGTTTTTCAGTTGGTTTGTTTGGTTTTTCAACAGTCTTGCTTATTGGGTTGTAGTAGTTCACTACTTGAGCTGCAGTATTTTCGATGTCTGCTCCACCTGGTACATCAGCTTTAACTGTTGCTGGGATATCGAATTTGTAGTAACGTTCAAATGCAAACTTAGTTGTGTCAATGATTTGAGTATTTTCTGCATCACCCAATGACTTAGTGAAGCCAGCTTTAAGGGTTGCAGTCATTACACCATTTTCAACTTTAATATCGAATTTGTTTGTTACATCGTCACCAGTTACTGAGTCGTAAGCTTTGATCTTAGTAGAATTTACATCAACTTTTGTTTCATCGAAGTCATCAGTGATTCCTACTGATTGAACGTTTTCTTTGTTGTTAGCTGAGAATTTAGTTGTATCCAACCATACTTGGTAGTAGATCTTGTCTCCGCGGTTAACAGTCTTGGTATTGATGTTTTCTGCTTCGTTGTTGTTAGCTTTGTCAACATATGGATCAGTATTTGTATCTCCGTACTTATCTGCCAACTCAGCATCATCATCAAGAAGCTTGTTATCAGTGATAGAGTATTTCTCTGTATTCAATACATACTTCTCTGGTTGGAACTTAGGTTCTGTTGGAGGAGTTACTGTATTGTTGAACTCTTTATCTGCAATATCTCCAAGATTTGCCACAAGAGCTTTAGCTGTACCATCGTGTGAAACTGTGATGGTTACATTTGCTTTCATAGTATCGTAGGTAACGGTTGCGTCGTTTCCTTTAACTTCTTCTACTGTGTAGTTATGAACGCCTTCTTGACCCTTCTTGAATGTAAGAGTTGAGAACTTAACGTTTCCTGCCGCATCGTTGCTTACTGTTTCAACAACTTTACCAGTTGAATCTTTAAGAACGAAGCTGAATTCGTTAGCTTTCAACTCACGGCCTTCCAATTTCTTAGTGAAGTTGAATTCAACTGAGATTGGTACGTTGTTTACACGTTTTTCAGTTGGTTTGTTTGGTTTTTCAACAGTCTTGCTTATTGGGTTGTAGTAGTTCACTACTTGAGCTGCAGTATTTTCGATGTCTGCTCCACCTGGTACATCAGCTTTAACTGTTGCTGGGATATCGAATTTGTAGTAACGTTCAAATGCAAACTTAGTTGTGTCAATGATTTGAGTATTTTCTGCATCACCCAATGACTTAGTGAAGCCAGCTTTAAGGGTTGCAGTCATTACACCATTTTCAACTTTAATATCGAATTTGTTTGTTACATCGTCACCAGTTACTGAGTCGTAAGCTTTGATCTTAGTAGAATTTACATCAACTTTTGTTTCATCGAAGTCATCAGTGATTCCTACTGATTGAACGTTTTCTTTGTTGTTAGCTGAGAATTTAGTTGTATCCAACCATACTTGGTAGTAGATCTTGTCTCCGCGGTTAACAGTCTTGGTATTGATGTTTTCTGCTTCGTTGTTTGAAGTTCCATCAACATATGGATCAGTATTTGTTTCACCATATTTATCAGTCAACTCAGCATCATCATCAAGAAGTTTGTTATCAGTGATTGAGTATTTAGCTGTATTCAATACATACTTCTCTGGTTGGAACTTAGGTTCTGTTGGAGGAGTTACTGTATTGTTAAACTCTTTGTCAGCTGGTTCAGTTACGTCAGCAACCAATGCTTTAGCTGTACCGTCGTGAGATACTGTTACAGTTACTTCTGCCTTCATAGTATCGTAAGTGACAGTAGCGTCTGCACCTTTAACCTCTGTTACAGAGTAAGTGTAAGTACCTTCTTGACCCTTCTTGTATTTAAGGGCAGTGACTTTTTCACCAGCTTTATTTGTGTACTCTACTGGAGAGAATTTAATCTTACCATCTGCATCGTTGGTTACAGTCGCAATCACAACATTGTCGCTGTCTTTCAACTCAAATGTAAATTCGCCAGCTTTAAGCGCACGACCTTCCAAACGTTTTGTGAAGTTGAATTCTGCAGTGATTGGTACACTGTTCACACGTTTTTGAGTTGGTTTTTCTGGAGTTTCTACAGATTTGCTTACTGGGTTGTATACGTGAACGATTTGGTTGGCTTTGTTTTCGATGTCTACTCCACCTGCTACTGATTCTTTAACAGTTGCTGGGATATCGAATTTGTAGTAGCGACCAAATGCAAATTTAGTGGTGTCGATAACTTGAGTGTTATCAGCATCACCTAAAGATTTGTTCATAGAAGATTTAGATGTAGCTGTAATGACTCCGTTAGATACTGTAATATCAAATTTAGATGTTACATCAACTCCTGTTTCGCTGTCATAAGCCTTGATATCAGCACTGTTAACAGTCAATTTATCTGCATCGTATGTATCAGAGATACCTACAGATTGGATGTTGTTCTTGTCAGTGAAGTTCTTAGTATCCAACCATACTTGGTAAACTAATTTATCACCGCGGTTAACAGTCTTGGTATTGATGTTTTCTGCTTCGTTGTTCTTGGTTTGATCAGCATATGGATTTGCATTTGTTTCTGTGTACTCATCCTGAAGCTCATCGTCATCGTCCATTAATTTTGTACCTGTTAGGTCAAATTTTTCTTTGTTAAGGACGAATTTTTCTGGTTGGAACTCAGGTGTTTCCGGAGGAGTGATTTTGTTGTTGAATACTTTATCTTCCTTACCATCAGTTGATGCTCCGTTATCATCTACACCACCAGTTGATGATACGCTTGTTACTGTAGTAAGTGTATGACCGTTCTTAGCAACCTTAACTGTAATAGTTGCCTTCATCGTATCGTAAGTCATACCAACTTCTTTCGTTGCTGGAATAACTTCTTCTACAGTATAGGTATGTGTGCCAATTTTCGTATTGTCAAATGACAATTCAGTAAATGTCACTGTACCATCTTTTTTGTTGGCAACAGTTTCAACTTCTTGACCTCTTGAATCTTTAAGAACAAAGTTGAATTCTCCGTCTTTAAGTTCACGTCCAGCCAATTTCTTACTGAAGTCAAACTTAGTCTTAACTGGTGCTACAACATAGTTGTTGAAGATTTTATCTTCATCACCTGACTTGAATCCACCTTCAGCACTGTATTTAACAGTAGCTTGTAAATCACCTTGAGCATTTTCAGTTACCTTAACAGTCATGGTAACAGTCATTGCATCGTATTCAACGTTTGCATCTGAACCTGGAGTCTCAGTGATTGTGTAAGTGTAAGTACCAACTTTGTTAAAGGTAAGTTTGCTAAATGTAGCTTTACCATCTTTATTGGTAACTGTTTCTTCATGTTTATCAGGGCTGCTGCTCTTTTCTGTTAACTTGAAAGTAAACTCACCGTCAACAAGTACACGTCCTTCCAATTGTTTTTCAACTTCTGGAGTAACTTCGACTGGCTCTTGTTTTACATAGTAGTAAACAGTCGGTTTATATGGTGTTAACGAGTTTAATAAGTCAACGTTTGTACCAATTTGTACATATGCACCATTTGTTAATTGACTATTTGGTGAAAGGTGACCAATGTTATCTCCCAAGAATGGAACGAAGACAGTCTTCTTCGGTGTGTATCCAGCAGCTGTTTGGAAGTCAAATGAAACTTCTTTCCCGTCTGGATAGTTTACACCTTTACTATCTGTGAAAGGAATGGTGTGAAGTGGTGATTTCTTAACTGCTAATTCTTGTTTGTTATAATCACCTGGTTTAATCGGCTTGGTTTCTGCTAACAACATGTAGCCATCTGTTTCCAATGTGCCATCAGAACGTTTACTTTGTTGTTTTGGATCAAGAAGATAAACACGAACTACTACTGATCCATCTTCACCTACGATTTCTTTAATCCGTTTAATTCCTGCACGCTCAGCGTCCATGAATTTAGTACCAACTACGTAAGGACGACTTACAAAGCCAGTTGTCGAATCTGGATTTGCTGTTTGGTAAAGTTTGTATCCATCAAATTGACGCTCACCAGACGCTGTGAAATGTTGTCCTTCCATAGCTTTAGTTGCATATTTAGCTAAATCAACTTCATTACCATTTGGTACGTAGTCTTGAACTGTTACATCAGTTTTATTTGCATTGAATGTAGCATTATTTTTATCGACTACTCTATAGTAAGTCGGTTTTTCGACAAATTTTGGAATTTTAGCGTTTGAATCAGTAATTGTACGACCGTTATAAGCTGGTTCCACAACGTTAATAATATCAGTTGATGTACGAGCGTTATAAACATCTTGATATAATTTTTGTTCAGCTTCATTTTTTGGATTTACTAAAGCTTGAATACTAGCACCAACTTCATAACCAAATTGAATAAATGGTTCGTCAGTTTTACCAGCTCCTGCTCCTAAACCTTTGTCGTAATCATATTTCACAGTTAATTGACCATTAGAGGCCGCAGTTGTAGTTGTGAATTTTTGAATACCGCTTGACGCAGAAAGAGTTCTAGTTTCTACTACATTACCAGTAGTTTTATCAATTAATTCAACAGTTGTTTCTGTAGAATCATCAAATCTTTTATACGCACGGGTATAATAATTTGTATTATATCTCTCATTGAAGCGAGTAAGGTCTATGATACTGTAAGTATACACATCTCCTTCTTTTCTTGCGTACCCAGCTGGTACAGGTTGAGAGCTTACAGTTGCCCCATTAGCATCTTTAATTTCTGGAGTTACTTTTTCCCCATCTTTTAAGTAAGTGCTTACTGCTACTGGGTTAGAGTTGTGGTCTCCAGTAACAGCTTCGTTAGTAACAGCACGACGATTACGTACTCTTGGTTTGTTTGATTCATGTGAAGCTGGTTTTGCTTCAGCTGCTGGTTTTACTTCAGGTGCAGCTGGTTTTGCTTCTTCAGCTTTTTCTGCTGGTTTGGCAGTTTCTTCTGCAGTAACACCTGCTTCAGCAACTGCTGGTTTTGCAACCACTTCTGCTTTTGGAGTTGCTTCTACAGCTGGTTTTGCTTCAGGTGCGGCTGGAGTTTCAGTCGCAGCTTTTGCCTCAGCTGCTAAAGCAGGGTTTGGAAGCTCCACTTTAGGTGCAGGTGCTCCCTGAGCGTAAGTCTCACCTGGAGCTGTAGTAGCAGTATCTTGAGGCGCTTGGTCAGCCTCGGGTTGAACGCTTTCTACAGTTTCCTTGCTTGTGTCAGTAGACGCACTAACTCCATCCGCAGCTACTGTCGGAGCTCCGACAGCAAAAAGCGCTGTCCCTAGTAATACAGAACAAACGCCAACGCTATACTTTCGCAAAGAAAAGCGCTGACGTCTATTAAACATTTCCTTCATTTATTTGTATCTCCTTTTTCATATTTTTATTGTTTGATACATAACAAATGTTATCAAACTTGTTCATCTCCGTCAACTAATTATATCAAAGTTGTTACTTATCGTAAAACTTTCTGAATATTCAGACGAAGTTTCCCTCTATTTTTTAACATTTTTTTACTTTTTTTCCCATTTAGTCCATTTTTTTATTATTCATTTTTTTGACACATTTTCATCCTTTATATAGAAAAGAGAGTGGGACAGAAATCGGTAATTCGTTAGAATTCGATTTCGTCGTCCCACCTCCGCACAGTTGAGTAGGGCTGTAAAAGCTGATGAAATCAGCGTATTAGAGCCCACTCAACCACTGCGTCTTGCTCGACAATCCAAAGACAATTGAGAGGCTAGGACTTTTGTCCTAGCCTCTTTTAAGAAATCTATTCCTCACTGAGGAAACTTAAGCATGCTCCTCTTCCCATCTTTTTCTAATGACGACGAGACTCACAACTGAGACAATAGACAATAGGGCACCGATCAAGCTACCTCTGGTTTTGAAGACAAACTCGACCTTATGTTTCCCTTTGGTGATTGGGAAAGATAGAAAGCTATTCCAGGCTCTTTCGGTTGGGACGGATTGACCATCCACTTTCACCTGCCAGCCGGCACTGTATGGGATGGAGGTCATCATGACATCACTATCATCCGTAATGGTGACATCGCCCTCGATATGAGTATTACTGAACTTGGTCACCTTCAGACCCTGCTGCTTGCGCTTCTCAAGTACTTCTTGGATCTGATCCAGCTCTGCCCGATAGACACCCGCCTGACTCATGTCGATGGTATCCGCTCTAAAGCGGAACTCAATCACCGACTCTTGATTTTCGGCCATGTCCGTCAACTGCCATATTTGCCTTTGGGTAAAGGTCTTACTATTTGGTAGCCATTTATTGTTGACCAGGACAGAATAATCTTGCTTAGGAATCAAGGACGCCGGCACAAAGAAGTAATAGGTATTGTTGGAACGTGGAATGATCTTATAACGGATAATGCCTTCTTTAGAAGAATCTGCCCGTCGATAGATGGCCTCTCCTGTCTCCTTGTTGACCTTTTCTTCTATTAAATTCTCCGTTTCAATCCCAGTAAAGGCCAAGGGTTTGAAATACTCTACATAATCGCCTGTATTCTTTTGATGTCCTTCCATAGAGTTCAAGATAATGTTTTGATTGGCAAAAGCATTGTTGGCCCCAAACTGAATGTTCTTCACAAGGGAATTCGTCCCATAGGCCAAAGGGAAGGAATGAGGGTTTTTATAGACGACAAAGCGATTGTCTTCATAGACCGTCTCTGTGTAGTAACGCCCCATGTCAAAGCG